>CAYPPW010000001.1:0-21236 GCA_964412755.1 uncultured Thermodesulfatator sp.
CCTTAGTACTTTCATTTATTTGGTAATCTGGGTGAATATATAACCCCCATACTCCTATAATTTGGTTATTATGTTCTATTATAATAACATTTTCTCTGAGATAAGAGGGAACAGCTTTTTCCCATAAAAATTTTTTGAGTTTTTTATGTCCTACTGAGGGTTGATATATTTTATCTCCTGATTTTCTCTTTCTAATTATAAATGGAAAGGATAATTTTTCTGCAGGCAAAATTATACTGTTAGGTGGTTTGATAAAATTCTTAGATAAAGAAATTTTAGTTACTTTAAGAATTTGGTTAGCAGGAAGGGAATATTCACCCTCTTTATCTACTATAATTTCAAAATAAGGAAAGGTAAAAAGTTTTTTTGTAAAAATTATATATCCTGGTCCTCTATATATTACAAAATTTCCAGGAAGATATATAGGGCCTTTTCCCTTTTTAAAAATTAAATTTTCCAAACTTTCCAAATGGGTATACTTTACTCTGAATAATGGAATTCCTACTTCTTTAAAAGCAATAAAATAAATTCTTCTTCTTAAAGCCGGATGAATTTGTTTAAATTCGTGAAATTTAAGGCCTAAATCACCTTCTAAATTAATTTTTATTTCTTCAAATTTTTTTTTAGCAAGGTCTTCAATAAGTTCTTCTTCTTCAGCTATTAAAAGTGCCGTTTTTTTGATATTTTCTTTGATATTTTTATTGAAATTTTTTTCTAAAAAAGGAATAAGCATATGTCTTATTTTATTTCTAAAAAATCTTAAATCTTGATTGGTAACATCTTCTTTCC
Organism: uncultured Thermodesulfatator sp.; assembly: GCA_964412755.1. Lineage (GTDB taxonomy): Bacteria > Desulfobacterota > Thermodesulfobacteria > Thermodesulfobacteriales > Thermodesulfobacteriaceae > Thermodesulfobacterium. Next base: position 790 of record CAYPPW010000001.1, read on the forward strand.
AGGTTAATCCTCTTTCTAAAGCGAACTTTTTTATTTCTTCTTTTGTAACAAACAAAAGAGGTCTTACAATCAAATCTTCTCTTTTTACAGGAATACCAGCTAATCCCCTTTTTCCTGTACCTTTAATAATTCGCATAAAAATTTCTTCTGCAAGATCATCTAAATGATGAGCTAAAGCTATTTTTTGAAAATCATATTTTTTAGCTAAATTGTACCATAAATTATATCTTAGTTCTCTTCCTGCCATTTCTAAACTAAGACCTTCTCTTTTGGCATACATTGGTACACAGGAAGCAGTATAAAAAAAGGGAATTCCTCTCTCTTTACATAATTTATAGACAAAAAGAGCATCTTTATATGAATCTTTTCTTATTTTATGATCATAATGTGAAACAAATAATTTAAGTTTATATTCCTTTTTTAAAATAAATAAAACTTCCAAAAGAGTAACTGAATCAACTCCTCCGGAAATTCCCAATAAAACTCTATCTCCCTTTTGAAATAATTGGAATCTTTCTATGTTTTTTTTTATTATCCTTAAAAACATCTACTTTAAATATTTTAACAAATTTTTAGCATTTTCAGGATTACGGTTAAATGAGATTTGGGCAAGTTTTGAGATATTGGAATAGACTTCAGCAGGTTCAGGAATTGTAAAATACTTTTTAAAAGTTTTTTCTAATGGTTCAGGGACCTTTATTTTTAAGGTTTCAGTCAATTCTTCTATAACTTTTCTTTTATCTATAATTTCTCCCATTTCCTCTTTTTCTTTACTTTTAAATTTTTCAAAAAAACTTAAAATATAAGAAAGATCAAATTTTTTGTGAAAATTTTCAGTTTCCTCCTTTAAAATTTCATAATATTCCTCTATTTTTTTATAAAGAGTTAAATAATTATTTAAGACTTTAAATAATCTTTTATACACATTATATAAAAGTTTAATGAATTTACCTTTAGAAGTGAAACCAAAAGGAGAAATTAATCTGCTTAAAAGTTTTTCTTTTAATTCTTGTTGAGAAATCTGATAAATCTCTGGATATAAAGTTTGACTGTCTTTAATGGCTTCTTTAATAGAAAAGGTAATAATCTTTTCAAATTCAGTAATTAAATCTTGATCACCATTTAAAATAAAATATATTCTCCATGCATTATTAAAAATTCTTTTTAATTCTTTTTTAAGTTCTTCTAAGAGTATATAAAAATTTTCCCATTCTTCCTCTAAATAAAGCTTTTCGGAGAAATAACTTTCGGCAATTTCTCTTTTAATTTCTGAAACTAAAATTTCGGAAAGTTCTTCCCAATTTTTTTCCATAATTAGGTAGTAAATTTAAATTTATCTGCTTCAAGATAAAATGTAATAGGACCTCTTTTTTCCTCTACTATAGTATAGCTAAGATCTGTAATTCCTAGTGTCACACCTGGATAGATTTTTTCTAATACCCTGATGGTTCTTGATTTATATTCTGAAATTATTTTTTTTAAATTGGAAATAGTATCTTTTATTTTTTCTAAAGTAGCGTAACATTTCTCAGCTTCTTCTTTTAATTTAAATAAAATTTTTTCTTTTTCAGGAGTGAGTTTTTCATATTTTTTTAATTTTTCACCAAGTTTAATTCCTTGACTTAGTCTTTCTAAAGTTTCTTTTAAGGTAATTTCTTCTTGTAAAGCCTTTTTATAAGGCTCAATAAGCGTGGGATTATAGCCTGCAAAAATTTTAGTAGGTGTATGGCCTTCATTACCTAATATTTTGACTTCAATATTTCCACTACATTTTATGTCTCCACCATAAATTATTCCTTTTCCTGAGAGGGCTTTTATATTTCCATATGTAATAACTTTAGAAAAAATAAGATAGTTATTAATAGTTAAATTTCCTTCTATTTCAATTGTAGCAAATTCTACAGATTTAATTTCTGCATCTCCTTTAATTTTTACTTTGGTTTCTTCACCTCTTATTATTCCTTGACAAATAAAAATTCCTTCTACTTCTATATAAACCTTATTTTCTGTAGAACCCTGTAATTCTAATCTTCCTTTACAAATTACTTTAAATCCAAATTTTATATCTCCTTGAATAGTGAGGCTTTTACCAATAAAATATATATTACCTGTTGAGAAGTCTACATCTCCCTTTAGAGTATATTCTGGATATACTTCTATTTTATCTTTTTCAATTACTAAAACTCCGTTTTCCTTTGCTTTTATTAAATTGTCATTTTCATCTATATAAAGATTATTTCCCAATAAAAAAGGAGATTTTTCACTAAGTGAAGGAGGTTCTATGGTATCTCCCCATATATTTAAACCGGGAGTTCCTGGAATCGGAGGATACCATCTTCCTATAGCCTCTCCTTTTTCTACACAAATTATTCTCTGACACAAATCCCTTAAATCTTCTGCCATTTCTTCTACAATTTCTTCTTTACATTTTGATTCAAGATACTTATCATTTTTAAAAAGAGGTATAAATTTTTCAAAAAATTCCATTTTTTCAGGGATAGGATTTTTGGGAGGTTTCCCTTTAGCAAGGATAAGTTGATTATCTCCAAATTCTGGATCATCTAAAATACCTAAAATTTTTTCTTTTTCTAATTCAGATTTTATAGTTTCCCACTTTTCTTTTAAAGCAGTTATTAAAACAGGATTTTTAGGATCAATTTCTACATATGCATACATTTCATCTGGTGAGACCTTGATGATAAATTCATCTATTATGATGCCTTCAGTTTTAGCTTGAACTCTATTGATCAATTTTTATACCTTTTGCCAGGTCTTTTCTTCTCCTTTAATAAGTCTTTTAATATTGTCTTTATGTTTAATCCATATGAGTATAGCTAAAGCTAAACTACATATAACATATTCGGGAGGATAATGAAGAAAGTAAATATTTAAAGGCAATAAAGCTGTAGCTAAAAGAGAACCAATTGAAATATAATTAAATAGAAAAACAGCTATTAAAAAAATTATTAAGCTTAAAACCATAGCTTTAGGTGTAAGGATTAAAAATACGCCTATAGTTGTGGCAACTCCTTTACCTCCTTTAAATTTAAGAAAAATTGAAAAAAGATGCCCTAACACAGCAAAAAAAGCTGTTCCTGCCAAAATTAAATCTTTAGAATAAGGGATTTTATTTACAAAAAATGAATAAGCTATAAAAAGAGCTAAGATACCTTTAGAAGAATCCCCTATAAAGGTAAGAAAACCCCATTTTTTTCCTAAAAGTCTTGTAACATTTGTTGCACCCGGATTTTTGCTACCTTCTTTTCTAGGATCTACTCCTTTAGGTAAAGCAATAAGTAGAGCAAAGGGAATAGAACCTAAAAAATAGCTTAAAAAAAATAAAAGAAATAATTTATACACAAAAATATTTTTATAATATTTTAAGAAAAAAACAAGATATTATACTGGATAAACGCTGACTATTCTTTTTCCTCCTCTTTTTTCAAATTTCACTATTCCTTCAATTTTGGAAAATATAGTGTAATCTCTGCCTAATCCTACATTTGAGCCTGGATGAACCTTTGTTCCTCTTTGTCTTATAATAATTTCACCAGGTTTGACAAATTGTCCACCAAATCTTTTCACTCCTAGGCGTTTTGAATGAGAATCTCTTCCATTACGTGAAGCTCCTCCAGATTTTTTATGAGCCATATTTGTATCCTCCTAACTTAAAATTTCTTTGATTTCAAGCATAGTATAATACTGTCTATGTCCTTTTTTTCTTTTATAACCCTTTTTAGGTTTTTTCTTAAATACTATTACTTTCGATGCTCTACCTTGCTCAATAATAGAAGCTTTTACTTTTGCTCCTTCAACATAGGGCTTTCCTATTTTGATTTCCTCACCATCTTTTATTAAAAGAACTTGAGATAATTCAATAATATCTCCGACTTCTCCTGAAATTCTTTCTACTTTTATTTTATCCCCAGGTTTAATGATATACTGTTTTCCTCCTGTCTTAATTACTGCTAACACTTAATATCCTCCTTTTTGGACTTTTATCACTTAATTATTCTAATCCTTATAAAATAATGAAATCAAAACTTGTTTTGATACGATATATAATAACTTCCAAACCCAATTTGTCAATAGGCAGTTGGCTATTTTATAAAGTATCAGAATTTTTATCTAGACTCTGTGAGGTATTGAAATTGTTTTCTATAGTTACTTTCTTCTTTTTATGATTTTTACTAACATACATGAGCTGGTCTGCTTTTTTTAAAGCAGAGGATACTGTATCGTATGGTTTTATTATATAAGCTCCTATTGAAGCTTTTATGGTAATTTTGGTATTATTTACTATAAGGAAGGAATTTTCAATTAAAATGCTTAATTTATTTGCAATTTTTTCAAGAGTTTCTCTTGAATCTATTTCAACTATTGCTATAAATTCGTCTCCACCCAATCTCCCTACAGTATCAGATGCCCTTAAATTATTTTGTAAAGTGTTGGCAATCATTTTTAAAACCTTGTCTCCTATATGATGACCAAACCTATCATTAATTTTTTTAAAATTGTCAAGATCAATATAAATTATTCCGTATAATCTGTTATGTCTTTTAGTCTGTTGTATTTTTGAATTAATATCAAATTTTATATATCTTCTATTAACAAGATTAGTTAATTCGTCAACCATAGCAAGTCTTTCTAAATTATTTATTTTTTCTTCAAGACTTTTTACATAGCTATCGTGATAAAAAATTTCAATGGCTCCTATAATATCTCCATTACGATTTAACAAGGGATTTACTCTTACATAAATAGGAATTCTATATCCTTCTTTATGATGAAGGTACACTCTTGCTTCTACGGTAATTTTATTTTTCATAGCAAGTGATAACGGACAGTCAGTTAAACAGAGATTAGTCCCTTTATCATCTACATGGTTTAAAATATTATCCCTGCAGGTTTTACCTATTACTTCTTCTTTTTTAAACCCGGTTATTTCCTCTGCAAAATTATTCCAGTAAATTATTTTTCTTTCTTTATTGGTAAAATAAACTCCTACCGGAATATTTTCTAAAATAACTTTTAAAAATCATCACTAATTTCTAAGGTTTGACTTTTACTATATTTTGACTTTTTATTTACCATTGGATAATTTAAAATTTAATTTTTACTTTAATTATTATCTTCTTAAAGTTGAAAAAAACAAGGGGAGACCTAAAATAATTATGAAATTTTATGAAAAGGTAAAATGGTTACTTTTAAAGAATTTGAAAAATTCTTAAAAAATAAAAATTCTAAAAAAATTTTTACTCTTTCTGGTGTTAATTTATCTTTTTTAGCTTATTTTTTATCATTTTATTTGAGTTGGTTAAAAGATGAAATTATTATAGTCATTTTTCCCGAAAAAGATCAATCTGAAGAATTTATTTCAGCCTTAAAAGTTTTTACTTCTGAAAAGGTTGAATTATATCAAGTTTCAGAAATTCCTCCTTTTTCACAAGCTTATACTTTTGCGGAAGATGATTTTAATAGAATAAAAATTCTTTGGGAACTTCCAGAGATAAAGGTCTTGGCAGGAGGTATAGAAGCTTTTTTAAGAAAGACCATTCCAAGAAAAATTTTAAAGGAAGCTTATTATTATTTAATAAAGGGAGAAAGAATTGATAGAGAAAGTTTTTTAAATAAGCTTTTGGATTTGGGATATGAAAGGGTAGGAGTAGTAAGAGAAAAAGGAACTTTTACAGTAAAAGGTGCAGTTATAGATGTATGGTCTCCTAATTATGATTTTCCCATAAGAATCGAATTTTTCGGTAATGAAATAATTACTTTAAAAACTTTCGAACCTATAAGTCAAAAAAGTATTTACCATATAGAAGAGGTTATAATACTTCCTTGTAAAGAGATATTTTTTTCTGAAAATATTCAACTCTTATATGAGAGACTTTTTAAGTTTAAGGCTGTGCTTTCAGAATCATTTTTTATCGAATTACTTCAGCAAATAGAAAATCGATATCTTTTGGAAAGTAAAGATTTTCTTTTTCCGCTTTTTTATGATTCACTTTATCCTATATGGGAAAATCTTGAGAACAAAAATTATTTAATATTTATTTATGAACCTGAAAGAATAGAAAAAAATATAGATAAGTTTTGGAATAAAATATATTTTAATGTTCTTAAAGCTAAGGAAAGAAAAAAATTATATTTTGATGAAACTTTTTTATTTGTAACTCCAAAACAATATGAAGATTGGATGACTAATAATAAAAAAGTAATAGTAAGGGAGATACCTTTTAAAGCAGAGGATTCAGGGATAGTATTTCCAGTTACTAAAAAAATATTAAATGAGGTTCAAGAAAAAAACAAAATTGAGAAAGCTTTTAATCTTCTTAAAAAATCTTTAGAGTCTGGGGAAAGGGTCATTCTTTTAATTTCTGATGAAAAGACAGAAAGAGCTATTTTAGAGGGGCTTAAATTTAGAGGTGTTGAAGATTTTTCAAAACTTGAGATTAAAAGAGGAAGTTTAAAAGAGGGATTTTATATTTCTGAATGGGCTCTTTGGCTTACTTCTGAATATGAACTTTTTGGGAAAATATCTTTAAAAAGAGAGATCTCTCAGCCAGTTTTAAAAAAGGTAAAAGCTCACTTTAGAAAATTTGAAGATTTAAAATCCGGAGATTTTGTAGTTCATAAATATCACGGAATAGGTAAATATTTGGGATTAACTTTTTTAGAAGTGGATCAGATAAAGGGAGAATTTTTGGAAATTGAATATGAAGGTGGGGATAAACTTTACTTACCAGTTTCTCGACTTAATGAACTTTATCCTTATATAGGTATTGCAGACAAAGAGCCTAAACTTGACAAACTTGGTAAGAAAGCCTTCATAATTCGTAAAATAAAAATAGAAAAAGAATTAAGAGAGGTAGTTCAAGAGTTATTAACTCTTTATGCAGAAAGAAAAGCATTAAAAAGCTATACTTTACCATTTCCAGCTCATGCTTATCAAGAATTTTCTTCAACTTTTCCTTATCAGGAAACACCTGATCAAGAAATTGCAATTGATGAAATAATTAAAGATCTCTGTAGTGATAAATCAATGGAAAGATTATTAGTAGGAGATGTAGGATTTGGTAAAACAGAAGTTGCCTTAAGAGCTGTGTTTTTAGTAGCTTATTTTGGTAAACAAGTGGCTTTTTTAGTACCTACTACTATATTAGCAGAACAACATTATAGAAATTTTAAAGCTCGTTTAGAACCTTTTAATATAAAAACAGGAGTTTTATCAAGGCTTAGAACAGAAAAAGAACAAAGAGAGACTCTTAAAAAATTGGCTGAAGGAGAAATCAAAGTTATCATAGGTACTCATAGACTCTTATCTCCAGATGTTACCTTTAAAGATTTAGGTCTTCTTATTATTGATGAAGAACACAGGTTTGGAGTTAAGCAAAAGGAAAAAATAAAACAATTTAAAAAAAATGTTAAAGTTCTCTCACTTTCAGCCACTCCCATTCCAAGGAGTCTTCAATTAAGCTTATTGGGGATTTTTGATCTTTCTATAATAGAAACCCCTCCTTTGGGAAGAAAACCTATAAAGACTATTTTAGCTAAATTTGAGCCCGAAATAATCAAACATGCTATAGAAACAGAGTTAAAAAGAGGTGGACAATTATTTTTTGTAAATCCAAGAATTCAAGGACTAACTTCACTTCTTTATTATATTAAAAAATTAGTTCCTGAAGCAAGAATAGAAATTATTCATGGTCAAATGTCAAGGGAACTTATAGAAAGAAATCTTTATAAATTTTTAAATCAAGAAATAGATGTTCTTCTTTGTACACCTATTATAGGCAGTGGAATAGATATTCCTTCTGCTAATACTATTATAATAAATAGAGCTGATATGTTTGGATTAGCGGATATATATCAATTAAGAGGAAGAGTAGGTAGATCAGAAATTCCTGCTTATGCCTATCTTTTAGTGCCAAGTTTTAAAGTACTTACTGAATCTGCACAAAAAAGATTAAAAGCATTTTTACAGTTTACAGAACTTGGCTCAGGTTTTAAACTTGCAATGAGTGATTTGAAAATAAGAGGTGCTGGAGAACTTTTAGGTATTCGCCAATCAGGACACATTAATATTGTAGGTTATGAACTCTATCTAGAGCTTCTCGAAAACACTATAAGATCTCTGAAAGGAGAAAAAATAGAAGATTGGGAACCAGAGGTAAATATAAAAGTTTCTGCCTATATTCCTCAAGAATACATTCCTGAACCTGAAGAAAGACTTAGTCTTTACAGAGAATTGGTACTTATAAGAGACGAAGATGAAATTGAGGAATTTTATCAATTTATCAGAGATAAATATGGAGAACTTCCCAAACCTGTAGATAATTTAATTAAGATTTATCTTTTAAAACTATATATGAAAAAACTAAAAGTACCCTTGATAGAATCTAAAGGAGATGACTTGATATTTTTTATTAAAGACCAAGAAAGCTTATTTAAATTTAAAAAAGTATTAAAAAATTTGAAAAATAATTTTCTTTTCAAGGAAGGTAAAAATTTATTTAAATTTATTATAAGAGAAATGGAAAAAGAAAATCATTTAGATTTAGCTATAAATATTTTTAAAACTTTAAGAGATTAAAGGTTTTATGATTTCTTCTATTTTATTCCATACTTCAGGTTTAAAACCAATTAAAAACATGAGATGTAAAATACTAGAATTTCCTTCTATCCTTGCATTTCTTAAATGAGATAAAAGGCCAAATTTAAGTTCAGATTCCTCTACAGAGATTTCAAATTTAGTGTAAATTAAATGTGTATTTTCTGGAATTTGTAAAATACTACCTATCTTTATGCATATTCCTCCACTACTTATATCTATAAGTTCACCTTTAAGATGAGATTTATGAATAAGGCTCTGGAAATCTTTATCTACATTATTATTTTCGTCAAAAATTATATCATAAAATTCCAAATTTTTTAAAGAAGGATCATCTAAAGAAAAATTAGAATTTCTTACTAAAAAATAATCTTTTTGTAAAAAATTTAAAAATAAGTTATAAGAAACAAAAGAAATAAAAACAGGAACTGAAGTATTTAAAACTAACCGTTTATCATGTCTTGGTTTAATAATTTTCAAAATAAAACCTTCTGAAGTAGAATTTTCTAAAATTGTTTGAAATACATATTTTATTTTATTATGAGGAATTACAATAAGTACTGTTTCTCCTTTATTAATTTGGGGAGTCTGTGGATTTTTTAAAAGAAGTAGTTTTTCAGGGCTTATTACTTTTAAAGCACCTTTTATCAAACTTTGTTGATAAAAAATAAGGGCTTGGTTTAAAGTTTTATTTAAATCTTTTTTAAGATGGGAGGGTAGGTAATTTAAAGAAGCTAAAGATACATTTTTACTTAATACCGAGGTTTTTAATTTGGTGAGAAGATGAATCTTGTTTCCTGATTTTGTTTCTGCCATTTTTTAATTTATTAATTTTTCAAGATTGGTATACTTCAAATGTAAGAGAGTAATTCCTTTTTCTTCAAAAAAAACTTTTATTTTTTCCGACCCTATTATTTCTAAAACCTCTCCTACTCCAAAATGAGGATGTTTCACTATATCTCCTACCCTAAATTTTTTTCCATTTTCTTCTATCTTAGTGGTGGAAACATTTGAATCTTTATAATATTCAATTAAAGAAGAGGGGATTTCTCTTACAAATCGAGACATTTTAGCCAAAGTTTTGCCTTCACCTGGGATATAAATAGTCATGGGAACTATCAAAAACAATTTTTCTCTTGCTCTAGTTACTGCCACATAAAAAAGTCTTCTTTCTTCTTCAAGTTCTTCTTCATTTTCTAAACTATAAAAAGAGGGAAATCTTCCCTCTATTAGAGAAAGGATGAAAACGGTATGCCATTCTAATCCTTTAGCTGAATGAATAGTAGAAAGAATAAGATGGTTTTCATCCTTAACTGATTTTTCCACATCTGTTATTTCAAGAGGTTCTAAAATTAGATCTGTTAAAAATTCCTCTAAAGTTGAATATTTTTCGGAAAGTGCCATAAGTCCTTCAATATCTTTTTCTCTTTTGAAATAATCTTCATAATATATTCTTTCAAAAATGGGTTTATAAAATTTCCAGATTTCAAAAAGTATTTCAGAGGGAGAAATTCTTTCTCCCCATAAGCTTTTTAAAAGGAAAATCATTTCTTTAAATTCTTTAAAGGGAAACTGAAACATCAATTTTTGCAAAGACTCTTCATTAAAAATGTAATTTTGCTTTAAAAAGTTAATAATTTTTTCAGTACTTCTTGGACCTATGCCCTCTAAAAGTAGAAGTACTCTGTTCCATGCAAGGAAATCTTGAGGATTAGAAAGAATTTTTAAAAAGGAAACAAAGTCTTTTATATGAGCAGATTCCATAAGTTTTAAGCCTCCGTATTTAGCAAAAGGAATGCCTCTTTTAGTTAGTTCTACTTCAAGATCAAATGAGTGATAAGCAGATCTAAATAAAACTGCCATTTGAGAGAGTTTAATCCCTTTTTCTCTTAATTCCAAGATTTTATCTGCTACAAAATGACTTGATTCTGCCTCATCCTTGGCTTGAAATAAAATCGGCTTTTCACCTCCTTTTTTTAATGTAAAAAGAGTTTTAGTATATTTTATTTTTGAATTAGAAATAATAGCATTAGCAAGATTCAAAATAGCTTGAGTACTTCTATAATTTTGTTCAAGCTTGATTATCTTGGTTTCTGGAAACAGTTTAGGGAATTCAAATATGTTTCGATAATTAGCCCCTCTGAAACCATATATACTTTGCGAATCATCCCCTACTACCATTACATTTTTATGAAATTCTCCCATGTATTTTATAATTTCTCCTTGAAGTGCATTAGTATCCTGATATTCATCTACCATTATAAATTCAAATTTTTCTCCTACTTCTTTTCTTACTTGGGGATATTTTTTTAATACTTCTAACCAATTTAAAAGAAGATCGTCATAATCCATCAATTGATTTTCCTTTTTATAATTATTGTATTCTATAAAGAGTTTTTTAATCTCATAATAATGATCTAAAAATTGAGGATATTCTGAAGATAACACTTCTTCTAAGTTTTTCTGTTGATTAACGAATTTACTGTAAATACTAGCTAAAGTGTCTTTTTTTGGGAATCTTTTTTTTCTGTCAGCTAATCCTAGACTATTTCTTAAAAGATTGATAAGATCTTCTGAATCAGTTCTATCAAGAATAGTGAAATTGGGCTTATATCCTATAAGATATCCATAGAATCTTAACATATATTGACAGAGAGAATGAAAAGTGCCTCCCATAATTTTATCACAGTCCATCTTAAGAAGAATTCCGGTTCTTTCAATCATTTCTCTACTAGCTTTACGGGTAAAGGTAAGAAGGAGTATTTTATCAGGAGAAACACCTTGAGCCACTAAATAGGCCATTCTACAGGTTATGGTTTTTGTTTTACCTGACCCAGCTCCTGCAATTACTAAAAGAGGACCAAAGACAGTTCTTACAGCTTCAGCTTGGGAAGGATTAAGTTCTTTTAAAAACTCTAAATTCCTCATGATTTTTAAATTATAATCTTTAATCTAAAAATCTACAAGTTAAAAAATAAGCCTCTTGAATTAATTAAAGAGAAGTGTTAATTTTAAATTAAACTTCTTTAAAAGGAGTAATGATGGCTGAAGAAATAAAAAGTACATTAGAAATAGCATTAGAAAAAGCAGAAAAAATAGGGAAAGCTTCTAAAGAAGAATTGCAATTATTAGAAATAAAAGAATCTGCTCAAAAATTAGCTGCTAAGTTTTTGAGAGAAAAAATGACCAATTTTGAAGAAGAACTTCAAAAATTTTTAGAAAATAAAAATTCTCAACAAAAAAAAGTTATTCTTCAAAGCATGGTAGATATATTTTTAAAAAATGTAGTGCTTCCTAAAACTGAATATCAACTTGAAGATAGTAAGAAAGCTATAGAAGGATTAAAGATAATGTTTAAAAGGGTACCTGAATTTTCAAAAGTGACTCAGCAGGTAGAAAGACTTCTTAAGGAATATTATAATCATAAAGAAAGTATTTATAATGAACTTATCAAAAGATTTAGTCATGGAGTAAGTGCCATAGAAGAAGCACTTTCTAATCAGTTAGGAGCTGAAGTGAAAATTAATGTGGAGGAACATCCTCAATTTAAGGAAGAATGGAACAAAATAAAAGAAAAACTTGATGAAGAATATGGAAGACACTTAGAATATTTGAAAAATTTATATAAAAAAGTAGTATCTTAAAATGTCATTTTTTCCTTCAGAGTTACTTCTTTATCCTCAAACTTTTTTATTTCCCGATAAAGCAAAATTAATATTATCTCAGGTTTCAAAGCTTATTCTTCTAAAACTCCCTAAAACCCGGGAAATTTTGGAAAAAGTATATAAAGATTTGGATTTTCCCTGGAAAGAAAAAATATTTTTTTTGGAATTTAAAAGTGATTTAAGTATTGATTGGGATCGTATACTTAAAGAGGTTATATCTATAGAAGAATGGGGATTAAATTTTAGAACACCTGAAAATCTTAAATATTTTAGTCACTTTAGAGAAGTTGTAGAGGATACTTTAGAAGAAATATTTCCTACTTTGAAAGAGAAAAAAAGATATGTTGAACAGGTTGAAATCAGAAGAGCCCTCATAGTTTTAATCCTAGCCGAAAGGTTAGATTATAGTTTATATGAGCTTGATAAATCTTTGAAGGATATAGAGCAACAATTGGATCAAATTTTTGAAGAAAAAATAATCGGAGAAGATTATACTTTTGAAAAATCTCTTGAAACAGAATTTGAAGAAATTTTAAAAATTTCTTTCTCTCAAGAAGAACTTCCTAATTTATCATTAAGAATCTCTTCCTGGAAAATCCTGGGGAAATATATAAATTGGAATGAATGGAAATCTTTAAATAGCTTATTAATTACTGAAAAGGATATAATAGAGGATTGGAAAGAAAAATTTTCTTTTGAAAAAGAAAAAACACCGATAGAAAACTTTGAAATCTATAATTTTAAGAACTCTATCTTTGATTTATTGGGATTTTCTGAAAAAAACTCTTTAAATATTTCTTCTGAAACCAGGGTAATTCTTTTAAATAAAAATTAATGGTAGAGTTTTACTTTTTAGTTAGTTTCTTTTTTATTTTTCTTTCTGCAATTTTTACTACAAGTGAAACAGGTATTTTTTCGCTTTCTCGAGTTGAAAGGATTTCTTTACAGAGTTTTGGAGTAGCACCTAAGTATTTGCAAATATTGAAACATCCGGAAGAACTTCTGATTGTTCTAATAGCTAGTAACGAGATTGTAGATTTTTTTGCAAGTTTCTGTTTTTCAAAGGGATTTACTAATTTATTTTATGATAAAGGAAGGATAATTGCATTTGTTGTTTCTGCATTGATTAGCTTTTGGATAGGAGACTTTTTTCCGAAGCTTGTAGGTTTTAGATTTAAAACCTCTATAGTCCCTAAAATTTTAATTATAAATTATATTCTTTTCAAAATTTTTTATCCTTTCAGAAAGCTTTATTCTTTTATTTATCAAAGATTAGAAAAATTCTTTCCTTATAATTTTACTTACTCTTTAACAAATTTTTATGGAATTTCTCCAGTAGAAGAAATGATTCTCTATATGTTAGATGTAGCTTACAAACAGGGAAAAATAACTGATAAAGAAAGAAAATTTGTTAGAGGTTTATTTATTTCAGAGAAAACTCCTGTTTCAGTTATTCTTACTCCTCGTTCAGAAATAGTAGCTTTTGAAGATCAAATAATAACTTTAGAGTTTTTAGAAAAACTAAAATATTTTCCCTATAATAAATTTCCTGTATATAAAGGGGATCTTGATAATATTATAGGGATTCTTTATGCTAAAGATCTAATTAAAGATTTTTCTCCTGAAATTTTAAATCAAAAAAAAATCTCAGATTTTTTAAGACCCCCTTACTTTATCCCTGAGAACTTTAAAGTGAGAGATCTTCTTTTTGAATTTCAAAAAAGACAAACTAAAATAGCTCTTGTAATTGATGAATATGGCATTTTGAAAGGACTTGTTACACTTGAGGATGTAATTGAAGAATTATTTGGAGAAATTTATGAAGAAAAAGAAGCTAAAATAGAGCCTATTAAAAAAATACATGAAAATAAATGGTTAATTCAAGGTAAAGTACTTTTGGATGAGTTAAAAATTTTATTAAATATAGAAATAGAAGAAGAGCTTAGAGAAGTAAAAACTTTAAATGGGCTTCTTCTGAGTCTATTTAAAGGGATACCTAAGGAGGGAGATCAAATAGAATATAAAGACTTTATTTTTACTATAAGAAAGATTAAAGGAAGAAAAATAGGTTTAGTAGAGGTAGAAAAAAGAAAAAATGATTAAGGCTTTAATTTGTTTTTTGTTTTTTATTTTTGGTGAAGCTTTTTTTGCATGTAGCGAAATTGTCTTTATTTCAACAGAAAGAATGCTTTTAGAAAAACTTACTAAAAAAAGTATAGGAGCAAAATTTTATGCAAAGTTTTGGGAAAATCCAGAACGTCTTTTTACTACCACTCTTCTGGGAATTATTTTGTGTATTGCAGGTAATGCTATTTTCACTTCCTATTTTTTAATAAAGGCTTTAGGAAAATGGGGAGTTGTAATTTCCTCTACTTTTTTACCTATTTCCATGATTATTTTTGGTCAAATATTGCCCAAAACTATAGGTAGAAAGTTTTCTTATCCCTTAGTTTTTTATTTAATGCCTCCTCTTTACTTTATATCTGTAATATTTTTACCTTTAGTATATTTAAATACCAGTTTAGCAAGTAGAATGCTTAAAGCCAAAGAAAATGCTAATCCTTTTTTCTTGACTAAATTTAGAGAGATATTTTTAACTTTCATTCGCTATGAAGAAGAGATAGATTTTAAGGAGAAGGAATTAATGCATAAAATTGCTGAATTTGCAAATAAAAAAGTTTCTCAAGTTATGATTCCTTTAATCCAGGTAAAAGCCTTACCCATAAATGCTACAGTTAAAGATGCCTTAGAATTCAGTAAAAATTATGGTTTTTCTTATATACCTCTTTATGAAGGAAGTTTAAATAATATAAAAAGTATAATAAAAATTCAACACTTGATTGGAGAGGCCTTACTTGATGAGGAAAAGCCTCTTTCAGATTTTGCTTTAAAGCCTCTTTTTGTCCCGGAAATTGCTTTAGCACATGAAGTTCTTTCTATGCTTCAAAAAAGCGGAACTGAAATAGCTATAGTAGTTGATGAATATGGCACCACTACAGGAATTATAACTATAGAAGATTTGGTAGAAGAGGTTTTAGGGGAATTTAAGGATGCCCTTGACTATTATGTTCCTGAATATCAGAAAATTAATGAAAATTTGTATAGATGCAAAGGTTATATAGAAATAGAAAAACTTCATGATCTTGGAATAAATATTCCCTCTGGAGAATATGAGACCCTTAATGGATTTCTTTATTCCTTTACAGGGAAAATACCTCAACAGGGAGAAATAATTTATTATAAAAATCTTGAGATAAAGATAATTAAAGCTACTCCGCAAAAAGTAGAGGAAGTAATAATAAAAATTAAAAAATAACTTCTATTTGAGGTAAAGTTTCATTAAAGAAATTCTCTTTTATCAAGGGACTAAAAGTTTTGACAGGGTGAATATTTTTAAATCTCCACTTAAGGGTGAAAAATTCAGAAGTTATAATTCCTTCTTTATCAGTCTGAGAAAAGGAATATTTAAAGGTAGTTTTTAAAAAAATAAAGTTTTTTTCAGATTCTTTCAACCCCAAAAAATACAAAGGAATATTTTGTAATTCTGGATCTTGATTTAACAAAACTAAATAATGTTTTTTATTATAAAAATCAAAAATTTCTATAATTTCAAAAGATGAATAAGTCCATTTTCCATAGCCCAAAGTTGTACTTAAAGGTGATTTTAATCTTAAAAAAAGAAAATCCTTACTTATTTGGAATTCTCCATATCCATTAATAGCTTTAGTTTCATTGTTGGAAAAATAAATTATCTCCCACCAAATAGTTCCCTCAAAAATTTCTTTAACTTCTTTAGGAAATTCCTCTAAACTTACTGTTTTTTTATAGCTACAGTCTGAAAGAAATATTGAGACATATAATATAAATAAATAAAAAATTTTATTCAGAAATTGGACAGGTCTTGAGTTTTTTTTCAATTCTTTCTTTATCCCTTTTATGAATAGCTGATTTTAAAGCCTTTTCGTATAAAGAACAAGCTTTTTCTTTTTCTGCTTTTGCCTGATATACATCTGCAAGATGTTCAGTTATTATCGCTTCATCCTCAGGCAGCTTATTTAAAGCTTTTTCTAAATACTGGATAGCTAAATCTAAATCCCCTTTTTTAAAATAAAGCCAACCTATACTGTCAAGAATATAAGGGTCCATGGGTCTGAGTTGAAGTGCTTTGATTAAAAGTTTTTCAGCTTTATCAAGTTGTTTATTTAGTTCTACATAACTGTATCCAATAAAATTTAGTACATAAGGGTCCTCAGGATATATTTTTAAAAGAGGCTCAACTAATTCTAAAACCTTAGAATAATTTTCTAAACAGGCATAATTGGAAGCTAAAGTTAATATCATGTCAAGGTCTTCAGGATAAGCCTTAACCCCCTCTTTTGCAAATTCAACTCCTTTTTCACAAAAATCAAGAAGTTCGCAGCAGTTAGCTAAAAAAATATAATAGTTTTTATCTTTTGGATAGGTTTTGGAAAAATTTTCCATGTATTTTAAAGCCTCATCTGTTCCTTTCTTTCTTAAAATTTCAATAATTCTTTTTCCTGCTTCATAGTACCATTCCTTATCTTGCAAAAGATTTTCATATACCTTAATAGCTTCATCAAGTTTTTCTTGCTTTTCTAAAGAATATCCTAAAAAAAATAAAAGTTCAGGATTGGATTGTCTCTTTTCTAAATGTTCTTTTAAAAATTTTTCTGATTTTTCCCAGTCAGATTTTTCAATATAAAAACTTAAAAGAATTCTCAAAAAGTCTTCATCTTCTGGATATTTGGTAAGATAGCCCTTTAATATATTTTCAATTTCCTGGGTATCTGAAATTTCATCCAAGAATTTTAAGGTTTCTATTAAAATAAGTTTATTATCTGTGGATAAGTTTAAAGCTTTTAAGTATGCTTCTTTTGCCTCATTTATCTTTTTTTGTTCTTTTAATATGCGAGCTTTGAAAAGCCAGGCCAGATAATTGGTTTCATCAATACTTATAAGTTTATTAAGATTGTTAAGGGCAGATTCCCAATCTTTTTGATCAAGATATATATTTATTAAAAGCCCGAGAATAGTTTCATCTCTTGGAGAAAGTTTAATATAGTCTTCAAGCACTGAGGCAGCTTTTAAGGGTTTATTCTGTAAAATATAAATTTTAGCTAAAAAGAGGTGAATGTCTCTGTCTTTGGGATGATCTTTATAGAGAGTTTGTGCTAATTTTTCTGCTTCATTTAGCTTTTTATTCTCTAAATAAATAAGAATTAATGTTTTTTTAAGGTAGAGGCTTTTTTTATCGTTTTTGATAGCCTTTTTAATATATTCTTCAGCTAAAACAGAGTCCTTTTCAATAATAGATAGTAAATAATAATAGTAGGCTTTTGCCTTATCTTCTGCTAAAGAAGTTAAAGGGGAAAAAATAAAATATAAAAAACTTAAGGTAAAAACACTAATCTTTATAAGGTAAGGCAAGCGGATAGTAATAAGCATCTGGTAACCTCTGCTCAAGAAATTTTTTAAGTTTTTTTATTATTTTTTCTTCTATTTGTCTTACCCTTTCTTTAGAAATTCCAAGTTTTTGAGAAAGTTCATTTAAAGTTTTTGGTCTATCTGTAAAAAGCCTTTCATAAAAAATAACGTAATCTTTACCTGTAAGGGTTTGGGCAAAATCTTTAAGAAGTCTTTTAAAATTATTTAAAATTTCTTCTCTTGCATAAGAATCTTCAGGAGTTAGCTTTTCGTCTTTTAAGAAATTAGCTAAAGTTTCATCTGAATTATAAGAAACAGGAGCCTCTATACTTAAATCTTGAGAAAACATTCTTTGTTCCATTTCTTCAACTTCTTTCTTTTTAACTCCTAATCTTTTTGCTATTTCTGCAGAAGTAGGTTCAAACCCAAGAGCAGAAAGCCTTTCCTTTTCTTTTCTCAACTTATAAAATAATTTTCTTTGAGCTTGTGTAGTTCCCATTTTTACCAGTTTCCAGTTATCCATAATGTATTTAAGAATGTAAGCCTTTATCCAAAAAGAAGCATAATAGGAAAATTTAACCCCTTTATAGGGGTCAAATTTTTTAACTGCTTGAAGAAGACCAAGATTTCCTTCCTGAATTAAGTCTAAGAAGTTATGTGCCCAAAATCTCTGGAATTCTAAAGCAATTTTGACCACAAGTCTTAAATTAGAAACCACAAGTTTATAAGCAAGTCTTGGATCTTTAGTTTCATAATAAGCTTTAGCTATAGCTTCTTCCTCCTCTCTTGAAAGAACAGGATATCTGCTTATTTCATGTAAATATCTTTGAAGGGGATCAAATTTGGCAGGAACTTTCTCATCTATATCCTCCATAATAACAGGAAGCGCAGATGAGAATTCATTAATTTCAAGGGGTTCTATATTATTATCAAAATTGAAAGCTTCATTATAATTTTCAGAATTTTTCATATAAAATATTTTATCACATTATTATTTTATTCCCACTATTCTGTGGATTTGAACTTGGAATCTAATTGGTTTTTTGATTTCTAAGATCCATTCAGCTAAACTTTTGGGGCTAAGAAGAGAAAAAGCCGGAGAAAATATAACCTGTGTATAATAATTAATTTGATATTTTTCAATACAGTTTAATGCAAATTCAAAGTCAGCTCTATTCTGTATAACAAACTTTACTGCATCTTTTGTGTCTAAAAATTTTAAATTTTCATAAAGATTATATTTTTCCATATTAGAAGAGGGGGTTTTTATATCCATCACTTTTACCACTTCTTTAGGAACTTTCTCCAAACTGATACTTCCATTAGTTTCAAGAATTATTATACAGGCTTTTTTTAAAAAGCTCTCTATAAGGTAATATATGGCATTTTGAAGAAGGGGTTCTCCTCCTGTAAGGGTTATATAAGGAATGGAAGAATAGTTATTTTCCCAGAGAGTAATTATTTCTTTAATTTCCATCTCTCTAAAAGAGCCTTCTTTGGCATAAGGAGTATCACACCAGGAACAGTTAAGATTGCAACCAAAAGTTCTTATAAAAAAAGAGGGGAATCCTATAAAGGGACCTTCTCCTTCAATACTAAAAAAAATTTCAGAGATTTTTAGTTTGTTCACCTTTGAAAAAATTTAGAATTCTTCGTAATAGGTTGCTGAGGTGTTTTCTGTTTCATAAACAGAGACTTCTTTTACTTTTAGGTGGGGGAGATTTGAAAGTTTTTCTTTAGCTTTTTTAAAAATATATTCTGCCAATCTTTCAGAAGAGGGGTTAATATTTTGAAAAAACTGAAGATCATTTAATACTTTGTGATCAAGTTCTGAAAGTATTTCTTTTAAGATTTTTTTAAGTTCATTGAAGTCTATTAAAATATCAAGGTTATTTAATTTTGAGCCTTCAACTACAAGTTCTACTTTCCAGTTATGGCCATGTAGATTTTCACAGGGGCCTTTATAGTTTTTTAAAAAATGTGCAGAGGAGAAATAATCTGAAATTTTTAATTTAAACATAAAAAAAGAGGCGGCGCGGGGATTCGAACCCCGGATTCACGGCTTTGCAGGCCGTCGCCTTACCGCTTGGCCACGCCGCCAAAATTCTTTAATTTTTATGGCGGCGGAGGGACTCGAACCCCCAACCCTGTGGATATGAGCCACATGCTCTTACCTGTTGAGCTACGCCGCCATTTAAAATACTATAATAAGTATAAAAACTAATTCTTTCTTGTCAAGATCTTTTAAATCTTTCCTTTACATATTCATGAAGTATGAAAAAGATAATAACAA
Source organism: uncultured Thermodesulfatator sp. (assembly GCA_964412755.1). Classification (GTDB taxonomy): domain Bacteria; phylum Desulfobacterota; class Thermodesulfobacteria; order Thermodesulfobacteriales; family Thermodesulfobacteriaceae; genus Thermodesulfobacterium. The sequence goes on from CAYPPW010000001.1 coordinate 20,807, forward strand.
AAAATTAAAGATTTTTGAAAAAGAATCGATAAATATATAAAAAATAAAAAAATAAAAGGAGGTGGGGGAGATGGCAGTAAAAATTAATTTTAATGAAGGAGCTGCAAAAACACACACCGTGCTCATTCAAAATGAGCGCATTATGAACAAGAGCCTGCTCAGGCTCTCAACAGGTACCCGTATTCTAAATGCTGCTGATGATGCTGCCGGGCTTTTTATCTCTGACATGCTTGGAATGGTGGCTGCAGCACTGGAACAGGGTAACAGAAATATTCAAACTGCAATCTCAGCCTTACAAATTGCAGAAGCTGCTGCTGGTCAGATCTATACAAAGCTTCAGGAAATCTATGTAAGAGCTCAAAATGCTGCAAATGACATTAATTCCCCAGAAGCTCGTGCTGCTTTACAGGCTGAAATTGATGAATTTATA
>CAYPPW010000001.1:21336-22535 GCA_964412755.1 uncultured Thermodesulfatator sp.
ATGAATAATTTACAGGCAATTTTTGATGCTCAGAAAGTTGCTTATGATAATACTAAGGAGGCTGAATCAGTAATCAGAAACACCGACTATGCTGCTGAAATGAGCAATTTTGTCTCTTATCAGATTAGAATGCAAGCAACTGTAGCCATGCTTGCTCAGGCAAATACCTTGCCTCAGCTTGTCCTTCAGTTAATGAGATAATTTAAGGAATAAAGGAGGGTAAGGAGCTTCATCCTACCCTCCTTTTTACTTTTCATTGTCCAAAATTAAATCTTTAACTTTCAAATTTTTTTACTATAATCAATTTAAATTAAATTACCCTCTGGAGGATGAAATGTTAACCATTTTTAAAGCCTTTAAAAAATTAATTTTACTTGATGAAAAAATTCATAAAGATTTGAGAATAAAAAAACCGGAGAATTATTCTTTTATGAAAGAAGTTGAGATTGTGCCCTTAACTTTTTCTGAACTTATTGATTGTGCTATATATTATCCTATAATATTTGTAAGTGTTAAAGAAGGAATTTTTCCCTTGGCAATAATGGGAGTTAATGGAAAAAATGTATATCTTTCAGAAGAAGGTTTTTTAAAAGTAGATATAATACCTAAAGTAGTAATGAGTTATCCCTTTGGTGTGATCAAAAAGAAAAGGGAAGATAGTGAAGACTGGTTGGTGGTATTTGATGAAACATGGAAAGAGGATAGGGGAGAGGCTCTTTTTGAAGAATCCGGTGAAGAAACTCCCTATTTTAAAGCTGTTAAATCAGAATTAACAGACCTTGCACTTGATTTCCAGAAAGTTTATGAATTTTCTCAAGAAATTCATAAACTTGGATGTTTAAAATCCACAAATTTTGAAACAACCACTAAATATGGCAGGATAAGTTTTGAAAATATCCTTATCGGAAATATAGAAGTTTTATCCAAAATACCTCCAGAAAAACTTTATTATCTCAATACCAAAGGTTATCTTCCTGTCCTTTATTCAATATATTTCAGTGTTAGAAATTTTAAGCTTTTTGATTTAATATAAAGATTTTTATATCCAAAAATCTTTAATATTTGAAGGTAATTCCTTATATGTAAATAGGTGGTTTAAAAATTTTCTTAATTTTTCTACATTATTTCTAACAAAGGTTTTATAAGTTTTTACTTTTTCCTTATTTACCGGAAAAAATTGATTTTCTGGAAAAGTGGTT
>CAYPPW010000001.1:22635-52860 GCA_964412755.1 uncultured Thermodesulfatator sp.
AATTACCCACATTATTATAAGAGATAACTAAGACTTTCATTTATCATCCTTCCACATAATATCTACAGCTGAACAGGCTATGGCTCTTTTTATAATTTCTTCCCAGTTTAAACCACTTTTTCCTTTTACCCCTATTGCATACTGAAAATTTCCAAGAAACCTGGAATTTATATAAAGAGGCTTTAAAGTATCAAGAATTATAGCGGTTGAAATATCTTTCGGGACAAATATGGTTTGATCTTTATTTTTAAATTCAAATTCTTTGGGAGTTATTCCCTCAAGAACAGTTCCTGTGATTAAAGGTTCTGTAAAGATAACTACTTCTTCAAACCCAGCAAGTTTTAAACCATAAAAAAGGGTCCAGGGTTTGAAACGGTTAATATGATGAGGTGGGTAATCATTATGCCACCATTTATATTTTCTATAACCTAAAGCCATATTTTCAAATTTAAAATAAGGTGGACAGCTTATAATAACAAAACCATTATCTTCAAGAAGTTCACAAATTCCTTTTAAAAACTCCAGAGGTTTTTCTACATGTTCTATAACCTCAAAAGCAGTAATCACTTTATAGGGTCCTTTAAATTCTTCAGGTAGCTCTTCAAAAGTTAAAGCCTGAGCAATTTTTAAACCAAAATTCTTTGTTCCTATTTCTATTGCAATTTTACTTGCTTCCATTCCATATACCTCAAAGCCGAATTTTTTGGCAATAAGAAGGAAATTACCGGCAGCACACCCAATATCTAAAAGTTTACCTTTAGGTAGGATGCTAAGAATAGGTAAAAGCACGTTAAAACGAGGAAGTCTTTCCCATTTTTTTCTTTCTCTTTTTTCATCATTTTCTATTTGCTTATAACCTTCATATGGTAAATTACCAAAAGTTAAAAGATCTTCATAAGTTTTTTCATAGGCAGTATCATAGTCCATAGGCTTAACTGGATAGGTAAATTGGAGTCCACAGGAGGGACATTCAAAAATTCTGTGTTGATTAATTATTTCAAAAAGGCTAAAAGAACCTGAAAACTCACATAAAGGACACCTTTCCGGTAAGGGATAATTTTTTTCGCAAGCAAGCTCTGCATCTTTAAGTGCAAAATAAATGACTTTAGGAGGAATGCTTTCAAGACAGGGGCTATAAAATTGGTATTTAATTTTAGCTTCAGGACAGGGTTCGGCTATGGCGTGAATTCCGCATGGAGATTTACAGATTTCTCCAGTATAATTAGACCTTACAGGAATAACAGTAGGATAAGTAGCGCATCTGAGTTCTGGATCAATAGCTGAAGAAATAAGAACAGTTGGTTTCTTAAGACCTGCTGCAATGTGTAAGGTTGAGGTATCTGCAGTAATTACTGCATCAGAAAGACTTACAGCTGCTATTAAATACTTTATATTTTTCATAAAAGAAGAGAGATTCCCTGCTCTAATGCCATAAATATCAAGTGCAACCTCTACTGTAATGTCTTCTTCTGGAAGACTGCAAATAACGGGTGCATATTCTTCCCAAATTAAGGTCTCAATCTCTTTCAAAAACTTCGGAGGAAGTGTTCTATGAATAGAAGAAGCAAGATAATGAAAAAGTAATATTTTCTTTCCCCCTGTAATATCCCTTATTTTTTCAAAAATTGGTTCAAGTTCTTTTTTGATATTTTCATCAACTGCTATGTCTGGAGTTTCATCTTCTGCAAAATAGAGCTTGAATTTATAAAGAAAATATTTAACCATATTAAGATTGTCAAAAGCGGGGGTATTAACCATTTCAACAGCTTTTATCATATAATGAGCTTTAACAACTTCTTTAACAGGTGAGGGATGAGGTAGAAGTTTGTCAATATAGGAAAGATTTTCCAGCACAGGACGGGCTCTTCCTGAAATAGCTACCCAGAGTTTACACTCAGGATAACGCCTTTTAATTTCACGAAGAGCAGGTGTCATACAAAGGGCATCTCCTATTGCTGCTTGAGCAAAAACAAAAAGAATTTTTCCAGTTAAATCTTCTCCCTCATAAAAGGGAGGCAGTTCGCTGTGAGCTTTTTCAAATTGAGATTTTAAATGTTCTGGAAAGAGATTGAACACATCATTTGCAAAAAGAAGCTTTTCTCCAGGCTTTAAATTGAAACTATATCCATTAAAAGAAAATTTCATTTTTGTCTTAGCTTTTGCAATTATCATATTTTTTCCTTAAAAATTTTTTTCTTGACATCAGTTAATTTAAAATTTATAATTTTAAAAGCCTTAAAATTTAATTATTTATATTTTTGCAAATTTTATGCCTTTTTTAGCTCTTGACTGTGAGGGTCCTTTAACTTTAAATGACAATGCCTTTGAATATTGTCAGGCTATAATACCAAAAGGTGATTATTTTTTTACTCAAATTTCAAGGTTTGATGACTATCTGGCTGACATAAAAAAGAAAGAGGGTTATAAAGCCGGAGATACTTTAAAGTTAATTCTTCCCTTTTTAAAACTATTTGGAGCAAATAATGAGAATTTAAAAGAATTTTCGAAAAAAACGATTGCCTTTTTACCTGATGTTCCTGAAACTTTGCCTAAGCTAAAAGAATTGTTACCCGCTTTTATTATTAGCACCAGTTACAAACCCTATTTAGAGGCACTTTCTGAAATAACCGGATTTCCTATGGAAAATATTTTTTGTACAGAGGTTGATCTTGATAAAGTTAAACTTTCTTCTTCTGAAGCTAAAGTTTTAAGGGAACTTTATGAGGAAATACTAAATATGCCACAAATAGAATTACCAAAGCATGCTCAAAAACCAGAAGATCTTTCCCCTCAACTTCTTAAAATTTTAGATCGTTTAGAAAAGATTTTTTTTGAAATTATCTGGAATATGGATATAGGAATCTTCCTAAGGGAAGTTAATCCTATCGGAGGATTTGAAAAAACAAAGGCTTGTGAAAAAATATCTGAAGAAATTTCTATTCCTCTTTCAGAGGGTTTTTATGTAGGAGATAGTATAACCGATACTCAAGCACTTTCTTTGTTTAGGGAAAATAAAGGAGTTTCTCTCAGTTTTAATGGAAATAGGTATGCCTTAAGAAGTGCAGAATATTATGCCTTATCCAAAAGTGGAATTATTTTTTTTGAGCTTTCTAAATTATTTTTAGAAAAAGGAAAAGATGGGTTTAAGGATTTTTCAAGAAAGGAACCTTATGAATTTGACAAAGTTCCTTTTGAAAAAGAAAAATTGGATAAGCTTATTGAGAAAAGTGAGGCTTTCAGAAAGATGGTAAGAGGAGAAGTTATAGGAGCTCTTGGATGATTCCTCTTCAGGATATTCTTCCTCGTAGAAATCCTCCTATAATGACATGGTTTTTAATATTTGTAAATATTATGGTCTTTTTTTATGAGCTTTCCCTTTCTCCTATGGAAAGAGAATTATTTTTTAGAAATTGGGGATTTATGCCAGCCAAATTTTTTGATAATTACTTTTCTGTGTTAATAGGAGAACCCTTTTACAGAAGATATTTATCTCTTATAACTCATCTTTTTATTCATGGAGGATGGCTTCATATAATAGGAAATATGTGGACCTTATGGATATTTGGAGATAATGTAGAAGACCGACTTGGTCCATTCAGATTTTTAATTTTTTATTTACTATGTGGAATCTTTGCTACACTGACTCATGCTTTTATATATAAAAATTCAGTTATTCCGTTGGTAGGAGCAAGTGGAGCTATTTCTGCTGTAATGGGTGCCTACTTCATGATGTATCCATTAGCAAGAATTTTGGTAATAGTTCCTATTTTCTTTTTCCCTCTTCTTTTTGAAATTCCAGCATTTTTATATCTGGGATATTGGTTTTTAATTCAGTTTTATAGTGGGCTTTTTTCTTTAGCCATTCCTGGATCTTTTGGAGGGATAGCTTGGTTTGCTCATATAGGTGGTTTTGTTATAGGAGCAATTATTTACAAAGCTTTCTCAAAAAAAAGAAGAATTTATTTAGATGAATGTTGTATTTTTGGTTCCCTTTTTGATATAGACAAAAAATAAAAAAGGGTAATTTTTATGGGATTTGGTGATCTTTTTTGGATTTTACTTTTTGCAATGGCCATGCAACCCTTTTTAAGACAGAAGTTTTTGGAAATTGCTCGTCAAAAGGCTATTGAAAGTATTGAAAAAAAGAGGGGCTCAAGAGTTATTTTACTTGTTCATCGTCAAGAAACTATGAGCCTTTTTGGATTTCCTATTATGAGATATATCGATATAAATGATTCTGAAGAAGTGATAAGAGCAATAAATCTTACTGATAAAGATGTGCCTATAGATATAATTCTTCACACACCTGGAGGGCTTGTTTTACCATCACTTCAAATAGCACTTGCTATAAAAAAACATCCTGCTAAAGTAACTGCCTTTATTCCTCATTATGCTATGAGCGGAGGTACTCTTATTGCACTTGCTTGTGATGAAATTGTTATGGATGAACATGCAGTTCTTGGTCCTGTTGATCCTCAAATAGGTGAATATCCAGCTGCTTCACTTTTAAGAGCAGTAAAAAGAAAACCCCTGGAACATATAGATGATAAAACTTTAATCTTAGCAGATGTAGCTGAAATGGCCTTAAAACAAATGAAAGAAAATTTAAAAATAATTCTTAATGAAAGATTTCCTCCTGAAAAAATAGAAAATCTTGCAGAAATTTTATCTCAAGGATATTTTACTCATGATTATCCACTTACTTATGAAGAAGCTGTGAAATTAGGATTACCCGTAAGTAAAGAAATGCCAGTAGAAATATATCAACTTATGAAACTTTTCCCTCAACCAGTAAGAAGAACTCCCTCAGTAGAATATATTCCCTTACCTAAAAAAGGAACTAAAGATTTAATTTAAAGAAGTTTTTCTAAAGTTTCTTCAAAAATTTTATAAGCCTCTTCTCCCCAAAGAACAAAACGGACAAGTTCAGGTTTTTGATGTTCTTTAAGAAAGGTTATCACAGTTTTTAAAGCTACCTGAGAAGCTTCTTTTAAAGGATATCCATAAGCTCCAGTACTTAAAGAGGGAAAAGAAATGGAATTTATCTTATATTCTAAAGCCTTTAAAAGCGAATTTTTATATGCACTTGCTAATAATTCTTCTTCTCCACTTTTTCCATCTTTATAAATAGGTCCAACTGCATGAATTACATATTTTGCTTTAAGATTTCCTGCTCCTGTTATTACTGCTTGTCCTGTAGGACAGTGAGTATATCTGGATTTAAGTTCTTCTAAAATAGAGGGTCCTCCTTTTCGATGAATAGCTCCATCAACTCCTCCTCCTGGAATAAGTCTCTCATTAGCTGCATTTACTATGGCTTCTGTATCCTGTTCAGTAATATCTCCCTGAATAATCTCTAATACACATTTCCCGATGTTTACTCTTTTCATATTAATAATTATAATAAATATTATAATAGAATGCAAGAAGCAATTTTAAATGTCTTTCCCTTTAAATTTCATCTTTTCTGGAATGAAAAAGGGGAGCTTTTAAAATTAAATTTTAGGTTTAGTGATAATTTAAAATCAGGAATTGAATATAAAAGCAACTCCAAAGTTGTAGAATTAATAAATCACTTTTTGAAAGCCTTTTTAGACTATTGGAATTTTAGAAAACCAAGAGTAGAAGTTCCTCATTTAATAAATCTTACTGAATTTGAGAATAGGATTTTTGAAAAATTGATAAAGTTAAAAATAGGAGAAATTATAACCTATAAAGAACTTGCCAAAAGGGCAGGCTTTGAAAAAGCATATAGAGCTATTGGTCAAGTACTTGCTAAAAATCCTTTGCCTCTTGTTTATCCCTGCCATAGGATAATCGGAACTAAAGGATTAGCAGGATTTTCTCAGGGTATACTTATTAAACAATTTTTGATTTATAGAGAAATTGGTTATGTATAAAACTTTGACAATTAGTCAAAAAATTGGCATAAAATTCCTTTATAGTTTAGATTTTAAGAAAGCTTAATTAGGCATATATTTTGAAATAAATTATTGAAAAGGGAGGGGAAAATGGCTGAGGAAGAAAAACCTGAAGTTCAGGAAAAGGAAGTTAAAAAGGTTAGTAAGAAAAAGTTGGTAATCTTTCTTATAGTAGGTATTTTAATAATAATTTTAGCAGCATCAGCGGTGTTTTTAATTGGTTCTAAAAAAGAGGGTGGAGAGGCAAAAGAAACACACAAATCTAAAGAAACTGTACTTTATCAAATGGAGCCTATTGTGGTAAATCTTTTTGATCCAACTGGAAAAAGATATTTACAATTAAGGTTAAGCTTAGAATTGGAGAATAAAAAATTGGAAGAAGAAATAAAAAGTCGTGAGCCTCAAATTATGGATGTAATTATTTCAACCCTTAGCTCAAAAACACCAGAAGAGGTTTTGCAGCCAGAGGCAAAGGAAATGATTAAACAGGAACTTTTAAGTAAAATAAATTCAAGTTTTGGTAAAGATGTAGTTTTAAATATTTATATAACTCAATATATAGTGGAATAAAAAATGGAAGAAAAAATTTTAAGTCAAGAAGAAATAGATGCTTTATTAGCAGGTTTAGCAGAAGGCAAAATAGATATAGCTCCAAAAGAAGAAACAACAGGTGAAGTTAAGCCTTTTGATTTCAGAAATTATGCTATTTCTGCTCGTTTAAGAATTCCTGGATTAGAAGTTATAAATGAGCAATTAATAAGAAGTTTAAGGATGCATCTTTCCACGATTTTGAGAGAGATGGTTGATATTCATAGTTTACCCCTTCAGATGGAAAGATTTAAAGACTTCTTAAATAGAATCCCTGTTCCTACCTCTATTCATATTTTTAAACTGGAACCCTTAAGAGGACAAAGTCTTTTAATTATAGATGCTACCTTGGCATTTCTTTTTGTAGAGAGATTTTTAGGAGGAGAAGGGAAACATATAAGAGTTGAAGGTAGAGAGTTTACTCCTATTGAGCAGAAGTTAATTAAAAAAGTAGTGGATGTGATTTTTGGTGAGCTTGAAAAGGCATGGAGAAATATCACCCCTGTTAAAGCAAAATATATAAGGGGAGAGGTTAATCCTCAATTTGCAAGAGTTTTAATGCCTGAAGAAACTGTAATAGTTACAGGTTACAATATAGAACTTGAAAGTTTAAGTGGGAAAATTCTTTTCTGCTACGCCTTAAATACTCTTCAAACTGTTAAGGCCAAGTTATATACACCTTTTCAGTTTGAAGAATATATAGATATAGCCTGGAAAAAATCTTTAGAAAGATATGTAGTGGGAAGTGAAGTTTCTCTTTCTGCTATTTTAGGAAAAACCGTTATCACTTTGGAAGATCTATTAAATTTAGAAGAGGGGGATGTGATAGTTTTAGATAGAAAAATAGAAGAACCTGTAGAGGTTTATATAGAGGGTGTTCCAAAGATACTTGGAAAGCTTGGTATATTTAAGAACCGCATGGCAGTCCAAGTAAAAAAGTTTTTACTTTCAGAAGAAGAAGACATTAAAAAGGAGGAGCGTTAATGGAAGAAAAACCTAAAGAAGAGAATTTAAAAAAAGAAGACAAACTGTCTGAAAATGTATCTCCAACTGATGAAATAAGCCCGGATGATTTAATGGCTATGTGGGAAGAAGCCATGAAAGAGGCAAAGGAAGAAGAATCTAAAAAATTAGAGGAATTAGAAGAATCAAAGAAAGCTTCTCATCAACCTGCAAAATTAGAAGAACTTTCTCCTGAAAAAAAGACAGGAGTTTATCCGGAATTAGAATTTATTTTAGATATTCCTCTTGAGATTTCAGTTGAAATAGGAAGAACTAGGATGTTAATTAGGGATTTGTTAAAACTTAATCAAGGCTCAATTATTGAACTTGAAAAATTTGCAGGGGAACCAGTGGAAATTTATGTAAATGGTAAATTGATGGCAAAAGGAGAAGTGGTAGTAGTAAATGATAAGTTTGGAGTAAGAATTACAGAGATTATAAGCGCTCAAGAAAGAGTCAAAAAATTGGGTTCTTAATTATGGAATGGATTCAATACTTACAAAGTTTTGGGATATTTTTATTAATATTAAGTTTTCTTCCTTTAGGTGTCCATTTATATAAAAGATTTAATGTCAAAAATCCGGCATCTAATTATATAAAAATTCTTGAAATAAAACCTATCAATTATAAAGCTCAGATTTTATTAGTTGATGTCCAAGGGAAAAAAATATTAATAGGTTATTCAGAGAAGGGGCTAAGTTTTCTTGGAGAATTGAAGGATGATAACTATAGGGTTGGAAACAGCTAAAAGTCCTGAACAATTATCTATTGTTTTACAAATATTACTTCTACTTACTGTTCTTTCGGTAGCTCCTGCACTTTTATTAATGTTAACTTCTTTTACAAGATTAGTAGTGGTGTTTTCTATTTTAAGGCATGCTATTGGCACTCAACAGACCCCTCCTAATCAGGTTTTAATCTCTTTAGCTCTATTTTTAACTATGTTTATTATGGCTCCTACTTTTGAGAGAATATATGAAGAGGCTTTAAATCCCTATTTAAATAAAAAAATAAGTGAAAAGGAATTTTTTGAAAAAGCAGCTCAACCACTTAAAGAATTTATGTTTAAAAATACAAGAGAGAAAGATTTAGCCTTATTTATAAAAATAAGAAAAGAAGAACGTCCTAAAAGTTATGAGGATGTTTCTCTTTTAACTTTAATACCAGCTTTTATGATAAGTGAACTCAAGACAGCTTTCCAGATTGGATTTTTGCTCTATATACCTTTTTTGGTAATAGATATGATAGTTTCAAGTGTTCTTATTTCCATGGGAATTTTGATGTTACCCCCTGTAATGATATCTCTTCCTATAAAGCTTCTTCTTTTTGTATTAGTTGATGGGTGGAATTTGCTGGTTATGTCCTTGGTAAAAAGTTTTTATTAAGGAGGTGGTATTTAAATGACAGATACTACAGTTTTAACTCTTGCAAAAGAAGCGGTTAAGTTAGCCATACTTATTTCAGGACCTGTTCTTATTACAGCACTTTTAGTAGGATTGGTAATAAGCATATTCCAAGCTGTTACCCAGATTCAAGAAATGACACTTACCTTTGTGCCTAAGATATTAGCCATGGTTTTGGTTTTTATTCTTACTTTGCCTTGGACTCTTAAAAAATTAGTTACCTTTACAGAAAATTTAATTCTAAATATACCAAACTATATAAAATAAATGGATATTTTACAAATTTTACAAAATAACTTATATAATTTTTTCTTTATATTTTATAGAATTCTTCTTTTATTTTTTCTTTTTCCTGTTTTTGGCATAACTTTTTTCCCTACTCAATTAAAAATTCTTATTTCTCTGGTATTTGCTTTGATTTTATTTCCTGTGGTTTCTTTTAAATTACCTGTTTTAAATAGTATATATCAATTTGTTTATATATTGATTTCAGATTTTGTATTTATTTTGCTTATTTCGCTTATTTTTAGAATTATTTTAGCAGGAATTCAATTAGGAGGTGAATTGGTTGGAATTCAGATGGGTCTTGGAATATCTCAAACTATGGATCCTATAGCTGGGGTCAGCATGCCTGTTATTTCTCAATTAGTCTACATTATTTTTCTGTTGTTGTTTTTTAACTTTGATTTTCACCATTATCTAATCTATTTTCTTTATGAGAGTTTTAATAAAGTGCCTCCAGGAACATTTTATTTAAATGATAATATTGTAATTTTTGTGATCAAAAAAAGTAAGCTTATTTTTGAATTAAGTATTAAATTTTTAGCCCCCCTTTTAGTATTTATGATGCTTATTTATGTGAGTTTAGCTGTTATTGGAAGATTGATACCTCAAATGAATGTGCTTTTTGTAAGTTTTCCTTTATTAGTAGGATTGGGGATTTTATTTTTTGGAATTATGTTAACCCTTTTACCAAGAATTATTTATCCTTGTTTTAATGACTATTTTAAGTCTATTTTTAATTTTTTGAGGTAAAGGATGCCAGAGGAATTATTAGAGGAAAGGACAGAGGAACCCACGCCGCGAAGGCGTGAGGAAGCCAGGAAAAAAGGACAAGTTGTTAAAAGTAGAGAACTTTCCTCTGTAGCTATATTAAGTACAGGATTTTTGACTTTTATGATACTTAGCTATATATTTTATCAGCAAATTTATTTAATTTTTTACAAATCTTTAAGCAGTTATTATTTTGATTTAAATATAAGCACCTTTTTAAGTCTTAATAAAGCAATTTATTCTTTTGTATTAAAAATACTTTTACCCTTTTTTGCTATCATTTCCTTAATTGCTATTGTAGTTTATCTCATTCAAACCGGTGGAGGAGTTTGGGCAGAGGAAGTAATAAGTTTTAGATTCGAAAGAATCAATCCTGTAGAAGGTTTTAAGAGAATGTTTTCTTTAACCGCTCTTTTTGAGTTATTGAAAGCATTATTAAAAATTTTAATAATTGCAGGATTAACTTATTGGGTTTTAAGCAAGTATTTCATAAATCTTTTAAAGCTGTTTGGAGTTGATATTTCATATCTAACTTATAGTTTTAAGATCTTATTAAAGGATTTTATCTCCAAACTTACAGTTATTCTTGTTATTCTGGGGATATTAGATTGGCTTTATAATAGATGGGATGTAGAGAGAAGAATAAAATTAACAAGACATGAATTAAGAGAAGAACTTAAGCAGACTGAAGGAGATCCTTGGGTTAAAGCAAGGGTTAGACAAAAACAGAGAGAACTTGCAAGAAGAAGAATGCTTGCTGAAGTTCCTAAGGCAGATGTAGTTATTACTAACCCTACTCATTATGCAGTAGCATTAAAATATGAAATAGGCAAAATGTCAGCTCCTCAAGTAATTGCAAAAGGTAAAGATTATCTTGCTCAAAAAATTAGAGAAATTGCAGAAACTTATAAAATTCCTGTTTATCAAGATCCCCCTTTAGCAAGATTACTTTACGAAAAAGTAAACATAGGAGAATTTATTCCTGAAGAATTATATCAGGCAGTAGCAAAGGTTTTAGCTTATGTATATAAACTCAAAAAAGATAAATTGGAAAAATTTAAAAAATTGAAAGAGTTTAAAATTTAATTTTGAAGCTATATGGAAAGGTATACTACACTTAAGAACTTTTTTGATTTTTATAATATTACAGCTATTATAGGAATTGTTGTATTACTTTCTATTATTCTTTTTCCCCTGCCTCCTTATATTATAGATTTAGCTTTAGCTTTAAATTTTTCGGTTTCTTTAGTAATTCTTATTATGACTATGCAGGTAGGAAAGCCTCTTGATTTTACAGGCTTTCCTGCGCTGCTTTTAGTAACTACCTTATATAGACTTTCAATGAACATTGCTACTACTAGAGTAATTCTTTTAAGAGGTCATGAGGGAACTCATGCTGCAGGACATATAATAAAAAGCTTCGGCGAATTTGTAGTGGGTGGCAATTATGTGGTGGGTTTTGTAGTATTTCTCATTTTGGTGCTTATTAATTTTATAGTAATAACAAGAGGAGCTCAAAGAATAGCTGAAGTTGCTGCTAGATTTACTTTGGATGCTATGCCAGGAAAACAAATGGCAATAGATGCAGATTTAAATGCTGGATTAATTGATGAAAAAGAGGCAAGAAGGAGAAGAGAAGAAATTAGCAAAGAAGCAGATTTTTATGGAGCAATGGATGGAGCTTCTAAGTTCATTAGAGGAGAAGCTATTGCAGGTTTGGTTATTACTTGTATTAATATTATTGGAGGAATATTAATAGGGACTTTACAAAGAGGATTAGATTTAGCAACCTCAGCCAAAACTTATACCATTCTTACTATAGGAGATGGATTGGTGTCTCAGATTCCTGCTCTTATTGTGTCTACTTCTGCTGGAATATTGATAAGCAGAGCTGCCGCAGAGGCAGAAATGGGAAAAGACATTGCTACACAATTTTCAACTCGTCCCGAAGTTCTTATGTTAGCAAGCGGGGTAATTTTTGTACTTTCTTTAATCCCAGGACTTCCTTTCTTCCCCTTTTTTTCCTTTAGTATATTTTTATTTGCTTTGGGATACTTTTCCTATTTAATTCAAAAGAGAAAAACAGAATATATATCAGAGGAAAAAGCACCTTCACCTCCCCCTGAAATAGAGGAGGTAAAACCTGTTGAACTTCTAGCAATTGAGCTTGGATATGGATTAATTTATCTTGCTGATGAAAGCAGAGGTGGAGACCTTCTTGCAAGGATCAGAAATTTAAGAAAACATCTAGCTCAAGAGATTGGAATAATGATTCCCCCTGTACATGTGAGAGATAATCTGGGATTAAAGCCTGGAGAATACTCTATTTTAATTAAAGGGGTTGAAGTAGCCAAAGGGGAACTTATGCCAAATTATTTAATGGCATTGCCATCTAGTCCTAATATAATTCCACCTCAAGGAGCTATCCCTACTAAGGAGCCTACTTTCGGGATGGAAGCTTATTTTATCCCTGAAAATTTAAAAGAAGAAGCAGAAATGGCCGGGTTTACAGTAGTAACTCCTTCTACAGTTATCACTACTCATCTTTCCGAAGTAATTAAGAAATACGCAGATGAACTTCTTACCAAACAAGAAGTTCAAAGAATCGTAGATGTTCTTTCCAAATATTATCCTAAAATAGTAGAAGAATGTCTGAATAATGTAAGCCTTACAACTATTCAAAAGGTTCTTCAAAATTTGGTTAATGAAAGAATTCCTATAAGAGATTTAGTGACTATTTTTGAGACAATAGGGGATTATGGAACCACTTTAAAAGATCCGGAGATTTTAACTGAATATGTGAGACAAAAATTATCAAGATTAATAATAAAACCAAACCTTATAAATGATACTTTACCTTCTATTTTAATAGGAGATGATATAGAGGATGCAATTAAAAAATCTCTTCAACGGACAGATCAAGGTATATTTTTGATGATAGATCCCAAAATAGGAAGTAAAATAGTAGTAGCAATTACTCAAGCTGTTGAAAGAGCTACTCAAAGAAATATTACTCCTGTAATTCTTTGTAGTCCTATAATTAGAAGACATCTTAGAAAACTTATTGAAAGAAGCCTTCCTTATATTTCGGTAATTTCCCAATCAGAAATACCCAGTGGAATAAATATAGAAGTTTTAGAAGTAGTAAGATTACTAAGGGAATAAAAAGATGAGAATAAAAAAGTTTAGAGGGAAAAATATTTTAGATGCTTTAGATAAAATAAAAAAAGAATTCGGAGAATCAGCAGTAATACTTAATTCAGAACAGATAAGAACTGAAGAAGGAACTATGTATGAAATAACCGCAGCTATAGAAGAGGAAGAAATATCAATAAAAAATACTTTAGATATGAATACAGATTCTGATCAGAATTTTATTGATAAAGAAAAAGCTCAAGATCTCTTAAAAGAAGAAATAGCAGAGATTAAGAAGATGTTAAAAGTTTTATTGGAACCTAATTTTAAGGATAGTAAGTATTTAGAGTGGATAGAAAAGGGAATGCCTCCTTTTATCGCTAAAGAACTTATTCATACCGATTCGGATTTGGCTGAAATTATTTTAAGTAAATTAAAGGAAAAAGGCAGTGTCCCTAATTCAAAATATCAGGTCTTTATTGGGGATGCTGGTGTAGGAAAAACTACCAATATATTTAAACTGGCTATTTGGTATAAATGTAAATATAATTCTAAGGTACTGGTAATAAATCTTGATAATTATAAAGTAGAGAGTAATTTTCAGACAAAAAAATTGGCAGAACTCTTGGAAATAGAAGTTGAAAACTTAACCCTTGAAGAGGTTAAAGAAATAGAGCCAGTTTTAAGTAAGTATAAATATGTTCTCTTTGATACCCCAAGTCTTGGTAAAAGACTATTAATCAGTGATTTAGAAAATTTAATTATTCAAATGCCCTTTCTCAGATTTAGATGGGTTGTGAGAGCAGTAGACCATTACCAACACATTTTAAATCAATGGAATTTACTGAAAAGATTTCCTGTAGAAGGAATTCTTTTAAGCTTTGTAGATAAGATTTTTAATGGATTACCTCTTTTCTGGATATTAGACAATAGTTTACCTCCTATTACCTTTATTTCAAATGGAGAGAGAATACCTGAGGATATATTAAAAGCTGAAGAAGAAATTATAAAAAAGATACTTTTAAAAACCTTATAAAGGATCTAAGGAGGAGATATGAGAAGTATAGCTATAGCAAGTGGAAAAGGAGGGGTAGGGAAGACAAGTTTTGTAATAAATTTGGCTTTAGCTCTTGTTCAATACAATCAAAAGGTTCTTATTTTTGATGCAGATTTAGGACTTGCCAATGTAGATGTAATGTTAGGTATTTCACCTAAATTTGATATTAAGTATGTAATTAATGGAGAACTTACTTTAAAAGATATTATATATTCTACAGAATACAATTTTGATCTTGTTCCTGCAAGTTCAGGGGTAGTGGAATTAACTCATCTTAATTCCAATCAAAAAATACTTTTAAAGGCTCAAATGGAGGAAGTTTTTAAAAAATATGATTATTTACTTTTTGACAGCTCAGCAGGTATTTCAGAAAATGTACTATTTTTTATGTATTTAGCAGGAGAAAGAATTGTACTATGTACTCCGGAACCAACTTCTATAGCAGATGCCTATGCTTTAATAAAAGTAGCTTATAAGCATCACAGAATAAAGGATTTTTATTTAATAGTAAATATGGTAAAAGATGAAACCGAAGGTAAAAGGATTTATCAACAGCTTTTATATGTAATAGAGAGGTTCTTGCCAGAGATAAAGCTTTCCTATCTGGGTGGGTTGCCTTTTGATGAGTGTGTAAAAACCAGTGTAAAATCTCAAATACCTTATTTAAAGCTTTGCCCTGAAAATAATATTAGTAAAAAGTTAGTTCAGCTTACCTTTAAACTTCTTAAATTTAACCCTCAAGAAACAAAAGGATTGGAAGCCTTTTTAGAAAGATTAATAACTTTTTAGAAAGAGAGATTTAGAAAAATGAAAAAATTTATAAATAAAATTCTATACGAAAAACCTCCCTTAGAAGATATAATTGAGGAATTTTTACCCCTCATTAATTACTGGGCCAATAGATATGCCTACTATGGAAGTCCAGTGATTAGTAAGGAAGATTTAGTATCTGTAGGTGTAATTGGGCTTATAGAGGCTTATCATAGATATGATCCCTCCAAAAATGTTACTTTTAGAACCTATGCAGAATTTAGAGTAAAAGGTGCTATGGTTGATGAGATAAGAAAATTAGATATAATACCAAGAAGTGTTAAAAATAAGATAAATGAATTTGAAGAAAAGATTAGAAGTTTAAATATTCAATTAGGTCGGATGCCTGAAGACGAAGAAATTGCTGAGTCTATGAATTTGAGTTTAGAAGAATATTATAAATTTTTAGAAAGCATAAAAGGTATCACTTTTATTGATATTGAAAGTTTTAAACAAAAGATGCCCGAGTTAGAAGAAGATGACATATTTGAGTTTATAGCAGGAGATAAAAAGGAAGATCCATATGAGATATATGTTTTAAAGGAACTTCAAGAAAAATTAGAAAAGGCTTTAGAATATCTTTCAGAAAAAGAAAGGATAATACTGGCATTATATTATTATGAAGGACTTACTATGAAAGAGATTGCTAAAATATTAGATTATACAGAGAGCCGAATTTCTCAAATTCATAGTCAAGCTATTTTAAAATTAAGAAGTTTATTGACGAAATAATATTATAAATAAGGAGTTTTTAAAATGGCATTAAACACTGATATAAAAATTTTGATAGTAGATGATTTTGCTACTATGAGAAAAATCATAAAAAATATTTTAACTCAGCTTGGTTTTAAAGACATTTTGGAAGCTGATGATGGCACCACTGCTCTTGAAGTTTTGAAAAAACAGAAGGTAGATTTGATAATCTCTGATTGGAATATGCCTAAAATGAACGGGCTTGAACTTTTAAAAGCAGTTCGAAGAGATGAAAATTTAAAAAATATCCGTTTTATAATGGTTACTGCCGAAGCCCAAAAGGAAAATGTAATAGAAGCTATTAAACATGGGGTTAATCAATATGTAGTAAAGCCTTTTACTCCTGAAACTTTAAAAGAAAAATTAGAAAAAGTTTTTGGAGGATAAAATGGAAGAAGAGATCAAAAAAGATTTAAAAGACATTAAAAAGGAAGTTATGTCTGAAGAAAAAGTTAGTGAAAAAGTTGAAACAAAGCCTTCAGAAAAAGCTGAAGAAATTATTACTCCAGAAAAAGCTGAAGGCTTGGTAGAAAAACTTATTGCTTCCGAAGCAGAGGAGGAACAAGTAAAAGAAATTCCCAAGAAAATTTCCATCAAAAATGTAGTTTTAATAGGGGGGATTATTGTATCGGGAATAATTTCTCTTTTTGGAATATGGTTGGGAATTAAAATAACAAAAGGAGATTTATTTAAGAAAGAAAAAGTTAAAGTTGAATCTTTACAGCCTGAAGCAACTTCTCCTGAATTGAGTCAATTTAAAGGATTTACTAAAATAGTTATTACCAAAGAAGAACAAGAAGTTGAATACCCCTATAAAATTGAATTAAAAAATTTTTTGGTTCCTATTGGAACCAAGGAATTTTTGAAATTAGACACTACATTATATTTTGATAAAAATGCATCCATTGAAAAATTAGCAGAAAATGAATTTATTTTTAGAGAAATTCTTTACAATTATTTTAAGACTATTTCAAGTGAAACCTGGAAAAATTTAGGGAATGCAAGTATTTTAGAAGATAAAATCAAAGAAAAATTTAAACAAGAAAAAGTGGAACCTTTACCTCTAAAAATTAAGTTAGAAGGAATTATATTAAAGGGCTAAAAAATGGAAGTATTTTTAATTTTATTATTTATTATTGACATTATTTTAATAGCAATGCTTTTATTTTTTTATTTTCGATTTAAAAAGGTATTTGAATTACCTTGGGATGAAATAAAAGAAAGTATTGAAAGAGCCCAAGATTTAGTTATTAGACTTGAAAAATTACAAAAAGAAAAAGGTGATTTAAGAAAGCAGATTTATATGCTTGCTGAAAACGGACTTTCTCCCAAAGAAATTGCTAAAAAATTAAACCTTCCTACTGCAGAAGTAGAAATAATTTTAGCTTCTAAGAAGTAAAATTTTTTTAAAAATAGAAGATTATGCAGATTACTGCTCCTGCACCCATTATATACCTTCCTGAAAATCTGTGGTCCTTTTTTACAAAACCAGGTAAAGAATTATTAATAAAAGTTATCAATATAAAAGGAAAAACCTTATATTTAGAATTAGGAGGAGAAAAATTCCAAGCTCGTATTGGAGGGACTCTTATTCCAGAAGATTTTACTGTGGGAGAGATTTTAAGAGTTAAAGTAACTAAAACAGGAAATCCCATAATATTACAAATTCTTTCCTCAACTAAAGAAAAACCAGAATTTAATTTTTTATACTTAATTAGCAATAAATTTGTTGAAAAGCCACTAAATAAGGAAGTTTTCCAAAAGGATTTAGGTCTTTTGACTACATTTATTAAAGAGATAATAGGGAGTTACCAAAAGGAAAAAGGGGAAATAAATGATAAAGAATTAAAAGAACTTCTTGGAGAAAAAATTAAAGTCTTTGAATTGCTTTACAAAAATGATAAAATAATTATTCCTTTTGCTTTTCATGAAGAAAGGTCCTGGGGATTTTTAGAACTATCAGAACCGAAAGAAGAACAAAATAAAATAAAAATTTTTTATTTAAAAATCTTTTTGGAATACTTAGGATTACTCGAATGTTTTTTGGGTTATTCAGATAAAGAAATCTATGTAGATTTTTATATATCTAATAAAGAAGCCTTTGAGGTAATAAAAACCGAGATTAAAAACTTAGAAAGATTGTTTTATTTTCATAAAATACCATCCAAAATAAATGTAAATTTACAAGAAATTTCTCCAGGTCAAATTATAGAAAAAGCAGGTTAAATTAAATTATGTATAAAGTATTAGTAGTTGATGATTCAAGAGCTATTAGAGAGATAGAGAAAAGATATCTAGAAGAATTAGGTTTTGAGGTATTTGAAGCTCAAAACGGAGAGGAAGCTCTTAAAGTTTTGGAAGAAAATCCTGATATAAAGTTAATTCTTCTTGATTGGCACATGCCTATAATGAATGGATATGAATGTCTCCTTAGAATCCGATCTAATCCAAAGTGGGTTGATTTAAAAGTAATGATGGTTACTACCGAAAATCAGCAAAAAAATGTAGTTGAAGCTATAAGAGCTGGAGCTAATGAATATTTGATGAAACCCTTTGATAAAGAAATGTTAGAAGTTAAAATCAGATATCTTTTAGAAAGAGGTTAGTAGATATGGAAAAAAAAATAAAAGTGTTGATCGTTGAAGATTCTACTGTAATGAGAAAATTACTTTCTGATCTTCTAAAAAATGACCCTGATATTGAAGTAATAGATACTGCTAAAACAGGCAAAGAGGCTATAGAAAAAGCTAAAATTTTACATCCTGATGTAATAACCCTTGATATAGAAATGCCTGAAATGGATGGATTGACAGCATTAAAAATTTTAAAAAAGGAAATTCCTCAAGTAAAGGTAATCATGTTTTCTTCATTAACCCAAGAAGGAGCTAAAGCTACTATAGAGTCTTTAGTTTTGGGAGCTTATGATTTTGTTCCTAAACCTTCAACTAAGTCATTTTTAGAAAGCATAAAAAAAATTGAACAAGATCTTATACCTAAAATAAAAAGTGCAGTTCCTTTAGAAAAAATCAAGCCTATTTATAAAATTATTGAAGGTGTTCCAAAGATTAAAAAAGGTATTTATAAATCTTGTGGGATAGGGATTTCTACAGGAGGACCTCAAACACTTTTAAAAATAATCCCCGAATTACCTTCTAATTTTCCTGCCCCTATTTTTATTGTTCAACATATGCCACCACTTTTTACTAAACAATTAGCTGAGAGATTAAATTCAATTTCTTTATTAAAAGTAAAAGAGGCTGAAGAAGGAGAAATAGTAAAGGAAGGTATAGTATATATTGCTCCCGGAGATTATCATATGAGGGTTAAAAAAGAAAATGCTTTTATAAAAATAAAATTATCTCAAAGCCCTCCCCGTAATTTCTGTAGACCCTCAGTAGATGAATTGTTTGAATCCCTAGCTGAAGTTTATAATGGTTTCACTTTAGTATTAGTCCTTACAGGAATGGGGAATGATGGTAAAGAAGGAGCACAACAGATTAAAAAAAGAGGCGGAGTTGTGTTAGCTCAAGATGCAGAAAGTTCTGTAGTATTTGGTATGCCTAAAGCAGTTATTGAAGCAGGATTAGCAGATGAGATTATTAATCTTTCTCAAATCTCTAAAAGATTAAGAGAACTTTTTGAAAATAATTAAATGGTATAATTTTAATGGAAAAAGAAATTTTTGATTTTTTTACTGCCTTAGTAGAAAAAGTAGCAGGTATTTCTTATTCTTCAGGTAAAGAATATTTAATTGAGAGCCGATTAAATGAGCTAGCCTTATCTCTTGGATATGAAAATGTCAAAGCCCTTTACCAAGCTATAATTAAAAAAAGAGCAGACATTAAGTTAATAAATGACATAATTGATGCCTTAACTACCAATGAAACTTATTTTTTTAGAGACTATCATCCTTTTGAAACTTTGAGAGTTCATATTTTTCCTGAATTATTTAAAAAGAAAGAAGATGAAAAAAGAATAAATATATGGTCAGCAGCTTGTTCTACAGGACAAGAGCCTTACAGTATAGCTATGCTTATATTGGAATATTTTCCTCAATTTTTACAAAATTATAAAATTTCTATTTTAGCTACTGATATATCTAAAAAATGCTTAGAAAAAGCAAAAATAGGTATATATAATCAGATAGAAATTAACCGCGGGCTTCCAATTGCATTTTTAGTAAAATATTTTAAACAACAAGGAGCTCATTGGTATATTGACGAAAAAGTTAAAAAATTAGTAAAATTTGAAAGAATGAATTTGCTGGAAGCCTCTAAAAGGTTATTTGAAAGATTTGATCTCATACTTTGTAGATATGTATTAATATATTTTTCTGAAGAAGCTAAAAAAAAAGTAACATTAGATTTATGGAAAATGCTTAATCCAGGAGGTTACTTATTTTTAGGAGCCACTGAAATATCGGCCATTACATTCCCAGATATGGTAAAAAAGGTATTAAATAAAACATTATGCTATTATAAAAAAAATACCAGATGAAATCTGAAGAAATCAAACACTATTTTAGACAACAAATAAAGAAACTTCATCCGGATAAGGGAGGGAATAAGGAGGAATTTTTAAATTTTTTAAAATGGTATAAAGAGGTTTTAGAAAATTTAGAAAAAAAGAAAAAAATAGAAATAGTTAATTCCTGGCCTTTAAAAGGAGATTATTTCTTTAGTATATTAGAAGTAACTATAGAAGAAGTAGCTTTAGGTAAAAATAAAAAAATACAGATTCCTGGAGAAGAACTGGTTTGTCCAGATTGTAAAGGCACGGGGAAAAATCAGAAAGGTAAAACTCAAATATGTGGTTTTTGTAGAGGTTGCGGAGTAGTAGAGATAATAGATAATAGAAAATACATTCCTACTTATATTAATTGTCCCTATTGTAAAGGATCAGGGAATCTATTTATTCAAACTTGTGAAAAATGTAAAGGCAAAGGAAAAATAAAATCAACTAAAGAAATATATATAAGCATTCCTTACGGATTAAAAAATGGAGATATTTTATTCATTTCTAAAGAGGAAATTAATTCTTTCTATAATTTGTATTTAGAAATTTCTATTCTTCCTCACCCTTATTTTGAACTGAATAATAATACCCTAATTTATAAATGCAAAATTCCTTTTTGGGAAGTGATTTTAAGAAAAAAAATATTAATTCGGACTTTAGAAGGTATGGAATGGATTCCGTCAAGCCTTTTTACTAAGGAATCTCCTATAATAATAAAGAATAGAGGCCCTTTTTTAGAAAATGGAGATAGAGGAGATTTATGGATAAACTTTCAAATTTATATTCCTGAACAAATTCCAATAGAGGCTAAAAAATTAATTTCTCAAGCTGTAGATCTTATTAATTTATTCAAAAAAACCAGCAAATTCTAAAAAGACTTTCCAATTTTCTTTTTTATGCTTTGGGAATTCTTCTAAAATGAGAGCTTGCCATTTAGGAGTTTTAGGTTGTTTAATAAGTTTTAATCCTGCTTCTTCAGGAGTTCTATCGCCTTTTTTGAGATTACATTTTTTGCAACAAAGCACTACATTAGTCCATACAGTTTTTCCTCCACGGCTTTTAGGAATTACATGATCTACAGTTCTTTCTTTTGGATTTTTGAGGTGTTTTCCACAATATTGACAAGTATATTTATCTCTTAAAAGTAAATTTTGTCTTGAAAAGACAACTTCAGTTTTAGGAAGACTTTCATAAAAGGGTAAATAAATAGCCTCAGGTACTAAAATTGCTACTGAAGGGCTTCTAATTATTTTTGTATTTCCATTTTCATAAAATTTAGTTATTTTAATCCACTCCTCTAAACTGTGAGTAGTCCAGTTAGGAGTTATAACTTTTGCCGTACCTTTAACTAAATGACAAATAGCCTTTTGTACAGTAGTTATTTGAATAGCTTGATAATACTTATTTAATACCAATACTTTTTCTTGTAAAATGTTTTTATTATCCATCATTTTTATTCTACTACAGGACAAGTCATTGTATGATGTATAGCAGGAATATTTTGCAATTTATTAAGTAAAATTTCAGAAATATCTTCATAGGCAGAGACTTCAATTTCTATTATTATATCATAAGGCCCCATAATTATATCTATCTTTTTAACCTCAGGAATTTTTTTCAGCTCTTCAGCTACTTTTTGAGTTTTTCCAATTTGTGTATTTATTAAAACATAAGCCCGTATAGACATTTTATTCTTTCCTTAATAGATAATTTTTAAAATCTTTTAACCATCTTAATACTTTAAGAGCAAGTTCTTCAGAAAGATTTCCAAGGCCACATGCAGGAGTAAATAAACTTTTATTGAGAATAAAATCTCTAGAAATTTTTAAATACTCTGAAAGATAAGCTAATTGAATTTCAAATTTTTCGATAATCTCTTTAAGAGTTAAATTTTTTAAAGTTTCTGTATCTGTAGGAATCACCCCCCAAGCTAAATATTTATTTTCTTTTTCTAAAAAAGCTTTTAATAAGTTTTTATAAATTATTAATTTATCGTAAAAATTAAAACTGTCAAAACTGAGAATATCAATTTTAGACTCCAATACCATATCCCATGAAGTATTTGCACATATATGAATTCCGGTAAGGATATTAAAATTTTGTAAAGGAATTATAATTTCATGAAGCATAGAAATTATTATATCTTTAGAAATAGTAATAAAAGAAGAAGATCCAAAACCAGCTAAACCAGGTTCATCTAAAAAAATAATCTTAGTAGAAAAGTTTTTAAAATCTAAGGCTTGAGATAATGCCTTTAATGTTATAAATTTAACTACAAGATCTCGTAAATCTTCATTATATATAAGAATTTCCCCATTTTGTGTTTTTAAAGAAGTTGCTAAAGTAAAAGGGCCTGTGATTTGACCTTTTACTTCTGAGAAACCTAATTTTTCGGTTTTTTCTAAAAATATTTTATAAGAACTTGCAAAATTTTCAGAAAGAGAAAAATTTTCAAGAATTTTCCAATCCTTTTTTTCTATAACCTCAAAATATTTTTCATAAAATTGTAATAATTCTTGTTCAAAATTTGGATAGGTAAGATCAATTATTCTTTTACTAATGTTAAAACCAGGCAGTCCTTCAGTAAATTGAACAGTCATTTCTTCATTTTTAAATTTAGGAAGTTGAGGCCATGCTGGAATATCAAAATAATTTAACACTAAATCAACTGCTTTTTCAGGATCATCAAAAGGTAAACTACCAATATGAGTAGTTTTAAGGGAAAGAGGTGAATTAAACATTTGTAAAAAAATTTTTTAATTTTTAATCTTTTATTAGTTTGATAAAATCTTCAACCTTCACAGCAGGAAGACTCATCAATTTTACTGTTCCTCTTGATCCGAGTTCTACTGACATTTTCATTACAGTTTCATTATTTGGAGCTTCAATAATAGTTATAAAATCATAAGGACCTAATACTGCAAATTGTTCTATAATTTTAATACCCATAGCTTCAATTTCTTTGTTAACTTCCATTATTCTGTGAGGTTTTTCCTTAATAGTATCAAGTCCATCTTCTGTTAAAGTACTTAAAATTACATAATAAGGCATTTTGCCCTCCTTTTAATTTTTTTTAAAAAATTTTAAAATATAAATTTTATAAAATAAGTTTACTTTGACAAGAAGTTAATAAAAATTGGAGTTGTTTATTTTAAAAATTAAATTAAAATTTTTATTTTAAAAATGCCCCTGTAGCTCAGGAGGACAGAGCGCGAGATTCCTAATCTCGAGGCCGCAGGTTCGAATCCTGCCAGGGGCATTTTTAAGAAAAAGCTTACCTTAAGCTTGCTAAATCACCTATTTCAGCACCTTCAATTTTACAAAAAGATTCTATTTTTACCGAATTTCCTATTTTACTCCCAATAATCACATTACAACCCCAAATTATACAATTTTCTCCTATAATTGTGTCTAAAAAAATAAAAACATTAGGAAGGATAAGCGTTCCTTTACCTATTTTTACTTTACTTTCTATATAGGTATGTTCAGGATCTACTATAATTACCCCTTCTTTTTGAAAATTTGATAAAATTTCTAATCTTTTTTCTCTATTTCCTAATTCCTTCCATATTTCTTTTTCTTTTTCTTTTTCCAAAATCTTTTCTATTTCCACCATCTTTTTGAATTTTAACTTATACCTCAAATAAGAGATTTATGATTGTGTAGCTCAACTTTTTCAACCCAATAATACTATTTTTTAAAATTCAATTTCTTTTAATGCCCTTTTCACAAATTCGAGATTTGGGTCAAGTTTTAAAGCCTTTTCTCCATAATATTTAGCTTCTTCTTTCCTGTTTAACTCTTTTAAACTTAGACATAGATTTGCATAATCAATGGCACTAAAAGGATTGAGCGAAATAGCTTTTTTAAAACAATTAGCTGCTTCTTCATAGGCTTTTAATTTAAAATAGCAAGTTCCCATCAAATTAAATATTTGTTCATTTGTTATTTCTTTAGATATTTCTTTGCATAGATTGATAGTTTCTTCATATCTTTCTAATGCTTTATAAGTATGTCCCAAATAAAGGGTTATCACTATTTTTTCTTCTAAAGGTAAATCAAAATTAAGGGCTTTTTCAAAATTTTTTTTGGCTCTAAAATAATCATTTTTTTTATAAAAAGAAAATCCTAAATATAAATAAGTATTATGATTTAAAATATCTGTATTTTTCAAATATTTAATGGCTAAATTATATTTCCCCAATTGAGCTTTACAAATTCCTAAATAGAAATAAATATCCTTTTTTTCTTCTGATGAAACAAGTTTTAAAACTTTTTGAAAATGCTTGGATGCCATTTTTATATTCCTTTTTTCAAATAGATCAAGTCCAAGTCTAAAATGTAAATTAGCTAATTCCTTAATATTTATCAAATTAAAGGAAGAAATCTTTTTTATAAGATTATAAAGACATTTATTACAAAGGTCTTTATTTATTTGAGTTAATTTATTTTCATAAGCATAAATACAGGGGAAAATTTGATCTCTTTCAAAAATCATCATATCAGGGCAAATATACCAATCTTTTTTGGAATACTGCATATTATCTAAAAGGTTTAAAAGAATGTTTTGATATCCTATAGAAATCAAGGGTGTGGCATGAGAATTTATAAAAACTCTTTCTATTGTATCCCTTTTTATATTAATTTTTTTTCTTTTTTTATCTAAAATTATACCAGGAATAAAAAAATGAGATTCTAAAAAACTTTTCATTTTCTGTGGTAAGATAAACAAAAAAATAGGGAAAATTATAAGTCGTGGTATAACTTGGTGTCTGTATCCTTCTAAATTGAAAGGAATCAAAGATTGATAAATTTTTAAGTAAAAAAGTTCCAAATCTTCCTTATAAGGATGGATTAAATGCAAATGAATGCAAGAAAAAGTATAAGTATTTAAATAAATTATTATCTCTTCTAATACATTAAAAATTAAGTTAAGATATTTTAAATCATTTATATAATATATATATATCACTAAAAATGTTTATTTCAGGGAGTTGCGAAGTAAATTGGTTTATCTCAAAATTTTTGTCAAGATTTATGTATATCTGCATTAAGACACAATTCTCCTTCCTTTATCTAAGGAATGGTGTGTCCAGAGTTTTTTTATAATTGCAATTTCTTCTCGAGTCATGGTTTCTGTTTCGTATCTATCACCAATAGAAATATATAAGGGTCTTTTTTCGGAAAAAGGTTTTATACCAAATTTTTGATAATTATTAGTAACAATGGTACCAAAGTAAATTTGCATTTGTTGAGCATTAGAATTTCCTTGTATTTTTATATTTTGAGATTTCACAAATTTTAAAGTTTTCAGAGCATCTTTAAAAGTTTCACCTGGTAAAGCATATTGAGAAAAAACTTCTACTTCAATTCCATATTTTTGAGTTAGAGAAATAGCTCTTTTTAGCTGCTCAAGAGAAATTTTTTTTCTAATAGTTTTTAAAACTTTTTCGGAAGCAGATTCAAGACCATAGGCAATTGTGTGAACCCCTGCTTTTTTCATTTTTTCAAGTATTTCTTTATCTATCAAATCCGCTCGCGTTTCTAACCACATTTTTATCTTAAGATTTTCCTTTAAAATACCTTCTAATAATTGATCCACTCTTTCCCTTTTGAATGAAAAATTAGGATCAGCAAACCAAATTTGGTTTTTACCCTTTTTAACCACCCATTTTATTTCCTCTATTACTCTTTTAATAGAATGAAATCTAATTTTGTGTTTTGAAGCCTGGGGAGTATAACAAAAAATACAATTGAATGGGCACCCTCTTGAGGTAAGAATAATAACTTCTTCTATATTGGAATAGTCAAATATTCCCATTAAATGAGGAGAAGGATAATTATCTAAATCTTCATATCCATCTATTTCTTCTGTTTCTATAATTTCTCCATCAATCTGATAAGTAACTCCTTTCAATGCGTTGAAAGGAGTCCCTCCTGCAATAGCTTTTGCAACATTTAATAAAGTTATCTCTCCTTCATTTCTACAAAGATAATCAATCATTGGCATCTCTTTTAATGCTTCACTTGGCATAAAAGTAATTTGCGGCCCTCCTAAAATAATTTTTATTTCTTTATTAATTTCTTTAATAAACTTAGCTATACCTAAAACATATAAAATATTTCTCTGATAGGTGCTAAAACCTACCAATTGCGGAGAAAATTCTTTAATTAATTTTATTAAATCTTTAACAGAATATTCTCCCTTCTGAGAAATATTAATTATTTTTATTTCAAATCCATGTTTTTTAAGAAACGCTGCAATATACCCAAGAGAAATAGGTACCGTGGGAGGTGAAAAAGGATTTACTTCAATAAGCAATATTCGCATCCTCTATAAAATAATAATACTTCAATTTTTAAATAATGGTATTACATTAGAATTTAGCTATCTTGGTTGACCATTGCCTTTGCTGTTAAAAGGTATAATGAAACTTATCTAATAGTCTTTTAAAACTGTTAAAATATATATTTCCTTTTTACTCTAATAAAAAACTAGCAGTTATAAAATGATTTTTGAAAAGTTTTTTAATAAAAAGTAATTTTCTGCAAAAACTTGAAAGTATAAATTGGAATTTTTTGGGAATAAAAAATTGAATTGATATATTATAATATTTTTAAAATGTTTTTAAAAATAGTGAAGGAGGTAAAAAGGTGAAAAAAGTGATTTTACTAACTGCAATATTTAATTTACTATTATTTTTCTTAGTTAAAGCAGAGGAAGTTACCATTTTTGAAGGCAAAAATTTAATTTTAATAACAGAAGACAAAGGAGAGAAAGTTTTTTATATTAAAGATTCTCTAAAAAAGCTTTCTGATTCAAAAATAGAAATTCAATTAGTTTATTTTCCAAGAGAAGATATATCAAAAAGATGCGAGGATTATTGGATATCCTTATTAGTGAGCAGTCAATATGGAATGTTTTTATGGATTCCTTTAGAAAAGGAGGAATTGGAAAGATGTAGAAGTTTAAAATACGGAGTTTATAGGTGGCAAATTGATTGTAAAAAGAAAACTTATAGCGAAAAAGACTGGCATTGGTATAATAGGGAAGGGATTCCTGTATATACCAGAAAGTCTACGGGTATTTCCTTTTTACCCATTCCTCATGAGTTAATAAAAGAAAATTTCTTTGAAAAAATTTGTAAATAGTAAAATTGTTATAATTTTTTAAGAGTAATGAATATTGTAATAAATGTCTTAACAGAAGAAATGCCTCCCTTTATTAGAAAAGAAAGAATAAGTATTAAAAGAAAGGCTGAATTTAATAAAAATGGAGAATATGTGCTTTATATAATGGAAATGAGCCAAAGAGCAAATCAAAATTTTGCCTTAGAAACTGCGATATATTATGCTAATTTATTAAAGAAACCTCTAATTGTTTATTTTAATCTTAACAGTTTTAGTAAAAGACTGAATCTTAGACACTATGTTTTTATGCTTGAGGGAATAATAAAACTTAAAAAAGTATTAACTCAGCGAGGTATTAAGATAATAATTAGAAATTCAGAGTTTTTTGAGAAAGATGTCAAACTTGTTAATAGAGCGGTTCTCGTTATAGTTGATCGTGGTTATCTGAAATATCAAAAAATTTGGAGACAAAATCTAGCAAGAATTATTAACATCCCTATGATAGAAATTGAAGGAGATGTAATATGTCCTATAGAAACAGTTTCTAATAAAAAGGAATCAAATGCAAGAACCTTAAGACCTAAAATTATGAAACTTTTACCTTATTTCTTGGAAATTGTCCCTCAATTAGATCTAAAGGTTTGCTCTCATAATATTGAAATATCCTCATGGGAAGAAGAAAATATTTATAAATATTTAGAAAAGCTTTCTATTGACAAGAGTGTATTTCCTGTAGAGTATTTTAAAGGCGGAGAAGATGAAGCCTTAAAAAGACTCGAAATATTTATTAAAGAAAAACTTCATCTTTATGCTAAATATCGTGTTGATCCAGGCTTTAATGTAACCTCTGAATTAAGTCCTTATTTAAGGTTTGGTCAGATTTCGCCTATCCAAATTTTATTGAAAATTTTAAAAGAAACCCCTTTAGAAGATGAAAATGTGAAAAGTTTCTTTAATGAACTTGTAGTATGGAGAGAACTTGCAAGAAATTATGTTTGGTATAATTCTTTATATGACCAATATGAAGGATTACCTCTTTGGGCAAGAAAAACTTTGGAAGATCACATTAATGATCCAAGAGAATACTTATATGAAATTTTTCAATTCGAAAAAGCTGAAACAGATGACCCTTACTGGAATGCAGCACAGAAAGAACTTTTAAAAAAAGGTAAAATTCATAATTATATAAGAATGTACTGGTGTAAAAAACTTATAGAATGGACAAAAAATCCTAAAAAAGCCTTTGAGATTGCATGTTATCTAAATAATAAGTATGCTCTTGATGGAGAAGATCCTAATAGTTACTCCGGTATTAGTTGGTGTTTTGGAACTTTTGATCATCCTTTTCTAGAAAGACCTATTTATGGTAAGATAAGAAAGATGACTAAAACCAGTTTAACTTCTAAGCTATATTTTAAAGAGTATCTTAAAAATACCAGTTAGATTTTTTTTAAGGTTATTAAATTATTTTAAAAAGAAGGAATATTAGATAAAAAAAATGAAAATTAATGAAAAATGTATTACAGAAATTCTTATGAGATTTTGTTGGAAATCCAATTATGCGGATCACGAAGATTGCTATTTTGCTAGAGTAAATATTTGGCGTGAAGTGAATCTTTTCCCTAAGGAAATTTGCGAAACCATATTAGATAAAGAAGAAGGGGATATTTTGAAATTTGATATCGAAGTTGACAAACTTTATCCATTTGAAAAAAATAAAATTTTTAAGATTGATCCTAGATCTCATTATAGACCTCCAGAAAAATTTGCACATTTAAAACTTAGGTTAGGCAGATTTTATCCACTCGGATTTTTTAAATTTCTTCCTGGTATATATGAAGGTAATCCGTTCCCAGGAAGGATCATTTTTGAAGATAAAGAAAAAGGGACATATATTCTTGATGCTAATCACCCTCTTTGTGGATATTCTGTTCAACTTAATATAGAAATCTTAAAAGTATATCCTAAGGAAAGAGAACTTGGAGGAAGATGTAAGGATTGGATAGAAGAAGCCTTTAGAATTGGTCCTGGAATGCAAGTACGGTATGATCAACTTCCTACTGATTTTGGTTGGAATGAGCCTGAATCATTTCTAAGAGAAGACCAAACAGACGATGCATTATTCTATAAAATACCCAGATTTGTGAGTCATATAGACAGGCTTTGTCACAAACATTTAGTAGAATATTATTCCCAAATTCTACCTAAGAAAGGCATAGTTTTGGATTTAATGAGTAGTTTTGAGAGTCATTTACCAGACAATAATTTTGAAGTAATAGGACTTGGAATTAATCGAGAAGAACTTGCAGCTAATCCTAAATTATCTAATTTCCTAGTGAAAGATTTAAATAAAGATCCGAGTTTACCTTTTGAAAATAATACTTTTGATGCGGTTATTTGCGATCTTTCTATAGAATATGTAATTAAACCTTTTGAACTTCTTTCAGAAATAAGGAGAATTTTAAAACCTAAAGGAATAATTTCTTTTAGTTTTTCCAATAGATATTTTCCTCCTAAAGTTATAAAACTTTGGATAGATCTTCATGAATTTGAAAGAATGGGATATGTATTAGAACTTCTCATTAAAACAGGGTTTAAGAACCTTCACACATATTCTCTTAGAGGTTTCCCTAGACCTGTGGAGGATTTTTGGATTAAATATACTAAATTCTCTGATCCTCTTTATGTGGTTTGGGGCCAAAAATTTTAAACATTTAATAATTTTAATTTCCCATATCCTTTAAATATCTAAAAAATGAATTAATTTTCATTTTATCTTACTTTTTGAGTATTCTCTATAAAAAATGTTTATTAGAAAAATATTATTATAAAACAAAAATTCTTATATTGACTATGT
>CAYPPW010000001.1:52870-61384 GCA_964412755.1 uncultured Thermodesulfatator sp.
TTATAAATTTTAAATCTTTATAAAAATTGATAAAATGTGGAAATATGAATTAAAAATTTCAAAAAAAGATTGGATTGGAATTTGCTTTCTTTCTTTGCTTTTTTCTATAATTAATACCATAATTATATATATACTTCTTGGATTACCTCTTAAAGATGGTTTAATTTCTGGATTTGTTTTAGGTATTTTTCTTGGAACTTTGTCTTTCTTTTTTGTTCATATATCCAATAAATATCTAATATTAAAATTTAAAAATATTAAAATTTGGTATTTAATTTCTGCTATAACTTCTGTAAGTGCTGGATTTATTGGTTTTTATTTTGCTTTTCTGAACTTAAATTTTCTTGGTATAGTACTCCCCAAAGTTCTCTATGAATCAATTTATTTAATTGGCCTGTTGGTGGGTATTCTTAACTATGTGGTAGGTTTATTACTTTTTCTATTTATTAATATGCGAAATAAAAAAGAGCTCATTTTTAGGGAAATTCTTGAGTTAAAAAATATATCTAATTTAAAAATGGTAGAGTCTCATTTTCTTTCTAATCTTTTAAATTCTATTATTGAACTCATGTATAAGGACCTTCAAAAAGCTGAAAATGTAATTATAAGTCTTGCCAAATTTCTGAGATCTATTCTCAGGGAAGAAGATCTTATAATACTTAAACGCGAATTAGAAATTGTAAAAACCTATGTAAAACTCCAAAACATCCGTTATAAGGAATTTATCAATTTTAGCTATATTATAAAAGATGAGACAATTTTATACCAACTTATCCCTAAATTTACTATTTTATTTTTAGTGGAAAATGCAATAAAACATGGATTCAAAGGTAATGAACTTTTTATTTTACTTAAGGTTGAACAGATTGACTCCCATGTTATACTTTATTTAGAAAATAACGGAAATCCTATTGAAAGATTTCTATATGGGAAAGGCCTTGATTTAATATCTAAAAGATTAAAATTACTTGTTAATGGAAGGCTTATTTTAAAGTCAAAAAATCCGGTTTGTTTTCAAATAATTATTCCTAAGAAATTGAAAGAGAAATTTTGATAATAAGAATTTTAAAAAGATAATGTTTGAAACTGTCCTTATCGTTGATGACGAGCCTGTTGCTTTAGACAGACTTGAACGGCTTTTAATAAAACTTGGGGTAAATAAAATCTATAAGGCAGAAAATTGTTTTCAAGCAAAAAAGATTCTAAATGAAAATCCTCAAATTAAGATAATTTTTCTTGATATAAGAATGCCAGGTAAAAGTGGACTTGATTTTGCAAAAGAAATAATTACAGAAAAAGAAGACTGTGTAATAATTCTTCAAACTGCTTATGAAGAGTATGCTCTTGAAGGATTTAAAATAGGTTCTATTGACTATCTTGTAAAACCATACGGAATAGATGAAGTAAAAAGGGCGCTGGAGAGAGCTAAAAAATTTTTAGGAGAAGAGGAAAAAAAATTTATTCAAGTAATAGATTCAAAGGGAACTAAAAGAATTATATCCCTAGAAAATATCCTATATATAAAGGCAGATTTAAAACATTCTATTATTAGAACAAAAGAAGGTTTTTATTTCAGTCATTTAAATTTAGGAACTTTTGAAAAAAAACTAAAAAAATACGGATTTGTAAGAATTCATAGATCTTATCTTATAAATCCCTCCAAAATTTACAAGATAGAAGAAGGACCTTACGGAAAACTTATTCTTTTATTTAAAGAAAATATTGAAAAAATAATAACAAGCAAAAGCGGAGCTTCGATCTTTAGAAAGATCTTTGCTAAATTAAATGATAAATAAAGAATAAAAATAAATTAGGAGCATATTTTTAAATTTCCTGAAATTCGGGTAAATATTTTCTTAATTTTAAAGGAAGCCTGTTTCTTTGCCTTTCAAAATTTATTCTTTCAGGAATTGATATTTCCTTTAAATAAGTTCTCCAAAAACTTATGAAAGGATCTACATTATAAGAAATTTCAATTTCAAGATTATCTACAAAGAAAAGGCCCATTTTTTTCTTCAAATATATAAAAATAAGCTTTCTGAAATTGTCAAAAATAATGAAATTTTCATTAGGAAATCGATTAATAAAATGTTTATAAATACAGGGAAGGATATTAAATTTAGGTTCAAACCAAGAAAATAAAATTCTCTCTGGAAGTTCAATAAACCTCAGAACACCTAAATAACGATGTTTCTCCCTTCTAAAATTTTTTTCCACTTGATAAAGTCTGTTTACATCGGTATGAGTTATATTTTTCCAGATTATAGGATTTTTCTCTATTTCCTTTAAAACTCTTATAAGAGAAATTTCAATTTTTGCAGTATCACAAAGATAATAAAGATATATTTTTTTAAAAAATTCAATTGGTAAATTCTTTCTTAGATATTCATAAAAATTTTTTGCAATTTCAGGTTTAGAAATGATTTTTTCAGTAAAAAGTCCAGATTTTATTCTGGTAATTCTTGAATTTTCAATTTGCACATTATCTAGAGGTTTTTTACCTAAAAAGAGCAAGTTTATAACAGTTAAAAATCCACAAAATGTACCGTCGTATACGAGAATTTGCATGGTAGGTTTATAAAAAATTTAGGAAAAAGTTCAAGTTGCTTTTCTTTAAAAAGGTTAATTTCCTTTTTATTCAATTGTAAGAGAGATTTTCCTTTTATAGTAATAAAATACTTAGCTCTTTTCAAAGGTATTCCTAATTTTTTTAAACTTTCTGGCGAAAGTTCTCCGTATTTTCTTGCTTGAATTATCTTCTTAGCAGAAACTGGTCCTATTCCTGGAATTCTTATGAGTTCATAATAATCTGCTTTTGTAAGTTCAATTGGAAAATTTTCTAAATGTCTTAATGCCCACGCAAGTTTAGGATCTATCTCAAGAGAAAGATTTTCAGAATTTTCAAAAAGTTCATCTAATTTAAATCCATAAAATCTTAAAAGCCAATCTGCCTGATATAGTCTATGTTCTCGTAAAAATGGGGGGTTTTTAATATCAGGTAAGTCTTTATCTTTATTTACGGGAATATATGCAGAATAATAAACTCTTCTTACCATTTTTTCACGATAAAGTTTTTCTGAAACACTTAAAATAGTTTTATCTGTGTCAGGAGTGGCTCCAATAATAATCTGAGTGGATGCAGGGGCCTTCAATTGTTTTTCTTCATAAATATCTCTTATTACTTGTAAGGGTTGGTAAAGTTTAATAAAACTTTTATCTGGTGCAAGTTTTTTAAGGCTTTCTTCCGTAGGAAGTTCCAAATTTGAACTTACTCTATCTGCAACTTTAAAAGCTTCTTCTATAAGTTCTCTTGAAGCTCCAGGAATCAATTTTAAATGAATGTATCCATTAAAATAATATTTATACCTGAGAATTTTTGCTGCTTTAATCATAAGTTCCATTGTATAATCAGGATTTCGGTAAATACCTGAACTTAAAAAAAGACCTTCAATATAATTTCTTCGATAAAATTCTAATGTAAGATTAGCTATTTCTTCAGGTGTAAGGATAGCTCGAGGGACATCATTTTGTCTTCTATTTATACAATATTTACAATTATTGATACAAAAATTTGTCATAAGAATCTTTAAAAGCGAAACACATCTTCCATCTGAAGACCAAGTATGACAGATTCCGCTTAAGTAAGAGTTACCGATTCCATAAGGATGGGTTTCTCTTTTCCCACCTGAACTACTGCAGGAATTATCATATTTTGCAGACATAGAAAGAATACTTAAACGGGTTAAAAGATCAGGTTTTTTATAATAAAATGTAATTTTTTTAGAAAATATTTCTTGATTTTTCTTAATGTTTACAAAATTCATTATTCCTTATTTTAATACTTAATTTTTTGATTCCCATAATAATAATCTTCACATTTATATCCAAAAAAGATCTGGTCGAAGTGTTTTAGCAAGATTTTCAAGTTTAAACCCAACCCAAGTACGAGTTTTTTCTCCTATTTTTAAAACTCTATTTAATAAATTATGTTTAATTATAATACTTTTTATATCATTATGCCTTAAGTTTATTTCAATCCCATTTTTAATACCATAAATATCTATAAAATTACCTTTTCCTTCAAAATTCAAAGATTCATGTTCTATATCCAAATGAGTAACTGTAGCTAAAGCATAACCTTTCAAATGAATATATACAGAAGCATTTAACTTTATAACTTTAAGTCCTTTAACTAAATATGTTTTAGCATCTTTTAAGTGTATTTTACCTATAGCTGGACCTGTCATGTTATGAAAGTTTAAGATAATTGTTTAGATAAAATCATAAATAAAGCTTTATTTGAAAATTCATTCCTCTAACCATCTAAAAGTTTTTTTTCTGATATTTGTAAAGATTGAACCAGTTCTTTATAACATTCTTCACAATAATATTTATCTATTTTGTACCATTTTTCAGGATATACAATTTGTTTTCTACATATACAACAACGAATAATTTCTTCTTGTTCCTTCCTAAATCCAGATTCTATCTTTTCTTTTTCCATTTTTTTCACCTCCTTCTTATAAATTATTTTACCATTTGAGACCATTTTTCAGCAAGTTCATCTCTTCGTGGTTTATAAACTGCTTCATAAAAATATCTTTGAGAAAGTAATACTCCTTTATCATAACTCTTAATGATTTCTAAGGCTTCTTTCCATGCTTCTTCAAATTTTCCTTTAAACCGTGTTTCTACCTGTTTTTCAAAATCTTCTGGTGTTTGTATTTCATCTCCAATTACAAATAACTTTTGATTACCAACTTTTACACAATAAGCCATTTCATCTCCTAATCTTTCAATAGAAAAACTTTTTTCTATATGTTCAATCTCATCCTTTGGAAATTTGCGAATTAGTTTCCATTTTGGGAATTTTATTTTTCCTTTAAATCCTTTTAAGGATTTAAAACCTCTTTTAGCTGCTGCATAAAAAATAGCTCTATTTAATCCAAAACTTTTAGCCTCTTCTAAGGAATATCCTAATACATAAGCTCTTGCTGCTTGAAGAGTAGCCATAACTTGAAACCGGCCTATAATCATTTTTTATCCTTTTATTTTTCTCCAATAATGGGTAGCAATAGGAGCACTTTTAGAAATAATATAAGGAGATGCAAGATCCTTTATCACTATACCTTCAAATCCATTATTTAAACATTCCTTTAAAGCCTGTTCCCAATCCTTTAATATTTTATATTTTAATAAATAAAAAGGAGGATTAAAAGATAAATTTTCTAAAATCTTCTTTCTTTGTTTAAGGGGCTTATCCCCCAAAAATATATTATTTAAGAATATGATATCAAATATATAAATTATTGGGTTAGCTAGTTTGGTTCTTGCCAAAACTGAAGGTATACCTCTTCTTCCTTTTGTAGAATAAAGTTCTCCATCTAATAATGTTCCATTAGGAAGATGATTTAAATAAGAAATAAGATAAGAAAGCTGTGGTGTCCAATTGGGATTTTTTTCTAATCTTCTTCCCCAAAATTCTATTTTTCCATTTTCATATTTTATTATCTGAAGTCGCCATCCATCAATTTTAGGTTCAAAAATCCACTCTCCAGTTAATTGTTCTCCAAAGTAAGGAATAGGTTGCATTGGAAAAATAGGAGAAATATCCATTTTTAAAAAATTTAACTCTTAAAGATTTAAATTTCAACAAATTTATTTAAAATTAATTAAAAAGGGTAGGGGAGATAAATTATGAAGAAAAAATTAATACCAATTTTAGCTATTAGTTCTTTTATCTCAGCTATTTTTTTAAGGACTTTAATAAAACCTCCTTTGTATATATCTTGGTTACTCTTTAAAAGAAAAAAGAAGATTGAGAAAAAATAAAACCTCAACAGCTTTTCTAATTTCTTCTATTTTAATTTTTTCTTCTTTAGTGTGGCAAAACTCCAATCTTCCAGGACCCCAAACTACTACATCAAATTTTTCTTTTAGATTTAAAGCATCTGTCCATGATTTCATTTCGGTATGATAAATATTTAAATTAGCCTTTTTAAGCGCCTTTTCAAGATAATTTATTACTTCACCACTGATATACCCTTCATAAGCATGTTCTATTTCATACTTACCAAAGTCCTTTATAAATTTAATTTTTTCTAAGCAATCAAAAATTTTTTCTTCGGGATTAAGAAAAATTTCAAATTTTATTTTACAAGTATTGGGAATGATATATTCTTCTGATCCACCATTAATTTTTAGAGGAGTAATTTTAAATTTCTGTTTTTTCAACTTATCATAAAGTTCAAAGGCTCTCTCTATGGCATTTATTCCTATTTCAGGAAAAGCTCCGTGGGCTTCTTTTCCTTGAATTTCTACTATAAGTTCAAAACTTCCATAATGTTTAGAAGCTATTTTTAAGTCAGTAGGTTCCATTATAATTGCAAACTTACCTTTATTCCAAGATTTTACAAATTCTTTAGATCCAAGACCGTCTTCTTCTTCATCACAAAAGAAAGCCAAAGTATAATTAAGTTTTCTTTCAGCTGCAAGAAGCATAGCAGTAATACTTGCTTTAGCATCACATACTCCTGTTCCGTAAGCTTGAATTCCATCTGTAAAAAATTGAGTTTTTATTGAAACTGTATCTAAATGGGTAGCAACTATTAAATCTGAATCAGATTGAGTTACAATATAATAATCTTTTTCTATTACTTGATATCCTAAATTTTTCAAATAGTTTTTTACAAATTTTTTTATCTTATCTTCTTTTTTACTTAGAGATTCAATTTCTACTAAAGTTTTTAGAAGTTTAATAATCTTATCATTCTCAACCATTTACCCCATTCTCCCGCTTCTTTAAATCCGAATTTTTTATAAAATTGGATAGCATTATAATTGGTTTTCCCTACCCATAATTCTGCCAATTCTATTTTCTTCTTCATTCCGTAATTTATAATTTCTCTTAAAAGTTGACTCCCGATTCCTTTTTTTCTGTATTCTGGGATAACAAAAATCTCATGTATTTCTAAAACTTTTTTACCTTCATAATTTATCCAATTAGAATCTCCTGCTACACATCCTATAAAATTTCTATTTTCTTCAGCTACTAAAAATCCATCTTTATCTCTTTTGTAGAGCCATTTAAAATAATTTTTAATGTCACCTTTAGTTTGATATTTATAATCACTCAGTTCTTGATAGGCTTTAATATAACTTTCTATAAATTTATCCATATCTTCAAGCTTTACTCTTCTTATTTTCATAGGTATAATATTAATAATATAAAATATGGAATATGTTTTTAAACCTATTGGATATGTAAAAACCAAAGCAACCTCTGTTCCAAGACACTGGACCTGTTCAGATGTGGAAGGAGAATTGATCATTGATCCAGAATATAAAGAAGGTTTAAAAGATATAAAACCAGGAGATAAGATAGTAGTATTATTTTGCTTTCATAAATCTCCTCCTTTTACTAAAGATAAACTTATCCAAAAACCCCCTCATAAACAGGAAAAACCTACGGGAGTATTTAGTACTTGTTCTCCTATAAGACCCAATCCTATAGGTCTTTCAGTGTTAGATGTTTTGGAAATAAAGGAAAATATTATAAAAGTAAAAAGAATAGACATGTTTGATGGGACTCCTATTTTTGATATAAAACCCTTTAAAGCTTATTCACAAGAAACAGATTAAAATCTAATAGAATCTAAATAAAGCATAATATAAAATCCTAAGAAAAAACCTGTAGTAATTAACAATTCATTCTTTTCACTTTTATATATTTCCGGTATAAGTTCTTTTATAGTAACATAAAGCATAGCTCCCCCTGCTAAACTTAGTCCATAAGAAATTAAGAATAAAAAATTTTTAAAAAATAAAACGCCTATTATTACACTGAGAAATTCCGCAAATCCACTCAATATACCTAATAAAAAAGGTTTTAGACTTTTTCTTTGAAATGTAAATAAAGGAAGAGACACTACGAGACCTTCCGGGAAATCTTGAATCCCTATAGCTGTAGCGGTGATCAAACCTGTTTTTGAATCAAAAGCTAAAGTAGTTCCAACTGCTAGTCCTTCAGGAAAATTATGAACTATCATGGCAAATACAAGAAGCCAAATCAATTTAAATTTGTATTTTAATTCAGAA
Source organism: uncultured Thermodesulfatator sp. (assembly GCA_964412755.1). Lineage (GTDB taxonomy): Bacteria > Desulfobacterota > Thermodesulfobacteria > Thermodesulfobacteriales > Thermodesulfobacteriaceae > Thermodesulfobacterium. The sequence goes on from CAYPPW010000001.1 coordinate 60,968, forward strand.
GGCCCCTCATATCCTCTTATTAAGTGTTCATGTGGAATTACTCTATCTATAATATACATCAATATAATTCCTAAAAATATACCTATAGCTGGAGGTAGAAAATTATTAGCTAAGGTTATAGAAGGTAGAATTAAACTTGTAAAACTAGCTACTAACATCACCCCTGCTGAAAAAGAAAGGCTAAAATTTATTCCCCAAGAAGGCATATTCCTAAAAAAAAGAGCTATTAGAGACCCTAAAGATGTCATAAAAGTTAAGAAAAAGCTGGCGATTAATGTGATAATTATTAAATTATGATTAGAGATAATCAAAATCCAGTGTATCAAGGATTTTAATAATTCTTGTAACATTTTTTAATCCATTTTATTAAAACTTAACTTCTAATCAAATCTAAAAATAAAATAAACTATTTAAAAA
>CAYPPW010000001.1:61394-108629 GCA_964412755.1 uncultured Thermodesulfatator sp.
ATTATATTAAATTTTTTTAATAATTTTTATTATTTTATAAAATTTAATAAAAAATACTTGATTTTTATTTATAATTTTTAAAAATTATATTATATGTCAAAAAATCTGTCAAAATCAGAAATTTCTGAGAATTTAATTCTTTTTCATATTGTTATTACTGGGAAATGTCAAGGGAAGTGTAAAGGATGCATTAATACTTTATTAGAAAAGGACAGAAAAAAACTTTTATTTTCATGGGAAGCTGAGGTTTATAGAGAATCTAAGGTTATCTTAGAGTTAATTAAAAATTTTAAATTTGATAACAATATCCCAATTTACATTGCTTTTTATGGAGGGGAACCTTTACTAGAATCAGAAAAAATTTTTGAAATTAAAAAAATTTTAAAAGATTATCATAATTTTTACTACATTCTTTATACTAATGGGCTTTTACTTAGAAATCTTATTAAATTTAATTTTGAACTATTTGATTTTAAATTTATAATTGTTTCTATTGATGGAACGGAAAAACAACATAATAAAGTAAGACCAGGAATTGATTATAGAAAAATTTACTATAATTTAAGGTATTTTAAAAATAAAATTAATAATATTTCTATAATAATGTGGTCAACTCTAAGAGAAGAGCAAAGTTTTAAGGATTGTTTTGAAGCTTTTTTACAACTTTATGAAGAAGGATTAGTAGATTATTTCTATTGGCACTTTTTAGATACTCAAGAATCTTTTAGAAATTTTGGAAAATTTTATGAGAACTACAAAAGAGACTTAGAATATCTTTTACAAATTTATATCCAAAATCTTAAAAAAGAAAAGATTTTACCCATTTTACCCTTAAATGAATTAATATATTTTAATATTTATCAAAAGAGAAGAACAACTACGGCGTGTAAAGTAGAATTGATGAAAAATTTTGATATAGTAAGTGGTAAGGTAGTTCCTTGTATAGATATTCCTTTTAATTTTTACTTCGCTAAGATTAATAAAAAAGGAATTCTTAAATTTAAAAATTCTCATTTAATTCAAAAATTTTTTGATACTTTATTGGAATACAGACACTTTTTAAAATGTTTCGATTGTGAAGCTTATTATTATTGCGGAGGAAGATGTCCGGTTCAAGCTATGATTAATTTAGAAAGAGCTAAGAATTATTGTGAATTAACTAAGTTATTTGTGAAAGAAGTTAAAAATTTATTTGAATCAAACAGAATATTAATTAGTAGACTCATTTCTATAGAGAATTTTTACGAAAGATTTGTTTTCCCAGTTTATTTTACTGATGTAATACCTTAAAAGTTTTTTATTAATTTTAAAACTTCCGATAATATATATTATGTAAAATAAAAATTTTTATTCAAATAAATCTATAAATTCTTAATCTTAAGTAGAAAATTTAGAAAATAAAAACTCTTTGGTTTTTATAAGAAACGTTATAAACTTGTTAAAAGGCACATCTAAGCCCTTTTCTTCTGCAAGTTTAACTATAGCTCCATTTAAAGCTTCTATTTCAGTTTTTTTACCTGATTTAAGATCATAATACATGGAGGGATAATGATTAGCAGTTGGTGGGATAAGTTTTTTATAAAAATATTCTTTATATTCTTCAGCATTTTTCCAATTAAACTTTATCTTATGATGATCAATCACAATAAATATTTCTTCTATAATTTTATCCATCAAAAATTTCGTTTCTTCTTGCGAAGCTAGATCTCCATAACTACATTCAAGAATAGCGCCCAAGGGATTAAGGGCACAATTATAAATGATTTTTTCCCATAAAATAGAATAAACTTCGTTAGAAATTTTTGTCGGTATACCTGATTGATTTAAAATATGAGCTATTGTTTTCAAAGTTTCTTCTGAAATTGCATTGTCAGGTTGACCTATTATTACATTATCTCCAAAAACTGTAACTTCTGAAAAACCTGGTTCAATTAATTTAGCACCAAAAATTATCCTTGAAAGAATTACCCTATTTTTACCTAAAATTTTAGTAGCAATTTCATAATTTCCGTATCCATTTTGAGCTAAAAGTAATAAAGTATCAGGTTTTATAAAAACTTTTATTTGTGATACAGCCTTTTCAGTATCAAAGGATTTAACAGTAAGAATAATTAAATCTAAATTAAGATCTTTAATATCTTCAGGGTTTGTAAAAAATCCATCAATAAAAGCCTCTTTTTCTCCAAAAAGACCTATAATTTTTAAGGGTTTATCTTTCAAAAACGGAAAATGTGTATTTTTAATAAATCCATATACTTCATTTCCAGCAGTTTTTAAAGATACTGCAAATACAGTTCCAAGAGCTCCCAAACCAAATACTAATATTTTCATTTTATATTTTTAAAAAATCTTAGGAGAAGGAGGTAATTTTCTTTTATGTATAGTTTTTCTGACTAAATTTTTTACATATTCTATTTGTTCTAAAGATATATTCAATTTTTTAGAAATTTCATCAGCTTTCATTTTTAAATCAAACATTTTATGTAAAATTTGATCAAGAATAAGATAATTAATTCCTAATTCATCTTCATCTGTTTGATTTTTCCATAACCCCGCGGTAGGTTTTTTTTGGATTATTTTTTCTGGAACCCCGATTTTTTTAGCAATTTCCCAAATTTCTGTTTTATAAAGATTTAATAAAGGAGCTATATCACTTGCTCCATCTCCCCATTTAGTAAAATAACCTACAAGATATTCGCTCCTATTTGAGGTTCCCATAACTAAATAATTTTTAGCATTTGCATAAGAATATAAAATAACCATTCTTGTTCTTACCATTAAATTACCTTTAACTATTTTGTTTGAATCAAATCCCAAAATTTTTTCAAATTCTTCTATTATACTTTTAATAGAAATTATTTTATATTCTATTCCTAGAATATTGCAAACTAATATAGCATCTTTAATTTCTTCATTTTCATAGTATGGTAATATAAGCCCTAAAACTCTTTCTTTACCTAAAGCTTTTACTGCTAAAAAAGCTGTAACTGCACTATCAACCCCTCCGCTTATCCCTATTACTATTCCCTTAGCCTTACTTTGATTTAATTTTCTCTTTATAAAAAAAACAATTTTCTCTATTATTTTTTCATAATTAAGATTTCTTAACATCTATCCTTCTCCGCCAGCTTCTTTTATCTGGGGTAAATGCTTATGATACTGTTCTAGAGGAATTATTTTAAAAAATTTGTCTATAAAAATATCATAGTTGTCTAAAATATATTTAGCCCATAAACTTTGGGTATATAAATAATGTTGTTTTATAAACTTTCTGAGTTCTTCAATTTCCTCTTTTATCAAAAGTTTTCTTATAGTTACATAAGAATAGTTTACTTTATTTTCCAATTTTCCATCTAGATTTAACACATAAGCATATCCTCCGGTCATACCGGCTCCAAAATTAAATCCTACATTTCCTAATACTACTACAATACCTCCTGTCATATATTCACAACAATGAAGTCCAGCTCCTTCTATCACTGCTAAAGCACCACTATTTCTTATAGCAAATCTTTCCCCTGCCCTACCTGCTGCATAAAATTCTCCTCCAGTAGCTCCATAAAGACAAGTATTTCCCATTATTACATGATTAGGGGTATCTTCTATATTATCAGGTTTTATTATTATTTTCCCCCCACCCATTCCCTTACCTACATAATCATTGGCATCTCCTATTAAAGTCAGCGTCATCCCTTTACAATTAAAAGCCCCAAAACTTTGTCCAGCTGTTCCTATAAAAGTTAAATTAATAGTATCTGGTGGTAACCCATCATCTTTGTATAATTTAGAAATATAATAGTTAAGTATAATTGGAATACTTCGATCTATATTTCTTATCGGATATTCCTTAAAGACTTTTTCTCCTTTAATTATATAAGGAATAATTTCTTTTTCTAATTTTTTAGTTAAATCTGATTTTATAGGATTATCGTTTCTTTTTGTTAAACATATGAATGGTCTGTTTTTTGGATATTCATATGTAATAAATTTTTCTAATTTTATTCTTTTTGAACCTGGAAAGTTATCATAAGTTTGTATTTCTAAGAATTCGCATTTACCAATTATTTCATTTAAATTTTTTACCCCCATTTCAGCTAAAATTTCTCTTACTTCTTGGGCTACAGCCTTAAAATATGTCATCACTTTTTCTAAACTTCCTTTAAATTTTTTTCTATACTGTGGATCTTGGGTAGCAATTCCTGTAGGACATTTGTTAGTATAACAACTTCTACACATAATGCATCCTAAAGAAACCATTGCAGCGGTGCCAAATCCAAATTCTTCAGCTCCTAAAATCGCAGCTATAATTACATCTTTACCGGTTCTTATAGCTCCATCCACTCTTATGATTACTTTATCTCTGAGATTGTTTTCTATTAGAATTTTTTGTGTTTCTCTAACCCCTATCTCCCAGTAATTTCCCGCAAATTTAATAGAAGAATATGGGCTAGCTCCGGTACCTCCCTCTCCTCCACTAATTTGAATAATATCGGCATATCCTTTAGCTACCCCGGCTGCAATAGTTCCTACACCGCTTTCAGCAACTAATTTCACACAAATTTTAGCTTCTGGATTAATTTCTTTTAAATCATTTATAAGTTGAGCAAGATCTTCAATAGAATAAATATCATGATGAGGGGGAGGAGAAATTAGAGTAATTCCAGGTTGAGCATATCTTAACCTAGCTATATATTCATTTACTTTATCTCCAGGAAGTTGCCCACCTTCTCCTGGTTTCGCCCCTTGAGCTATTTTAATTTCTATTTCTTGTGCAGAAGCCAAATAAGTAGGAGTTACTCCAAATCTACCAGAAGCTACTTGTTTTATAGCAGAATTCTTATTTGTCCAATATCTCTTAGGATCTTCTCCTCCTTCACCGCAATTACTCCTCATTTTTAATTTATTAGCAGCTTCAGCTAATGTTTCATGTGCCTCTGGGGATAAAGCTCCCAAAGACATTGCACTAATTACAAATCTTTTTATAATTTCTTCAACAGGTTCAACTTCTTCTAAAGGAAGAGGATTTTTAGCTTTTTTATAAGTGAGTAAATCTCTTATAAAGGTCGGCCTTGTATTATTACAAAGTTCAGAAAATTCTTTATAATCTTTATAATCTTTTGTCTCTAAAAATTTATGCAAAGCTTTGATAACATAAGGTGACCAAGCATGCCATTCTTCTCCTTTTTTAAATTGCATTTCCCCTCCGTAGGGGATTTCAATTTTCTCACTTTCAAAAGCTAAATTATGTCTAATTTTTAAACTTTCTTCAATTTCCTTAATTCCATCAGCTTCTAATGTAACAATAGTTCCTGGAAAATACCGATCAACAAAATCTTTATTTAACCCAATTGTCTCAAAAACTTTGCCACAATGATAAGAACTAAGGGTAGAAATACCCATTTTAGAAAGAATTTTTAGAATTCCCCCCTCTAGAGCTTTTTTATAATTTAAAATAGCCTTTTCAAAAGGACCTTCTATTTCTCCTTTTTTCCAAAATTCATAAATAACTTGATAAGCTAAATAAGGATAAATTGCAGAAGCTCCATAACCTATAAGACAACACATTTGATGAGAATCTCTTGCCTCTCCTGTCTCAATTATTATAGAAGCTTTAGTAGCAAGACCAATTTTTAATAAATGATGAAAGATGGATGAAACAGCCAATAGACTCGGAATAGCTATTTTATTTTTAGAAATGCCTCTATCTGAAAGAATTAATATTTTAGCTCCTGACTTTATTGCATTTTCTGAAGATTTTAAAATATTTTTTAAAGCTCTTTCTAAGGAAATCTTTTTTGAATAAATAAGAGAAATATGAGCAATTTTTAGATGTTTTTGATTTTTAATAGCTGAAAATTCGGATGGAAGTAAAATAGGACTATCTATGTGTATTTTTTTAGCATATGTCTCAACTTCTTTTAAAAAATTGCCTTTTGGACCAAGCCCCATATGAAGAGACATAACAATTTTTTCTCTTATAGGATCTATAGGAGGATTAGTGACCTGAGCGAACCTTTGTTTAAAATATTTAAAAAGTAAAACTGGTTTTTCAGACAGAGGTGGAATTGGGGTATCATTTCCAGCCGAAAAGGTTAATTCTTTACCTTCTTTAGCCATATATTTAATCACGCGATTAAGTTCTTCTTGAGTATAACCAAAAGCTATCAAATTTTTTATTAAATTTTTATTTTTCCGAATATAAATTTTATTAGTTGTAGTTAGTTTAGAAAGTCTAATTAAATTATTTTCAATCCAGTTTTTATAGGGTTTAGAATTAGCTAGTTCTTTAAGGATTTCTTCGGTTTCTTTCACGGTCTTTTTTTTCAAATCTACAATCAATGTTTCTCCTGGCCCTAATCTTCCCTTTTGTTTTATTCTTTTTTGTTGAAATTCAATCATTCCTACTTCAGAACCTAAAACTATTATTCCATCCTCTGTTATAATGTATCTACAGGGTCTTAGACCATTTCTATCAAGATGAGCCCCAACTATTTCTCCATATGTAAAAACTATAGATGCTGGCCCATCCCAGGGAGGCATCATAAAATTTTGAAATTCAAAAAACAACCGCACATCTTCAGGTACATCCGGAACATTTTCCCAAGCTGGAGGAATGAGCATATTAATAGCATGATAAGGCGAATATCCTGCTAGACACAAGATTTCAAATACTTTATCTAAAGAAGCTGAATCACTTTCTTCAAAAGAAATAAGAGGTTTTATTAATTCTATATTTTCTCCAAATAATTCGTGTTCAAGTTCATTTTCTAATGCTAAAATCCAATTTCTATTGCTCGAGAGAGTATTTATTTCTCCATTATGGGCTAAATATCTTAAAGGTTGAGCTAGTTTCCAATCTGGGAAAGTATTAGTAGAATATCTTTGATGAAAAACACAAAAAGAAGATTCTATATCTTCATCTTGGAGGTCTAAATAAAATTTATCTAACTGAGGTGCAACAAACATTCCTTTATAAACAATTATTTTAGAAGAAAAAGAAGCTACATAAACTTTATCTTGCAATTGTAAGTCTTTTTCTATTTTTTTCCTTAAAAGATAAAGCTCTATTTCTATTTTATTTTTTTCTACATTTTTTGTGTCTATTAACAAATGAAAAATTTTAGGCATTACTTTATAAGCTGCTTCACCAACAGCAGAAGTATCAATAGGAACTTCTCTCCAAGAAATAAATCGAAAAGGAGAAGTTTTAATATATTCTTCTATTTTTTTCCTTACATCTTTATAAAGAAAAAAAACCCCTACTACTAAATTGTTAATTTCAGAAATATCTAATTTATTTTTTTCTAAATATTTTGCAAAAAATTTATAGGGAATATTGATAAGGATCCCTGCCCCATCTCCAGTTTTACCATCTCCTCCAATAGCTCCTCTATGAGTTAGATTTTTAACAGCCTCTATTCCCCATTTTACAATTTGATGAGAAGGTTGATTATTTATATTACAAATAAATCCAACTCCACATCCATCAAATTCTAAATGTACTTTCATCTTTCACTTCATTTTAAACGGAGTTAAAATTGTTAATATAATTTATATTTTGATTTTTTACAATCCTAAGTTTTTATATATTTTTTAAATTTGAAATTTTTTGAAGCAAACTTGAACTTAAATTTTTTTAAAATAAAATTATAACACTAAAATTTTTAAGATTTCAAAAGACCTGAAATAAGGAGGAAGAAATGTTTGAAAAGCCTAGGGATGTTAAAGATGTTATGGAGCTTGTGAAAAAGTATGATGTTAAATTTGTTAGACTTTGGTTTGTAGATATTCTTGGCCAATTAAAAAGCTTTGCAATTCCTGTGGAAGAACTCGAAATGGCTTTTGAAGAAGGAATGGGTTTTGATGGTTCTTCTATTAGAGGATTTGCTCGAATTGAAGAATCAGATATGATAGCTATTCCTGATCCTACAACTTTTGCTATTCTTCCTTGGAGGCCAAAAGAAAGAGCTGTAGCAAGAATGTTCTGTGATATTTATGAGCCCAATGGTACCCCATATCAAGGAGATCCAAGATTTGTTTTAAAAAGAGCTTTAGAAGAAATGAAAAAAATGGGTTTTACCCATTTTTATGTAGGTCCGGAACTTGAATTTTTTTATTTTAAGTCTGATAAATATCCTGAAGTCTTAGATAAGGGCAGTTATTTTGATTATCCCATGGATGCTGCAGAGGATTTAAGAAGAGAAACTATTTTCTGTTTAGAGCAAATGGGAATAAGGGTTGAATATTCTCATCATGAAGTTGCTCCTTCTCAACATGAGATTGATCTCAGATATGCAGATGCTTTAGAAATGGCAGATATTGTAATGACATACAGAGTGGTAGTAAAGGAAGTAGCCAAAAAATATGGATTATATGCTACCTTTATGCCAAAACCAATTTTTGGAGTAAATGGAAGTGGGATGCATACTCATCAATCATTATTTATAGGAGATAAAAATATATTTTTTGATCCTAAGGATCAATATCATCTTTCTGATATTGCTAAAAAATATATTGCAGGAATTTTAACTCATATTAAAGAAATTACTTTAATTTTAAACCAGTGGGTTAATTCATACAAAAGACTTGTTCCTGGATATGAAGCCCCTGTTTATATCTGTTGGGCAAGGAGAAATCGCTCTGCTTTAATTAGGGTTCCTATGTATAAACCAGGTAAAGAGAAGGCAACAAGAATTGAATTAAGAAGCCCTGATCCAGCATGTAATCCTTATCTTGCATTTGCTTGTATGTTAAGAGCAGGGCTTGAAGGTATAAAGAGAAATTATATTATTCCTGATCCTATAGAAAAAGATATTTATCATATGAGTGAAGAAGAGAGAAAAGCATTAAATATAGAAAGTTTACCTGGAAGTCTTGATGAAGCTATTAAATATGCTGAAAAAAGTGAACTTCTTAGAGATATTTTGGGAGATCATATTTTTAATGAATTAATTCTAAATAAAAAATTAGAATGGGATGAATATAGAATTCAAGTTTTCCCTTATGAGATAGAAAAATATCTTTCTATTTTATAATCTTTGGCTTCTTCATAGTTTCTTGATTTCTTCAGTAGATATTTTAAAAATGTTGACAATCTATATAAAGCTCCTCATCAATTAATTTTTGCTAATTTATTTAGATTATTGCTTTACAAGCAATTTTTAATAAACTTATGTTTGATCCTATTCTTCTTTCCAGGAAATTGCTCCTACTGGACAATTATTTATAGCTTCTTCACAATCACATTGGGAACAGGCTTCTTGATTTTTAACATAAGCTTTTTCAATAGTTTCATTTAATTCAAACACCTCAGGACATATTTCTGAACATGTTCCACAACCTATACAAAGTTCTTCATCAATCATTAAATTTCTACTCACTTTTTCCTCCTATATATTTATTTCTGGATAAACTCCTGATTCCCATAATTTTCTTTTTACAAAAATCAGTTTTATTTCTTTTATTTTTTTAGCTACTAAATTTTTATATATCTCACCATATTTTCTTTCTCCCCACCCTTTATAAGTTATTACAAGAATAAGTTTTCTACAATAAATTTTTTTTAAAAAATATGTAATGGGAGGACAATTAAAAGTCCACTTAGGGAAACATACAATTATAGTTTCATTAGAAGGTACATCAAAAAAAGCTTTAACAGGAAAATAAGGGATAAAAGAAAGAAAAAGCCATATAAAATAAGGTAATGAATATGTCTTTATTTCCTTAGGTGTTATTTTAAATTTTTCTCCTAACCAATTTGCTATTTTTTTTGAAGTTCCTGTGTAAGTAAAATAATAAATATCCACTTTTAATGCATTTGTTTTTCTTTTAAATATTCTTCGATAAGGGTGTCTGGGGATTCCACTGAAGTATCACTTATTAAAACTTTTATTTCATTTTGAGAAATATAATCTGCTAACTCTTTAGGAGGATCAAACAGAAGAATATGAGTTACTACTTGATCTTTTAAGAACTCAACCAATCCTTGATCCTGGGTTTTTTTAACTACATCTTTTACTAAAATTTTATCATTTTCTATATCATAAAGAGCAAATAACTCAAATTTTTCGATAGAGGTTTCTATTTTGGAAGGGGAACTTATTGGAACGGCGATTCTCATAAATCTTTCTTCTAAGACGTCCTTTTTCATTATCTCTGTAGCTACAATAATATTTCTTACTAACTCTTCAAAGGCTTTTGCAGTCACACTTTCTGGATAAGCTGCAATTAAAGGTTTTCCTAAATCTCCGGTATCTACTATTCTAGGGTCTATGGGAATTCTTCCTAAAAATCTAATACCTAATTCATCTGCTAATTTTTGTCCTCCGCCCTTTTTAAATATATCTACAGGTTTCCCACAATGAGGACAAATAAACCCACTCATATTCTCTACTATACCAAGAATTCTCAATTTTATTTTCTGACAAAATCTTATAGCTTTTTTAACATCTATTAAGGATACCTCTTGAGGTGTGGTGACTATAAGAGCATAAGCATCAGGTATAGTTTTAGCTACAGTTAAAGGTTCATCTCCTGTACCAGGTGGAGCATCAATAATTAAATAATCAAGCTCTCCCCAGTCTATATCTCCTATAAATTGTCTTATAGCTGAATGTTTAATAGGTCCTCTCCAAATAATTGCAGTATCTTCTGAAGGAAGAAGAGGTTCTATAGAAAGAAATTTTAAATTGGGAGAGTATTTTATAGCTCCCATTCTTCCATCAGGTTTTCTTGAAAGTTTTAAATCTCTTGCTCCAAGCATTTTAGGTACATTAGGCCCATGAAGATCTACATCTAATAGTCCTACCATAAAATCTTGCAATGAAAGTCCCACAGCTATATTTACTGCTACTGTACTTTTCCCTACTCCACCCTTCCCAGACATAACAAGAATTTTATGTTTTATCTTTGAAAGTTGTTCTTTTAATTTTTTATCTTGTTGTTCCATAATAAAACTTTTTTCTTTCTTAAGCATTTAACCCCCATTTTAGTAAATTTAGGATTTTGGGTTAAGTATTTTAATACTAACTTAAGGTTTGTCAAATTGGATTAAATATTTTCTCTTGAAAATATCCTTACTTCATTTATTATTTAAATAGCTTAAAAATTTATTAAATTAAAAGACGGAGTAGATAAAAAAATGGATGTAGAAACTTTAAAAACTGATACTATTACTAAAGAATTAGTTTTTGAAGATTATCCAGTTCTTAGGGCTCTTTACGGAGAAAGAGGGTCTTATTTTAAAATTTTAGAAAATTACTTCAGAGTCCAAATATCTCTTAAAGGAAATCATGTTTTTATTACTGGAGAACCTATAGATTCTGAGCTTGCAGAAAGAACCTTAGAGGAATTGTATAATTTGATTAAATCTGGATATAATCTTTATCCTTCAGATATAGAATATGCTTCAAAAGTTATTTTAGAAAATCCTCAAGCCAAATTAAAAGATATTTTTCTTGATACTATTTTTGTGACTTCTGGGAAAAAGGTTATTACTCCTAAAGGTATTACTCAAAAAAAATATATTGAAGCTATAAGAAAAGAAGAAATAGTTTTTGGTATAGGGCCTGCAGGTACAGGAAAAACATATCTTGCTGTAGCTATGGCTATATCTTATCTTATGAAAGGTGAAGTAAATAGAATTATTTTAGTAAGACCGGCAGTGGAAGCTGGAGAAAAACTTGGATTTTTACCGGGAGATATAGCAGAAAAGGTAAATCCCTATCTGAGACCTCTTTATGATGCACTTTATGATATGCTTTCTTTTGATAAAGTAGTTAGGCTTTTTCAAAAAGGTGCTATAGAAATAGCTCCTCTTGCTTTTATGAGAGGAAGAACTTTAAATGAAGCATTTATCATTCTTGATGAAGCCCAAAATACTACCTCTGAACAAATGAAAATGTTTCTTACTCGTTTAGGCCAAAATTCAAAAGCTGTAATTACTGGTGATATCACCCAAATAGATCTTCCTGATCCTAAAAAATCTGGTCTCTTAGAAGCTATAGAAATTTTAGAGGGAATAAAAGGAATATCTTTTGTATATTTTACTAAACATGATGTTGTAAGACATCCTATAGTACAAAAAATTATAGAAGCATATGAAAAAAGAGAAAAAAGCTCGGATTAATAGATAAAATGTTAGATCTTCTCTTAAAATCAATTGTTCAAGTTATTGATCTTTTTTTAACTATCTACATATGGATTATTATAGCTCGTGCGATAATTTCTTGGATAAATCCCTATCCTTATCATCCTATCGTAAACTTCCTTTATAAAATTACTGAACCTATTTTATCTCCTTTAAGAAAAATAATTCCACCCATTGGTGGAATAGATTTCACTCCCATTATTGTTATTTTAGGAATATACTTTTTAAAAAATCTCCTTCAATATTTAGTATTTGGATGATTTTAGAAATTAAAGTCAAGCCTCAATCTTCTCAAAATAAAATTCTTGTGTTTAAAGAGCCTAATTTCTTAGAAATAGCCTTAAAAGCAAAGCCTGAAAAAAATCAAGCTAACGATAGCCTTCTGAAATTTTTAGCAAATTTAATAGGTATTCCTAAAAATCAAATAAAAATTTTAAAGGGAAAAACATCAAAAAATAAATTAATAAGAATTGAGGGAATAGAAGAAATGCAATTAAAAAAAATTTTAGAGAAGTATTTATAAAATGAAAGAATATATATTTTTTGATTTAGATGGGGTTATATTAGATAGTATGCTTTATCATGCTAAAGCTTGGATTGAAGCTTTCTCTCAATTTGGCTTAAAATTTGAGTATGAAGAGATTTATCTTTATGAAGGAGCTATAGAACTTGATACTGCTAAAGACCTATTTTTAAAAAAGGGAATAAGCCCTACTCCTGCTTTTTTTGAAAAAATTTTTAAGGTCCAAAAAGAAATATTTAAAAATAAATATTCTAACTCAATTAAACCATTTCCTGAAGTTCCGGAATTACTACAAACACTGAAAAAGAAGAATAAAAAACTTGCTTTGGTTACAAGTACTCATAAAGAAATATTTCAACAAATTTTTCCTAAAAATTTATATTCTTACTTTTCTTTTATCATTACAGGTGATCAAGTAGGAAAAAGGAAACCTAATCCAGATCCTTATTTAAAAGCTTTGAAAAGTTTTGGAATCGATAATAAGCATGCAGTAGTTATAGAAAATTCCCCTGCAGGAATAAAATCTGCTAAAAATGCTCAAATTTTTTGTATAGGAATTACAACTACTCTTTCCGAAAAATACTTAAATTTAGCAGATCTTATAGTAAAAAATCATAGAGAACTATTAGATCTTCTGGTTAATGAAAAACCAAAATAATCTATCTCAATTTAGTAAAGAATATTTCAACAAATATAAAGAAATAATTCCTAATTATGAAAAATTTCTTTCTTATTTAGAAATTCCTATGCCTCAATATTTCAGAATAAATACTTTGAAGATAAGAACTGACAAAGAAAAACAAGAATTGTTAAAGGTTTTAGAAAACAAAGGTATTTTTCTTAAAGAAGTTAAAGAAATCCCTCATTTTTATAGAATAATAAATGATCATGAAATTTCTATAGGGAATTTAGAAGAATACAGTTTAGGTTTAATTCATTCTCTCACCCTTACAAGTAGTTTACCAGTTATTGCTCTTGATCCCAAACAGGGGGAGTTGATATTAGATATGTGTGCTGCTCCTGGAGGAAAAACAGGACTTATAGCTATGATTACAGAAGATAAGTCTATTATCGTATCTAATGATAAAAGACTTGATAGATTAACTGCTTTGGTAGCTAATATTAAAAGATTAGGTATAACATGTGTAATAACTACTAGATATAGAGGAGAACAATTTCCGTTTAACATTCCCTTTGACAAAGTTTTAGTAGATGCTCCTTGTACAGGAGAAGGAAGATATAGAATAGGAGGAAAAGGAGAGATACTTTATCTGAAAGGAAGTGGAAGAACAAACTTACCTTCTATTCAAAAAGGATTATTAATAAGAGCCTTTGATATAGTAAAATCTGGAGGAATAATAGTCTATAGTACTTGCACCATAAATCCTAAAGAAAATGAGGAAGTAATTGATTATTTGTTAAAAAAGAGACAAGCTGAAATATTGGATTGGGAGTCACCTTTAGCATTTCAGGAAGGACTTACTGAATGGGAAGGCAAAGTTTATCATCCGTCTTTAAAACTAACTAAACGATACTATACTCATGAAGTAGAAGCAGTAGGATTTTATGTAGCTAAAATTAAAAGAGTTATATAATATTTTTAAAAAGAACAAGACTTTTTAATCTTAAAACATATGCTATAATACCTTTGAAAAGTCCTTCAAAGGGGGTATTATGTCTACTTTAGTGGTAATAGGAACTCAATGGGGTGACGAAGGAAAGGGTAAAATAGTAGATGTCCTCACAAAAAAAGCAGATTATGTAGTAAGATTTCAAGGTGGAAGTAATGCAGGGCATACCTTAGTAATAAATCAAAAGAAATATATTTTCCATCTTATTCCCTCAGGTATATTTTGGCCTCAGACTATTTGTGTAATAGGAAATGGAGTAGTGGTAGATCCTGAGATTTTAATAGAAGAGATAGAAAAACTCAAAAAAGAGGGTTTAAATATAGGCCCTCATAAACTTATGATAAGCGAAAGAGCACATGTAATTATGCCATATCATAAAGCTTTAGATTTAGCTAGAGAAAAAAAGTCCAAACAAAATAAGCTTGGTACAACTTGTAGGGGTATAGGTCCTTGTTATGAAGATAAAGCTGCAAGAAAAGGATTTAGATTAATAGATTTAACATATCCTAAATTTTTTAAAGAAAAATTAAAAGCTGTTATAGAGGAAAAAAACATAATTTTAAAATACTTGGGGAGTAAATCTGTAGAATTTAAGGAAATATATGAAAGGTATGTAAAATATGGAGAGTATTTAAAACCATACCTTACTGATGTATCACAGATTTTATGGGAAGCTAAGAAACAAAATAAGAATATTTTGTTTGAAGGTGCACAAGGAACTTTTTTAGATTTAGATCATGGCACTTATCCTTATGTTACTTCTTCTAATACTTTAGCTGGCAATGCTTGTTGTGGAACAGGACTTGGACCTTTAGATATAGATTTAGTTATAGGTATTATAAAAGCTTATACTACAAGAGTTGGCGGAGGGCCCTTCCCTACCGAATTAAAAAACGATATAGAGGAATATCTAAGAACTGAAGGAAATGAATATGGTTCTACTACAGGAAGACCAAGAAGATGTGGATGGTTAGATTTAATATTAGTAAAAACTGCTATAAGATTAAATAGTATCAAAGCCCTTGCACTAACAAAACTTGATGTATTAAGTGGTCTTGAAAAAATCAAAATTTGTATTGGTTACGAATATCAAGGTCAAAAAATAGATTATTTACCTTCAAGTATATTGGAAATAGATAATCTTAAACCTATTTATAAAGAACTTCCGGGATGGAAAAAAAATATTAAAAATGTTAAAAAATTTGAGGAACTTCCTGAGGAAACAAAACTATATATAAAAACTATAGAAGAATATCTAGGCATCCCTTTTTATTTAATCTCTACTGGTCCAGAAAGAGAAAATTGCCTCATTTTAAAAAATCCCTTCGAAAGCTAAAAAATTGTTCTCATGAAAGAAAGGGTACTTATTGCAAACAGAGGGGAAATTGCATTAAGAGTAATAGAGGCTTGTGAAGAGCTTGGTATAGATTATGTTGCAGTTTACACTAAAGAAGATGAAGAATCTCTCCATGTGAAATTAGCGAAAAAAAAATATAGAATTTCAGATTATAAAGACATGAACGATCTTTTAGCTGTGGCTGATGAAGCCAAATGCACAGCTATTCACCCTGGTTATGGGTTTCTTTCAGAGGATTATAGATTTGCAAGAAGAGTAGTAAAAAGAGAAAGACCTCTTATTTTTATAGGACCTTCTTGGGAAGCTATAAGAGATTTGGGAAATAAACTTTTTTTAAAAAAATTAGCTAAAGAATTAAATATCCCTGTAATACCAGGAACTACACAACCTATTTTTAACGAAATTGAAGCTGAGTTAAAAGCAGAAGAACTTTACGAGAATTTAAATTTTCAAGGAAATTATAATTACTCTCTTATGGTAAAAGCTGCTGCTGGTGGTGGAGGTATGGGAATTGCTGAAGTTAGAAGTTTAGATGAACTTCGTCCTGTTTTTAGGAAGGTAAGAACTTATGCAAAAAGATTTTTTGGAGATGAAGGAATAATAATAGAAGTAAAAATTCCATATATTCAACATGTAGAAGTTCAGATTTTAGGGAGTAAACACGGTGAATGTGTACATTTTGGCACAAGAAATTGTACTATTCAAAGTCTATCAAAACAAAAAAGAATAGAAATTGCTCCAGGCTTTCTTTATAGTGGAGAATATAAATTTGATGTTAAAAAGGTAGAAAATGAAATTATTAACTATTCTTTAAAATTGGCTAAATACTTTAACTATGACAATGTAGGAACGTGGGAGTGGTTAATAACTCCTGAAGGAAAATACTTTTTGATGGAAGTAAATACCAGAATCCAAGTTGAAAATGAAGTTTCAGCAAAAATTTCTTATGTAAATAACAAACCCATTAATTTGATAAAAGAACAAATAAGAATAGCTTTTGGAGACAGACTTGGATATTCTCAACAAGATATAGAATTTAAAGGTACTAGTATTGAATTAAGACTGGTAGCTGAGGATCCTGCAAGAGGTTTTATACCTTTAAGTGGAACAATTACTGAATTTTCATGGATACCTAAACCTTGGCTTACTGTAAGAACTCATGTTCCTCATGATAAACCTTATAACATCCCTACACAATTTGATCCTAATTTAGCTCTCGTTATAATTTATGGTGAGTCTTTTGAGGTGGTAAAAAAAAGAGCTTTGGAATTTTTAGAAAATGTGAAAATAGAAGGTAAAACTTCCAATGGTGATAAATTAATAACTAATATAGAATTTTTAAAAGAAAAAGTAAACTGGCTTTATAAATTTGTTCCTGCTTAAATTTATGAAATTAGATTTACATAGAAAACTTAAAGACCTTTTAGATACTGTAATTTATATAAAGGATATAAAGGGAGAATCCTTTTTAAATATATCTTTATTAATTGAAGAAATATCAAAAGTTTATGAAAATTTTTATCAATATGAGTTAAATTTTATTGAAAATTTTATTATTCAAGTAGAATCTGAAATTAAAAGAATTATAGATGAGGCAGAGAAAACACTTACACCTTATGAAATAGTAAAAATTGTAAGACATCCTCAAAGATTTACCCTTTATGATATTTTAGAAAATGTATATGATTCTTATATGGAATTAGGTGGAGAAGGAGAGATTAATATAGATCCTGCCATAGTTTGTGCAAAAGCTATTATAATTAGAAAGGTAAGAAATGAATTATATTTTCATCAAGTAATGGTAATAGGTCATGAGAAGGGTCATGGAGAAGAATTTCGTCAAGGAGGAAGTGCCAAGCCTTGGGGAAATGAAAAAGCTTTAAGATACATGCAAATGGCAGAAACCGAGGGTATTCCTATACATTTTTATATTTTTACTCCAGGAGCATATCCTATAGAAGATTATCCTGGGTCAGCTCAACAAATAGCGAGAAATCTCTATTACATGAGTAAACTAAAAGTTCCTACTATAGCTTTAATTTCTGAAGGTGGTTCTGGAGGGGCTGAGGCTATAGGTCTTACAGATATGAGATTAATGTTTGAAAAAGGTTATTATTCGGTTATAAGTCCTGAAGGGGCAGCTGCTATAGAAGCAAAAATTAGAGATGGTAGACCACCAAGAGAATTGGTAGAAAAATGTGCCAAAGCTTTAAAACTAACCGCTAAAGATAATTTAGAATTTGGACTTATTGATAGAATTATTCCTGAACCACCCTTAGGAGCAAGGAAAAAAGACTATGAATTTTTCAAAAGACTCAAATTAGAGGTAATAAAAGCTACTGATGAAATAGTCTTACAAACAAGAAGTTTAAAATTTTTAAGGAAATATGCACTTTCTAAACAATCAACCGAAGATTTCAAATTTTACGTAAATTGGGATTTAGATGAAGATGAAATAGAAATTTTGATAGAAAATAGATGGAAAAAATACAAAAAAATGTCCCAATGGGCAGTCTTTGAACCAAAAAGTGTAATAAAAACTTTTTTTAATTTAAGCCAAAATTGGGGTTTAAAATTTAAAAACGAATTAAAATATAGAATTTTAAAGCCCAGTCATAAAACCTTTAAAAAATTCCTTGATGAATTAACTACAGAATCTTCTTTGCTTTTTAGACCAGTTTCTGATCCAGTTAAAACTGTTTACAATCTTATTATTGGAAAAAAAGTAAAACCTAAGGTAAGCACCCCCCTTTTAATAGAAGAAGAATCTTCTCCTTATGTAAGTCCTCTTGCTCTGGAAGATAAGACCGTAACTTGCCCGGAAGCAGAAAAATATGGATGCCCAGATCTTTGGGTTCCAGATTTATATGGGGAATATTGTGGAGTTTGTCCTAATTGTGGATATCATTTTCCGTTAGAATATAAATGGTATTTAAATAATATTTTTGACAAAAACAGTATTAAAACTTTTAATGATGACATTGCTTCTGGTAACCCATTGGAGTTCGAGGGTTATGCAGAAAAATTAAAGGAAGCAAGAAAAAAGACTAATTTAAAATCAGCGCTTTTATCTTTTGAAGCAAAAATAGGTGGGATTTCATTGGTTGCAATAATGTTAATTGGAGACTTTAGACAAGGTACAGTAGGTGTAGCTGAGGGGGAAAAATTTATAAAGGCTATAGAATTGGCTAAAGTTACAAGAAGGCCCTTTTTAGCATTAATTCATACTACTGGAGGGATAAGAATTCATGAAGGTACTTTAGGATTAATTCAGATGCCCAGATGTACTATAGCAGTCAGAGATTATGTAGATGCAGGAGGACTTTATATAGTAGTATATGATAATAATTCTTATGCTGGTCCAATAGCAAGCTTTTTAGGATGTGCGCCCTATCAATTTGCACTTAAATCTACACGTCTTGGTTTCGCAGGTCCTAGAGTAATAAGAGAAACAACAGGCCAAGATGTGCCTCCTGATTATCACAGTGCAGAAAATGCACTTAAAAGAGGACATATTCAAGGAATATGGGATAGAAGAGAATTAAGAAAAAAACTTTTCACTGCTCTCCTTACTATGGGAGGAAAAAACCTTTATTATAGATAATATGAAAATAGAATACCAAGAATTAAATTTATTATTACAAAAGTTTAGAACTAATCCTTATAAAATCTATCCTGTGCTTACCCCACATACTGGTTATATAAGAGAATTCAAAGTAAAAGAGGGAGATTTAGTAAAAGGCCCCAGTGGTAAATGGTTAGAAAGGCCCGGAACCCCTCTTTTTGTGTTAGAAAGGGAGAAGAATGCTAAAATTGTTAGAGCTAAAATAACCGGAATTGTACAAAATTTAAAAACAGAACTTTTAAATAAATTTGCGGAAGCAGAAAGTTGTGTATTAGAGATTAAACATCAACTTTCTCAAGAAGAAATCATATCTGAAATTCTTCTATCAGCACTTTATATTATTAAAGCTCCTGAAACTGCAAGATATGTGTTAAGCCCTTCACTAGCATTGAAATTAGAAAAAGAAGGATTGGGTAAGGTAAAAGTTAAAAATGGAGATGAATTATTGATTATGACTTTTATGAAAAGAGAAACACCTATTTATTTTTCTCAGGAAGGAGAATTTGTAGTATATAGATTGTATTTCACACCCTTTCAATTAATAGAGAAGGATCAACCATTAATAGGTCTTTGTCTTGAAGAAAATGTTCCTTATTTAGAAAAAATTATAAAAAGAATAAAAGAGGAATGGCCCTCTTTTTGAATTGAGTTTTGAATTAAATTATCATAAATATTTTCCTGAAATAGGTCAAGAAATTTGGTTTTTTCAAAAATTACCTAGAGCTATGGATGTAGCAAAAGATTTAATAAAGATTTTTCCTCAAAGAGCTAATGGTAGAATAATTATAAGTAAGATATTAAGTTCTGCTAAAGGAAGATTTAACAGAAAATGGTTAGCTGAGGAAGGGGGACTTTGGATGGCTTTAACTTTATATGACGAATTTTTAACTGAAAATTATTCCCTTATTCCTTTAATTTTAGGTTTAGCTGCAGTAAGATGTGTT
Organism: uncultured Thermodesulfatator sp.; assembly: GCA_964412755.1. Lineage (GTDB taxonomy): Bacteria > Desulfobacterota > Thermodesulfobacteria > Thermodesulfobacteriales > Thermodesulfobacteriaceae > Thermodesulfobacterium. The sequence goes on from CAYPPW010000001.1 coordinate 81,623, forward strand.
TATGATCTCGGAATTAAGGAAGTCAAATTAAAATGGATAAATGATATTCATTTTAATGGTAAAAAGATAGGAGGTATTTTATTGGAAAAATACGAAAATTGGTATATAGCAGGTATAGGATTAAATGTAAATAATTCTTTACCTCCCTCTTTACCTGCTATTACTTTAAAATATTTATTAAATAGGGAAATTAATTTAATAGAAGTATTAGAATTACTTATATATTGGCTTAAATACTATTTTGGATTTTTAAGAATATATGAAAAAAAGATCTTAGAAGAACAAAATATTCCTAATTTAATAATAAAGGATTTCAAAAATTTTTCTGATACTATTGGAAGATGTGTAGCCTATTCATATAATTTGGATAAAGAGAGTATAATTATAGGCAAAGTTATTGATATCACTGAAAAAGGAAGTATTCTTTTAGAAACTCAAGATTTTCCAGAAAAAATATTAGAGTTTTCCTCTGGAGAAATACTTTATTTTTTATAAAATTGATAATCTAAATAACTGTAATATTTTTGTAATGGAGAAAAGGAAAAAGACTTGGTTTTTAATTTTTTTATGCTTTCAACCATAGCCCTTGCACATGCAAGAGTAGTAGCATAGGGGATATCTAATTCCATAGTATATCTTCTTATTAAATAGGCATCTTCTTTACTTTCTTTACCTTTGGAAGTATTTATAGCTAAAGCAATTTCTTTATTTTTTATTAAATCTAAAATATTTGGCCTGATATGGTCAGAAATTTTAGGAACCTTTTTTACTTCTATTCCATTAAATTTTAAAACCTGAGCTGTTCCTTCGGTAGCAATTAATTTAAATCCAAGTTCTGATAAAGATTTAGCAATAGAGATTACATGAGGCTTATCTTCATCTTTCACAGAAATAAAAATAGTTCCTTCAGTAGGAAGTTTCATTCCTGCTGCAAGTTGAGCTTTAGCGTAAGCTAAGGCAGGATCCCAATCTATCCCCATCACTTCACCTGTAGATCTCATTTCAGGTCCTAAAATAACATCTACTCTAGGAAATCTCTTAAAAGGGAAAACAACTTCTTTAACAGAATAATAAGGAGGAACAATCTCTTTAGTGAAACCTATTTTTTTTAGGCTTTCACCAAGCATTATCCAAGTAGCAAGTTTTGCAAGAGGAACTCCTATTGCTTTTGAAACATAAGGAATTGTTCTTGATGCTCTTGGATTTACCTCTAAAACATATAGTTCTTTATCTTTAATAGCATATTGTACATTTATTAAGCCTTTTACTTCCAATTCTTTAGCCAAAATTTTTGTTGTTTCTTTAATTTCTTCTATAAGATCTGAAGAAATATGTAAAGGAGGTAAGATACAAGCAGAGTCACCCGAATGAATTCCTGCCTCTTCAATATGTTCCATAATTCCGGCAATCACTACAATCTCCCCATCAGATATTGCATCTACATCAAGTTCAATAGCATCTTCTAAAAATTTATCTATTAAAATAGGATGTTCAGGATTTATTTCTACAGCAGATTTTATAAATTCTTTTAATTCACTTTCACTATACACTATTTTCATTGCTCTTCCACCAAGTACATAAGAAGGTCTTACTAATAAGGGATATCCTAGGGAACTTGCAACCTCTATAGCTTCTTCTTCACTATAGGCTGTTCCAGCTTTTGGTCTTTTTAATCTAAGTTTTTCCAATAATTCTTCAAATTTTTTTCTATCTTCAGCTCTATCAATATTTTCAGGAGAAGTACCAAGAATTTTAACTCCGGCTTTATAAAGAGGTACTGCTAAATTAATAGGTGTTTGCCCTCCAAATTGAACTATTATCCCTTCTGGATTTTCTTCTTCATAAATATTTAATATGTGTTCAAGAGTAAGTGGCTCAAAATAAAGTCTTGTAGAAATATCATAATCTGTAGAAACTGTTTCGGGATTTGAATTTACCATAATAGCTTCTATTCCTCTTTCTCTTAAAGCCAAAGAAGCATGAACGCAACAATAATCAAATTCAATCCCCTGTCCTATTCTATTTGGTCCACTTCCAATAATCATAACCTTTCTATTTTTAGAAACTCTCGATTCATTTTCTACTTCATAAGTAGAATAATAATAAGGAGTATAAGCTTCAAATTCAGCTGCACAAGTATCTATTAGCTTAAAAGTAGGTTTTATCCCTAAAGATTTTCGGTATTCTCTTACTTTTTCTTCACTTGAATCTGTTAAAAATGCAATTTGATAATCAGAAAAACCCATTTGTTTTAATTTTTTCATCTTTTCTTCATCTATTTCTTCAAGCTTAAGTCCTTTTATTTTTTCACTTTCTTCAAAAATTTCTTTTAAGTGATAAAGAAACCAGGGATCTATGTAAGTTAAATTATAGATTTCTTCTATGGTAAATCCTGCTTTAAAGGCTTCTTTTATGTAAAAAAGTCTTTTGCTGTTAGGACGTGCAAGTTTTTCTCTGATAACTTCTTTAGGTAATATTATATCGTGATCAGAGGGGGATTTTCCATCTGCTCCGAATCCATATCTTCCTATCTCTAACCCTCTAATAGCTTTCTGTAGAGCTTCTTTAAAAGTTCTTCCAATTGCCATTGTCTCACCTACTGATCTCATGGAAGTGGTTATTTCATCTGGACATTCTGGAAATTTTTCAAAGGTAAATCTTGGTATTTTTACCACCACATAATCTATAGTAGGTTCAAAGGCAGCTTTAGTTTCTTTGGTTATATCATTTGGAAGTTCATCAAGAGTATAGCCTACTGCTAGTTTAGCTGCTATTTTAGCAATAGGATACCCTGTGGCTTTACTTGCAAGGGCAGAAGAACGAGAAACTCTAGGATTCATTTCAATTACTACCATTTCCCCATTTTTTGGGTTAATGGCAAATTGGATATTAGACCCTCCGGTTTCTACCCCTATTTCTCTTATAATGGCTTGTGCTGCACTTCTCATTTTTTGATATTCCTTATCAGTTAATGTTTGTGCAGGTGCCACTGTAATAGAGTCTCCGGTATGAATTCCCATTGGATCAAAGTTTTCAATAGAACAAATAATTACTACATTATCTTTAAAATCTCTCATTACCTCAAGTTCAAATTCTTTCCATCCTATAACAGATTCTTCTAACATTACCTGATGAATAAGAGACATCTCTAACCCTATTTCCACTATTTCTTTTAGTTCTTCAATATTATAAGCAATCCCCCCTCCTGTACCTCCTAGAGTAAAACTTGGTCTTATAATTACAGGGAAACCTATTTTCTTTACAGCTTTTTCTGCTTCAGATAAAGAATGTACTATTATACTATTAGGTACCTTTAATCCAATGTTTTCCATTGCTTTTCTAAAAAGTTTTCTACTTTCTGCTTTTTCAATAGCTGAAGCTTTTGCTCCAATTAATTCTACTTTATATTTTTCAAGTACCCCTTTTTTAGCTAAAGCAAAAGCAATATTGAGACCTGTTTGTCCTCCTAAGGTTGGAAGTAAAGCATCTGGTCTTTCTTCTTTAATAATATATTCTAGCACCTCAGGCGTTAGAGGTTCTATATATGTTCTATCCGCCATTTCCGGATCAGTCATTATAGTAGCAGGATTTGAATTTACTAAAATTATTTCATACCCTTCTTCTTTTAAAGCTTTACAAGCTTGACTTCCAGAATAATCAAATTCACAAGCTTGACCAATTATTATAGGTCCGGACCCAATGATAAGAATTTTTTTTATGTCATTTCTCTTAGGCATATTGAAAAAAGAAAAAACTTTATACTTGATTTAAATTTCTTTCCAAATGGGATAAACCTCTATCTTGGCCTTTTTTCTTAGATTTTGATACCATTGATTAAACCATATTTCCCTTTTTTCTTTCAAAAGTTCTAAATAAAAACTCTGAAATTTTTCTTCAGAAAAACCTTCTTCAGGAGAAAGGATATTTTTTATATAAAAAACACTAAAATTATTGTTATTTAATAAAGGTTTTTCTATAATACCAGGGTGTCCTTTATTTAATAATTCTTGATAAATGAGAGGAGAAAATTTTTCCTTCAATTGATAACGTTTTATCTTATATTCTTTTATAATAAACTCATTAGAAGGAGAAAAAGAAGTTTGTTGAATTAAAGTTTGGATTTTCTTTTCACATATTTCTTTTCCTTTCTCATTAAGATAATCATTTTTTACTTTTTCTACACATTCTTTAAATTGTAATGTTTTTTCTGGTAATTTATCTTTTATTTCTATAAATATCAATCCTTTTGGAGTTTCGACAGGGCTAAAAAATTCCCCTTTTGGTGATTTAAATATTTTAGTAGCTAAATTAGAATTATTATTCAATTCCTGACTTAATTTAGGTTTAGTAAGCCATGGGGTTTCTTTCAAAGATATACCATTTATTTTAGCCCAGTTACTTAATCCATTAGCTTTTATTATTTCTCCATAAATTTGATCAGCTTTTTCTTTTGTTTTGGTCTTAATTTTTTCTTTCTTCAAAAAGTTGTAAATTTGAGATTTTACTTCTTCGATTTTGAAAAATCTTTCTGGCTTAATTTCTTCTATGCCTATTATTATAAAACCAGAGGAAGTTTTAATTGGACCTATAATATCTCCTTTACGGGACCTTTTAATTAAAATTTTTATAGTTTCTGGAAAAGCTCCTTCTTCAAACCAATTGCTTTGAACTTCTCCAAATTTATAAAAATCTTCTAAGGACTTTATTTGAGATTTAATACTTTGAGCTCTTTTCAGAGCATTTGTATTATCTCCTGCTACAAAAATTGTCCTTAATTTTGCTTTAAAAGGTTCTCTAAATCTATCAATATTTTGTTCATAATATCTCTTAATTTCTTCATCAGTAACTTCAACAGATTCTTTATAAGGAATTAGATAATAACTCAATTTAACTTTTTCTTCATCTTTATAAAGATCTCTATGAGCAAGATAATAATTTTCCAGATCACTTTCAGTAAATTTTATTTTTTCACTACATACTTTTAAGGGAATTTGAGCTTCTACAATTTCTATAGTTTGATCCATATACTCAAGATAATCCTTTATTTCCTCTTTCGAAATTAAAATAGGAGTAGTTAAAAGAAGATTTAGCCTTTGTATTATTAAATCCAATTTTATAATTTTTTCAAAAAAATCTGGAGAAATTTTTAATTCTCTCAGAATATACTGATATTTTCTAACATCAAAATGACCATTTTCCTGAAAAGAAGGTATTTGAGAAATAACATAACTAATTTCTACTGGTGTGATTTTAATCTTCAATTTTTCAGCTTCTTTTTCAAGAAGCTTAAATCTTATTAAGTCTTCTAATACTTTTTCCTTTATTTGTAATTTTGCTAATTCTTCTTCAGAAACTTCTCCAAAAGTTTGTTTTATTCTTGAAATTTGAAAATTATAATATTCCTGAAATTCCTTAAGGGTGATAGGAATTCCATTAACCTTAGCAATTAAATCTTTTCTTTGAGAAGTAAAGCTTCCTATTCCCCAAAAAATAAAAACAATTACAATAATTCCTAAAAAAATTTTAACATATAAGGAAGTAGCCCCTTTTCTAAGAAATTTAAGCATTTTATCTTTTATAAAAGTTTTTAAAAATATAACAGAAACTTCTTAAATGTCAAAAATATTTGTTAAAAAAATTTTTTAAATTATAATAAAATTTTTAAAATGAGTTTAATAACTTTGCAAAGTGTTAGTAAAATTTATCCTCCCTTTTTTAAAGCTCTCATTAACATCAATTTAGAAATTCACAAAGGAGATTTTATAGTTCTAACAGGTTCTACAGGAGCAGGTAAAACCACCCTTCTTAAACTCATTTACGGAGAAGAAAAACCAACTTCTGGAGAAATATTTTACAGAGATATTCCTTATTCTAAATTGAAAAATAAGGATTTTAGCTTTTTTAGACAAAATTGGGGGATCATTTTTCAAGATTATAAACTATTTTCTGAATTAACAGTATACGAAAATATTAAACTTTCGTTAATTTTATCAAAAAAATTTGTAAAGGATATAAAATTTAGAATATATGAGTATTTAGAAAGATTTAACATTTCTCAGAAAGCTCAAAAAAAGGTTAGAGAACTTTCTGGAGGAGAACAACAAAAAGTGGGTATCATTCGTGCTATTATAAAAGAACCAGAAATGTTAATTGCAGATGAGCCTACCGGGAACCTTGATCCTACAAGTATCAACGAAATTTTGGAAATTTTAAAAGAATTTAATAAAGATGGAAAAACCATAATTCTTGCTACGCATGATCCTGTAATTTTAAATCAAAATTTAGGAAAAGTGGTCAAATTAAATCGAGGGGAAATGGTTCAGGATGTTTAAATATTTAAGTAAAATTGAGATAAAACAGAGTTTTTCCTATTATATTTTTTTGTTTATATTTTTTTTCTTTTGGAATTTTTTTACTATACTTATTTTTTACTTTTATATGAATGTCCAAAATTTTTTAAATCTTTATCAAGATCAACTACATATAAATTTAATTATATACCCCTCTAGTGAAAAAAACACTTTAAATATTTCCTCTCTTTCTTCAGAAATAGAAAAAATATCTTCAGTTAAGAAAATTGTAGTTATTCCTCCAGAAGAATTAATAGAAAAAGAATATCTTTCTTCTGAATTTTTAAAAACTTTTTCTCAGGAAGAAATAAAATCATATTTTCCTTATATTTTAAAAATTTATCCCTCTTCAGTAAAAGATTATTCTCTTTTAAAAGATCATTTATCATTATTAGCTAAAACTAATCCTGATATTGAAATTTCTGAACATAAAATTTTCAAACTTATTTCATTAGCCTCCTTTTTAAAAGCAGGCTTTTTAATTTTGATTATAATATGGATGCTCTTTTATTTAATATTTCTTTATTTAATTAATAAATTTTTAAATACTTATTTAAAATCTCAAACTCAGATATTTTTGCTATTAGGAGGAACCTTAAGAAGTTTTAAATTTTTGAGGTTTTTATTTGTAGGATTGATTTTATTAATAGCTTTTGGAATTTCCTTTCTCCTGTTTTTTTATGTTTCTCAGTATGTTCTTTCTATTTTTATTTTTTTTAAACCCTATCCAAATTTATCTAAAATATTACATCTTTTGCTTTTAGGAGTTTATGCATTTTTTGTCGTAGCTATTCTCCCTTGGTTAGCTATATGGATGAGCTATAAAGGCTATGAGATATAATTGGGTTATTTTTATTTTCTTGTTTTCTTTTCTGTTCTTATTTTCCCTCAATATAAATGCCCAAATTAGAAATAAGGAATTTAATAACATAGTAAAAAATAAAAAAGAAGAGATATTAAATCTCGAAAATCAACTGAAATCCTTTAAAAATGAGGAAAATAAAATTCTTAAACTTTATTTAACTATTTTATTAACTAAAAATTACCAAAATAGTTTGAATAAATTTTTTGAAAATCCTGAATATTTAAAAATTTTGGACGAAGATACTAAAATTAAAATTTTAGAAAAAGCTCTAATTAAAAAATTGAAATTTCTTAAAGAAAAACAAAAAATTTTAAAAGCTAAAAAAGAAAATTTTTTAAAGGAAATAGAAAAAATGAAAGTAAATGCAAATATTCAATCACCTACCAATTTTTATATAATTGATCCTTTATCTGAAAAAGTTCTAAAACCTGGAAAATATTTTGTAAAAGTTAAAACCTTTACTTATATCAAATCCCCAATATCTGGGACAATAAAAGGTATTGTTTTTAAATCTGAGGGTATTTCTCTTATTATAGAAAATGAAAAGTGTAAGGTTCTAATAACTGGACTTGATGATGCAAAAGTAGATATAGGAAATCGAGTAACAATTAAGGAAATTATTGGGAATATAAAGGAAAATAAAGATTTTTCTTATGAGATTCTATGTAATAAACAATAATCTAATTTTATTTTAATGTTTTAGGTTCAAGATAAGAAAAAAGTTTTCCTGGAAGATAAAGTCCACATCCTAAAATCCAATACTTATTTTTTAAAATGACATATCCAGGTTCTAAATTAAGTTCTATTTCTATTTTTTTCTGTTTTATTAAAGTTAAAACAAGCTCCTCAGATAAATGGACAATATTTTTTTTAGCTAAATACCCAAATCTTTGTAAGAAAGCGGATGTGGGTTTAAAATATTTAGAAACCTTTCTTAAAAAGAGCAATCCCACTGTTTGAACTTGTAATTTTTGAAGATTTTCTAAATACTGAGTCTTTGGAAAAAGCCAAAAATTAGATACTCCTCTCAAAATCTCATATTCTTTAAAGTTCAAAGGATCTATTCCAAACCTTTCTTCTAAATAATTTAAAATTTCTTTTCTTTCTTCAGAGGTAACTTTTTGGGGAAATCTATTATCCATTCCTGAATAATTTTACCTTAAAACTTGTTTTTGCCAAAATCTATTATAAAATTTAATGATCCGAATCCTAAATAAAGGATGAGGGAGATATGGGAGTAAAAGCAGAAAAATATAAATCTGCAGGGGTAGATTTAGAAAAAGCTGTTGAACTTGTGAATATAGTTAAAAAAATGACTGAAAAGCTTCCTCAAAAAGGAGTACTTTCAGAAATAGGAGGATATGCAGGTTTGTTTTCTTTAGATATTGCCTCTTTTAAAAATCCTGTATTGGTGAGTTCTACAGATGGGGTCGGAACAAAGATTAAAATAGCTATAATGGCTCAGTCTCACAAAAATATAGGTATAGATTTAGTAGCTATGTGTATAAACGATATAATTACTTGTGGAGCTAAACCCCTATTTTTCTTAGATTATTTAGCTTTTGGTAAATTTAACGAAAAAGTCTTTATGGAATTATTAGAAGGAATAATAGAGGGATGCAAAATTTCGGAATGTGCACTTTTGGGTGGAGAAACTGCAGAAATGCCTGGAATGTATACTTATGAAGACTATGACTGCGCAGGTTTCGCAGTTGGTATAGTGGAGAAGGATAAAATTATAGATGGGTCCGGAATTTCCATTGGAGATGTAATTTTAGGAATTTCTTCCAATGGACTTCATAGCAATGGTTTTTCTTTAATAAGAAAGATTATTTTTGAAGAAAATAAATTAAGATTAGATTATATTCCTGAAGAAATAGGTAAACCATTAGGAGAAGAATTTTTATTACCTACTAAAATATATGCTCCTATTATGAAAACACTAATAAATAAAAATTTTTCAATAAAAGGTTGTGCTCATATTACAGGTGGTGGTTTTATAGATAATCTTCCAAGAATTCTTCCTAATCAATGTAAAGCAGTAATTAAAAAAGGTTCCTGGGAAATACCACCTATTTTTCCTTTTATTCAAACCTTAGGAAATATTCCGGAGGAAGAAATGTTTAGAGTATTTAATTGTGGTATAGGATTTATGTTGATTTTAAGTGAAGATTCCGTAGAAGAAGTTCAAAACATTATTACAGCTTTAGGTGAAAAATCTTATATAATTGGATATATTGACAAACAAAAGGATTCAGAAAATAAAGTAGTGTTTATTTAATTAAATATGTATTTTCAGGACGTAATTGCTACCTTAAATAATTTTTGGTCTAAAATGGGTTGTGCAATTCTTCAACCCTATGACATGGAAGTAGGAGCAGGAACATTTCATCCAGCTACTTTTTTAAGGGCCTTAGGTCCTAAACCTTTTTCAGCTGCTTATGTTGAACCTTGTAGAAGACCTACAGATGGAAGATATGGAGAAAATCCAAATCGACTTCAATATTATTATCAATATCAAGTAATTATAAAACCTTCTCCAGACGAAATTCAAGAAATCTATCTTGAAAGTTTAAAAGCCCTAAATATAGATCCTGCTGAACATGATATTAGATTTGTAGAAGATGACTGGGAATCTCCTACACTCGGAGCTTGGGGACTGGGATGGGAAGTTTGGCTTGACGGAATGGAAATAACTCAATTTACTTATTTTCAGCAAGTAGGTGGATTTGATTGTAATCCAGTAACAGTAGAAATTACTTATGGTTTAGAAAGAATTACTATGTATCTTCAACAAGTAGAAAATGTATTTGATATAAAATGGAATGAAAAATTAACTTATAGAGATATTCATTTCCAAGGAGAGGTTGAATATTCTATATATAATTTTGAAAAAGCTGATGTAATGCTTTTAAAAGATCTTTTTAATAAATATGAAAAGGAAGCAGAAAGACTTCTTGAATTAGATCTAATACTACCTGGATATGACTTTGTTCTTAAATGTTCACATACTTTTAATTTACTGGATGCAAGAGGCGTTCTTTCTCCTATAGAACGAGCTAATTATATTGGAAGGGTTAGAAATCTTGCTAAAAAGACTGCTGAGAAATGGTTACAAAGAGAATATGAGAAAAAATAAAAATTTACTTTGGGAAATAGGAACCGAAGAACTTCCTGCGAGATTTATTCTTCCAGCTTTAGAAAATCTAAAATTATGGACAGAGAAAAAATTAAGAGACAATCATTTAAAATTTGATCACATAAAAACCGCTGGAACTCTTAGAAGATTAACTATTTTTGTAAAAAATTTATCTGAGGTTCAAGAAGAAAGAGAAGAACAAATTATAGGTCCATCTGTAGAAATAGGATTAGATGAAAAAGGGAATTATACACCTGCTTTAATAGGATTTGTTAAAAAATATGGAGCTGAAATTAATCAGTTAATAATAAAACAGACTGAAAAAGGTAGATATTTTTGTTTAAAACGAAAAATTACTGGTAAAAAAACTATAGAAATATTACCTCAGATTCTAATAGAAATTCTTCAAAGTATAGATTTTCCGAAATCGATGAGATGGAATAATTACCAAATAAAATTTGCAAGACCAATTAGATGGATGGTATGTCTATATGGAAATCAAATTGTTCCTTTTAAATTAGCTAACATTTCCTCATCTAATTTGAGTAAGGGACATCGGTTTTTATCAAAAGAACCCCTTAAATTTACAACTGCAAACTGGAAAATTTACGAAAAAACATTAGAAAAAAACTATGTAATTGTTGACCCTGAAAAAAGATTTTTGCTTACTAAACAAAAAATTTTAGAAATTAGTAAAGGAATAGGATATCCTGAAATGGACAAGGAACTTATAGAAGAAAATGCAAATTTAGTAGAATATCCTTTTCCTATTCTTGGTAAATTTCCAAGAGATTTTCTTAATTTACCAGAACCTTTAATAATTACAGCTTTAAAGGAACATCAAAGATATATATGTTTAAGAGATGAAAATAATAGATTAATTAATTACTTTATTGCAGTAAACAACAATCTTCCAAAAGATTTAAATGTTCTTATTCGAGGACATGAAAGAGTAACTCAAGCGAGATTAGAAGATGCTAAATTTTATTTTGAAAAAGATTTAAAAGAGTCTTTAGATAAAAAAGTAGAAAAATTAAAAGGAATCATTTACCATATAAAATGCGGAACCCTTTGGGATAAAACTCAAAGATTAATTAAACTGGGTAAATATTTAGGTAAAAAAATAGGTTTTAAAGAAAAACTAGAAGATATTGAAAAGGCTTGTTTTTATGCAAAGGCTGATCTCTCTTCTGAAGTAATAAAAGAGTTTCCCTCTCTTCAGGGAATTATAGGAAGTATTTATGCGAAATATTTTGGTGAAGAAAAAATAGCTAAAGCTATCTATGAACAGTATTTACCTTCTTCCAAAGATGAAAATTTACCCAAAACAAAAATAGGTACTATTCTTTCTTTAGCAGATAAGATAGATCATTTATGTGCTCTTTTTGGATGTGGGGAAAAACCTACAGGAGAAACAGATCCTTATGGACTTAGAAGGACAGCTTATGGGATTATAAAAATCTTAATAGGAAAAAAACTATTTCTTAATTTGGAAGAAAGTATAAATTATGGATTAGAAATACTTAAAAATCAAAATTTTTTAAAAGAATCAAATGCCTTTTCAGAGATTTTAGAATTTTTAAAAAAACGATTAGAAGGAGAATTTTTAAATTTAGGATTTAACAAAGCTTTGATAGGGGTTGTGATAGATTTACCTTCTTTTGATCCTTTTGATATTTATTTAAGAATTAAAACTTTAAAGGAATTTCAAGAAAAAGAAGAATTTATAAATTTAATAATAGGGTTTAAAAGAGCTTTCCAAATTCTAAAAGGGCTGGATTTTTCTACCTTGCCTTTATTAAATCCTGAAATCTTTAATCAAGAAGAAGAAAAAAATCTCTATCTCTGTTTACTAAAAACAAAGCCAGAATTAGAGATATATTTAAGTAAAAAAAATTATAATAAATATCTTGAAACACTTTTAAAATTCAAAGAAAATATAGATGGATTTTTTGAAAAAGTTTTCGTGATGGTAGAACAAAAAGAAATAAGAGAAAACAGGCTTAAATTATTATCTGAAGTTGTATCTTTATTTAATTCTTTTGGTAATTTCAGTTCTCTTGTATAAAGTTTTTTAAAATGCATAGAATTATTATAGGAACTGCAGGACATATAGATCATGGGAAGACAGCTTTAGTAAAGGCATTAACCGGAATTGATACTGATCGCCTTAAAGAAGAAAAAGAAAGAGGAATCACTATAGATATTGGATTTGCTAATCTTATTCTACCTTCAGGAACTCTTGCCGGAATTGTAGATGTTCCAGGTCATGAAAGGTTTATTAGAAATATGGTAGCTGGAGCTACAGGGATAGACCTAGTAATTTTAGTAATAGCCGCAGATGAAGGCATAATGCCACAAACAAAAGAACATCTTGAGATTTGTGAACTTTTAAAAATAAAAGATGGAGTAGTGGTAATTACTAAGATAGATTTGGTAGATAAAGATTGGCTTGAATTAGTAGTGGAGGAGGTAAAAAAATTTTTAAAAGGTAGTTTTTTAGAAAAAGCACCAATTCTATTTTTTTCATCTGTCACACAGCAAGGAAAAGATGAACTTTTAAGAATTCTTGATGAGAAAGCTTTGCAAATAATGATGAAACCTGAAGATGAACCTTTTAGATTACCAATAGATGGAGTTTTTACTATTAAAGGATTTGGAACAGTAGTAAGAGGTACCACTATTTCAGGAAAAATAAGTATTAACCAAATAGTTGAAATTTATCCTAAAGGAATACAAACAAAGGTAAGAAATATTCAAGTTCATGGAAAAAATGTAGAAACCGCTTTTGCAGGGATGAGAACTGCTTTAAATTTACAAGGAGTCGAAAAGGAAAATATAGAAAGAGGAGATGTAGTAGCAATACCTGGGGTCTTAAAACCTTCTCAATGGTTAGATATAAAAGTAAATGTTCTTAAAGATATAAAATATCCCTTAAAAAATTTTGAAAATTTTCTTTTTTATATAGGTACTTCAGAGACACTTGGTAAATTAATACTTTTTGGAAAAGAACATTTAGAACCTGGAGAAAGGGATATAGCTCAAATATTTCTTCAAAAACCTGTAGCTGTATGGAGAGGAGATAAATTTATATTAAGAAGACCTTCTAATAATACTACTGTAGCGGGAGGAGAAATAATTAACCCTTTTTCTTTTAGAAGAAAAAGAACTAAACCTTGGGAAAGAAAGGAATTAGAATTTATTGCTCAAGCTACCTCTGAAGAACTCTTAAAGTACTATTTAGAACAAAAGAATTTTTTAGGAATTGAAGAAAAAGATCTTAAAATTCAAATTTCTCTCTTCGAAGAAAAATTTGAAAAATTAATCCAAAAACTTTCTTCACAAATAATCAGATTGAAAGAAGGAGAAAAAATATTTTATTTTTCAATAAAAGCCAAGCAAGCTTTAGAAAATGAAATAATTGAGATTCTTAGAAAATATCACGAAAATAATCCCTTTAGTTCAGGACTAACTAAGGAATTTTTAAAAAGCAGGATTTCTTCTTTTATCCCGAATATCTTTTTTGAATACGTGATAGAAGATCTTTTAAAGAAGAAAATACTTTCACAGGATAAAGAAATTTTAGCCCTAGCAGAATTTCAAAAATTAGAATTTAAACAAAAAGAAGAACTTAAAAAACAAATTGAAGAAAAATTCTTAAAAGAAGGATGGATGCCTAGAGATTTTGAAGATATTTTGATAGAATTTAAAGATAAATACAAAGCTGCAAAGGAAGTTTTTCAAGTATTATTGAGAGAGGGGATTTTAATTAAAATTTCCGAAAAAACAGTTTATCATAAAAATTTATTAGAAGACCTTGAAAAGAAGGTAATAGAATATCTAATTCAAAATAAAGAAATGACACTTTCCAATCTAAGAGAACTTATTGGGTTTAATATAAGTAGAAAATATTTGATTCCTTTAGCAGAATATTTAGATAAAAGAAAAATTACTTTAAGAATCGGAGATAAGAGAATTTTAAGGAAGAAATTTTAAGTTTTTTTAAGTTTTTTCTGAGTAGTTTTCTTTTTTCTTTTTTCCTTGCTTAGTTCATAAAGATGTTTTAATCCTTTAATTACTTCTTTATGAAATTTTTCAGGTTTATATCCTGTAAGGATTTCTATAATATCATCTATATTTTCTACGGTATACAAATGAAAATTGCCTTTTTTAATATCCTCCAATACTTCATCATCTAACAAAATATTATCAAAATTTTGAACCGGAACTATAACTCCTTGGGTACCTGTAATTTTCATAATTTTACATACTTTATAAAATCCTTCTATTTTTTCTTTAATTCCTCCAACTGGCTGAATATTGCCGAATTGATCAATAGAACCTGTTATAGCAATATCTTGCCTTATAGGAATTTTAGCTACTGAAGAAAGAATTGCCATTAATTCCGCTGCTGAAGCACTATCACCTTCTACAAGTTCATAGGATTGTTCAAAAGTGAGGGTACAAGAGAGTTGGAGAGGAAAGTCAGTGCTATATTTATTATAAAGATAGGATGATAAAATAAGGACCCCTTTAGAATGAATTGGGCCGCTCATTTCAATTTCTCTTTCTATGTTTATAACTCCCTTAGTTCCAGGGAAAACATTCGCTGTAATTCTTGATGGTTTTCCAAAGCTGTAATCACCTAAAGGAAATACACTTAATCCATTTATTTGCCCAACTTTTTTCCCTTCTATATCTATTATAATTTTCCCCTCTTTTATAAGTTCTCTTATTTTTTCCTCTATTAAATTTACTCTCAAAATTTTTTCTTTAAGTGCTTGTTTTATCTCTTTTCCTGTGATTATTTCTTGTGAAGATAAAATGTTAGCTTCTCTTAAAAGGTCTTTAATTTCCTCTAAAATAATATTAATTTTTTTTCTATCTCCTGCTTGATACACAGCATATTTAAATACTTCAGAAAGTCCGGAAGTATCAAGTTCTTTTAATTTTTCTTCTATTATTATTTTTTTTATAATTTTAGGAAAGTTCTGTAAAACATTTTCATCAATTTTTATTATAGGATTAAACTCGGCTTTTATTTTAAATAATTCACTAAATTCTCTATCATAAATAGTTAGAAGATAATAAAGAAAAGGGTCTCCTATTAAGAATACTTTAGCTGAAAAAGATACGGGTTCTGGAAGAATACCTATATGAGGAACTGGTATTTCTTCTACCATTCCTCCCATTAAATAAAGTTTCTGATGAAGGAGAGTTCTTTTAAGCAAAATCCAAACATAAGGATTTTTAAGAACTTCCCACAAATCTAATACTAAATATCCTCCATTAACCTTATGAAGAACACCGGGAGCAAGACTTAAATGATCTGCATAAAGAATTCCCATCTCTGCTCGATAATTAATTTGTCCAAAGAGTCCTTTTAAAGTAGGAACTTTTTCATAAAGGACTGGTGCACCTTGAGTTTCGCTATTATCTACCAATACGTTTATTCTAAAAATATTTAAAGCCCTATTAATATTATTTTGAATCAAAATATTTCCTTTTGCTTTCTCCCATTCAATAAAAAGATGGGTATTCTTAATAAGTTCTTTTTTCAATTCCGAAATAAATTCTTTCACATCTTCAATATCTTTAAATTCCTCCTCTAATTTTCTAAAAGCTCTTTCTACAAGATTGTTCGCAATTTTTTCCCTTAATTTTATAAGATTTTCTCCGAAATAACTATCTAATTCTCTTAATTTTCTCATATATTGTCTAAAGGTGGGTTCGAAAGCATTAAGGTTTTTTTGATATTCTTCTCTGATTCTGGGATTATTTAATAATTCTTCTTGAGAAACAGGGGTTTCAATTTTAAACATAGGAAGAAGTCTTACTCCTTCTGGACCAAAAAGAACCATTAAATTATACTTTTTTGCTTCTTCAATTAATTCATTTATTATTTTTTCTTTTTGAGTATCTATATCTTTACTTAATGAACTAAGTTCTTCCTCATACTCTTTTCCTTCAAAAGCTTTATAGGTTTCTCTTTTTAAAAAATCTAAAATTTCTTCTATATACTGAGCCAACTTTTTTCCATATCCAGCAGGTAAAGTTATGGCTTTGGGACGATAAGAATCTTGAAAATTGTTTACATAACATATATCTGGAGGTTTTTCTTTATTAAGAGCTATTTCTTGAAGTCTTCTTAAAGTATATCTACTTCTTCCAACACCATTAGGTCCGCATACAAATACATTGTATCCATCTTTATCAAGCTTTAAAGCTAAATCAAAAGCTTTCTCTAATCTCTCTTGTTGAAGAAAAATTTCTTCATCAGGATAGTTAGATGTTCCAGATGAAAAATTAAATTCGATTTTTAATTTATCGAAAGATAATTTTTCCCAAGCCATTTTTTAAAATTTTAAGAAAATATTTATAAAATACAAGACACTTTACTTGCATTTTTGTATAAAAAAAGTAAAATTGTTTGGTTATGAAAGCTTCGATGACTCTTGCAGAAAAAATTTTGGCCAATAAATTAGGTAAATCTTATATAGAACCTGGAGAATTAATAGAGGTTCCTGTAGATCTGACCTTAGCTAATGACATTACAGCTCCATTAGCTATAAAAATTTTTGAATCCACAGGAATTACAAAAATTTTTGATCCTCAAAAAGTTGTTTTAGTAATGGATCACTTTACGCCTAATAAAGATATAAAAGCTGCTGAACAGGTTAAAATATGTAGAGAATTTGCTAAAAAGCATAAAATTTTTCATTATTACGAAGGAGGAAATTGCGGAATAGAACATGTTCTGATACCAGAACTCGGTCTTGTAGGCCCTGGAGATATAGTAATAGGAGCTGATAGTCATACCTGTACTTACGGAGCTTTAGGAGCTTTTGCTACAGGAGTAGGATCTACTGATCTTGCTGCCTGTTGGATTACAGGAAAAATTTGGTTTAAGGTTCCAGAAACTATCAAATTTATTTATTATGGTAACCTTAAACCTTGGGTTACTGGGAAAGATATAATTCTTTATACTATAGGAGATATAGGAGTGGATGGAGCACTTTATAAAGCTATGGAATTTACCGGAGAAGTAATCAAAAAACTTTCAATGGCAGAAAGATTTACTATTTCTAACATGGCTATAGAAGCTGGAGGAAAAGTGGGATTAATAGAACCAGACAAAAAAACCTTAAATTATTTAAAAAACCGATTTAAGAGAAATTTAACCTCCCTAAAAGCAGATAAAAAAGCTAAATATGCAGATATAAAAGAATATAATGTATCAAAAATTGACTTAGTAGTAGCTTTCCCTCACCTTCCTTCTAATGTAGTAGCAGTTAGAGAACTTTCTCAAAAAATTTATATAGATCAAGTAGTTATTGGATCTTGTACTAATGGAAGATTAGAAGATCTTGCAATAGCTGCCAAAATTTTAAAAGGTAAAAAGGTTAATTCAAATGTGAGATGCATTATTATTCCTGCAACTCCTAACATTTATTATCAAGCTTTAAAAAAAGGATATATAAGAACTTTTATAGAAGCTGGAGCTATCATTTCTCCTCCTACTTGTGGTCCTTGTTTAGGAGGACATATGGGAATTTTGGCAAAAGGTGAAAAAGCTTTATCTACTACTAATAGAAATTTTATAGGAAGAATGGGGCATCCAGAGAGTGAAGTTTATTTAACTGGTCCTGCAGTAGCTGCTGCAAGTGCGGTTCTTGGTTATATTGGAATACCTGAAGAAATCGGAGTAAAACCGGAGGAACAAAATTGGAGAAAATAAAAGGAAAAACTTGGAAATTTGGAGATAATATAGATACTGACGTTATTATACCTGCTAGATATTTAAATACTACTGATCCTGAAGAATTAGCCAAACATTGTATGGAAGATGTAGATCCAGAGTTTTCAAAAAAAGTTAAAAAAGGGGATATTTTAGTAGCCGGTAAAAATTTTGGTTGTGGATCTTCTCGCGAACATGCTCCTATTGCTATAAAGGCATGTGGAATAGCTTGTATAATTGCAGAAAGTTTTGCACGAATTTTTTATAGAAATGCTTTCAATACAGGACTTTTAATCCTTGAATGCCCCGAAGCATCTAAAGAAATAGATACAGGAGATGAATTAGAAATTATACCTGAGGAAGGAAAAATAATAAATTTAACCAAAAATAAAACTTATTTTATTAAGCCATTACCAAGTTTTATGAAAGAAATTTTAGAAGATGGTGGCTTAATTCCTCATATAATAAAAAAATATAAAAAATGATAAAAATAGAAAAAGAAAAAACAAATTTTTTCACTCTTTGGGAAATTGTTAAAATATTAAGAAGTGAAAAGGGATGTCCCTGGGATAAAAAACAAACTCCTTACACTCTTAAAAAATATCTTTTAGAAGAAGTGTATGAAGTACTTGAAGCAATTGAAAAAGGAAAATCAGAAGAAATAAGGGAGGAGTTAGGAGATCTTCTATTTTTAATTATATTTATTATTTATCTCTATGAAGAAATGAACCTTTTTACTTTAAAAGATCTATTTTATTATACCTCTCTAAAAATGATCAAAAGACATCCCCATGTCTTTGAAGAGGAAAAGATTGAAAATGCTGATGAAATTATTTTAAAATGGCAAAAAATCAAAAAGAAAGAAGGAAAAGAATACTCAATTCTTGGAAATTTACCAAAAAGCTTACCAGCCTTACAAAGAGCTTTTAGAATAGGAGAAAGAGCAGGAAGGGTAAACTTTGACTGGGAAAAAGCTGAGGATGTTCTTAAAAAGATCGAAGAAGAAATAGAAGAAATAAAAAATTCTTTAAAAAATTCTTCTAAAGAAAAATTAAAAGAAGAAATTGGGGATTTATTATTTAGTATAGCTAATTTTTCAAGGAAATTAAATATTAATCCCGAAGAGGCTTTAAAATTAGCCTTAGAAAAATTTGAAAAACGTTTTAAACTCCTTGAACAAGAAATAGAAAAAAAGGGTCTTTCTTGGGAAAAATTAACTATTAATGAACTTGATCAAATTTGGGATAAAATAAAAAGTTCTTATGAGCCAACCAATTATTGAAGTTAGAAATCTTTATTTTTCATATTATAATCAATTAATTCTCGAAAATATTTCCTTCCAGATAGAAAAAGGAGACTTTTTAGCTCTTATAGGACCCAATGGAGGAGGTAAGACTACTCTTATAAAGTGTATTTTAAATTTTTTAAAGCCTAATAAAGGTAAAATTTTCATATGGGGAGAAGAAAATAAAAATTTTAAGAAATGGTATAAAATAGGATATGTTCCTCAAAGAGCCGGGGATTTAATAGATCATCTTATTCCATTAAGTGTTAAGGATTTTATTCTTTCACCTTTTAAATGGTATAAAGATTTAAATTCTATTAATTTTAAATTATTAAATGAATTGACAGAAAAATTTGGGATAAAAAGTCTATTAAATAAAAAATTAGGAGAACTTTCTTATGGTCAGCTTCAAAGGACATATCTTATAAGGGCACTTATTTTAAATCCGGAATTACTAATCCTTGATGAACCATCTGTAGGTTTAGATTTTTTTAGCCAAGAAGTATTTTATAACACTTTAGCTGAATTTCATCAAAAAGGACTCACTATTATTTTAGTAACCCATGAAACTTGGCTATTAACAAAGTGGATCAACAAAGTAGCTTGTATCAATCAGAAACTTTATTTTCATGGGGATCATGAAAGTTTTTGCGTACAAGCTAAATATTTGGAAATGTTTCAAGAAAGGCATAGAATAGAACATATTCATTGGTAAAATGAATATAATTTTAGATTCTCTCTTATTAATTAAATGGGGATTATTTTCAGGTATTTTCCTTGCTATATCTATTTCTTTTACTTCACCTTTTCTTATTTTAAAAAGAGATGCTTTATTCCCTCATGCTTTAACTCATATTTATTTTTTGGCTATTATTTTAGCCTCTTTAATTTCTAAATTCCTTCCTCCTTTTTTAGACTTTCCTGTTGTTGTAATTTTTACTTTGATAATAACTTCACTTATCTGGGTATTAAGAAAGTATTCAAAATTTTATGAAGATACTACTACTTCCATAATATCTTGTTTTGCTATGGGATTAGCATTAATAATAGCTTCCAAAACTTCTCAATACGATTCCAGACTATTTTCCTATCTTTTTGGCAGTTTGGTAGGAATCACCAAAAAAGATTTTTATGAAAGTTTGATAGTTTTTGTTTTTTCTATATTTTTATTTTACAAGTTTTATCCTTTATGGATTCTTCAAACCACAGATAAAGAGATTCCTGGAATTGATTTTAAAACTTCCAATTTAATTTTTTTAATCTTGATAACCCTTCAAATTGTTATAGGTGTTAAATTAATGGGAATCCTTTTAATTTCAGCTTTATTTATATTTTCAAGTAGTTTAGCTTTATGTATAGGTAGAACCTTGAAATCTTTAATTCCGATTATCAGCTTATTAAACATATTAGGAATTTTAGGAGGTACAATATTTTCTATTATTTGGGATATACCTTTTTCAAGTGCGGTAGTTATATTTATGAGCTTATACCCTAGCTTGCAACTTATTTGGAGGATTTTAAGTTGAGATTTATTGACACCCATACTCATTTAAATTTTCCGGATTTTCAAAAAGATTTAAATGAAGTTATAGAAAGAGCTAAAAAAAATCATGTTATTCATGTAATAGTAGTAGGAATAAATGTTTCTACTGGAAAGAAAGCTTTAGAACTTAAAAAATCTTATTCTGATTTTATTTCGGTAAGCTTGGGATTTCATCCACACGAAACTAAAAAAATAAATGATGAAGATTATACCTTTTTGGAAGAAAATATGGATGAAATATCTGCTATAGGAGAAATAGGGTTAGACTGGATAAAGGAATATTCTCCTAAATCTTTACAAATAGAGCACTTTACAAGACAACTTGAACTTGCAAAAAAATATCATAAACCTGTAATACTTCATTTAAGAGGAGAGGAAGGCTTTTGGAAGGAAGCCTTGAGAATTTTAAAATTTTATTCTCACCTTAAATTACTTTTCCATTGTTATACCTCCAATAAATTTATTGCTTTTAAAATTCTTGATTTAGGAGGATTTATTTCTATCCCAGGAATAATAACCTTTGAAAAAGCTGAAAATTTAAAAGAAGCTGTTAAAATTATCCCCATAGAAAAATTGGTTTTAGAAACAGATTCCCCCTTTTTAGCTCCTAATCCAATGAGAGGGAGAAGAAATGAACCTGCCTTTTTGATTTATACTGCCAAAAAAATAGCAGAAATTAAAAATATGAGATTAGAAGAATTAGGAGAAATAACTACTAAAAATGCTATAAATTTTTTTGGATTAAAAATAAGACAGGAGTAAAAAGTAAATGAAACTAAAAAGAACTCATTATATAGGAGAATTAAATAATAATTTT
The DNA here is from genome assembly GCA_964412755.1 of uncultured Thermodesulfatator sp. Classification (GTDB taxonomy): domain Bacteria; phylum Desulfobacterota; class Thermodesulfobacteria; order Thermodesulfobacteriales; family Thermodesulfobacteriaceae; genus Thermodesulfobacterium. The sequence goes on from CAYPPW010000001.1 coordinate 103,360, forward strand.
ATTGGAAAAGAAGTAATAGTGTCAGGTTGGGTTTTAAGACGAAGGGACCATGGAGGAGTAATTTTTGTAGATTTAAGAGATAGAAGCGGTCTTTTACAAATAGTGTTTGAAGAGGAACTAGATAAAGATGTTCATACTTTAGCTGATTCTATAAAAATAGAATATGTAATAAGTGTAAAGGGTAAAATTCGAAGAAGACCTCCGGGAATGGAAAATCCTAAAATTCCCACTGGTGAAATTGAGCTTGTAGCAGAAAATATAGAAATCTTGAATACCTCCAAAACACCTCCATTTTTAATGGATGAGGATCTATCTGAAGTTTCAGAAACAATACGACTTAAATATCGTTATTTAGAAATGAGAGCTTTAGATGGACTTAAACCGTTTATCTTTGGACATCAAGTTAAAAAAACTATAAGAGAATTTTTAGATAATAGGGGATTTATTGAAATTGAAACACCCTTTCTTACTAAAAGCACCCCTGAAGGAGCAAGAGATTATTTAGTGCCTAGTAGACTATATCCAGGAAAATTTTATGCGTTGCCTCAGTCTCCTCAGCTTTTTAAACAAATTTTAATGGTTGCAGGAGTAGACAAATATTATCAAATAGTAAAATGTTTTAGAGATGAAGATTTAAGAGCAGATCGTCAACCAGAGTTTACTCAATTAGATATAGAAATGTCTTTTGTGGATGAAACTGATATCATGAATGTAATAGAAGAACTCTTAGCTCATCTTTTTGAAAAAACTTTAGGAATTATTGTAGAAACTCCCTTTTTAAAACTTTCCTATGAAGATGCTTTGAAAAATTATGGAACAGATAGACCTGATATTAGATTTAATATGAAACTAAAAAATTTATCTTATTTATTTAAGGATTCCACTTTTAAAGTTTTTAGAAATGTTTTAGAAACAGGAGGTATCATAAAAGGTATTAAAGTTCCTGCTAATTTTTCAAGGAAAGAACTTGACGAACTTACTAAATATGCCCAACAATTAGGAGCTAAAGGACTTGCGTGGATAAGATATAATAAAAATGGACATTCTTTTGAAGAAAAATGGAACTCTCCTATAACAAAATTTTTTGAAAAATCTATTTTAGAAAAATTGGAAGAAATTTTTAATTCCACCGAAGAAATTGCCACTTTCTTTTTTGTGGCTGATAAAGAAGACATAGTAAATTCAGTTTTGGCAGAGCTTAGAATCTATTTAGCTAAAAAACTTGGAATAATTCAAGAAAATAAATTTTCTTTTGTATGGATAACAGATTTTCCTCTATTCGAATGGGATGAACAAGAGAATCGATTAGTTTCAGTACATCATCCCTTTACTCATCCTAAAGAAGAAGATATACCTCTCTTGGATACAGAACCTCTTAAAGTAAAATCAAGAGCTTATGATATTGTATTGAATGGTATTGAAATAGGAGGAGGAAGTATCCGTATTCATAAAAAGGAACTTCAAGAAAAAATTTTTAATCTTTTAAATATATCTAAAGAGGAAGCTCAGGAAAAATTTGGATTTTTACTTACTGCCTTAGAATACGGAGCTCCTCCTCATGGCGGTATTGCTTTAGGTCTTGATAGACTAATCATGATTATGCTTGGGAAAAAAAGTATCAGAGAAGTAATACCTTTTCCTAAAACTCAAAAAGCTCAGTGTTTACTTACTGGAGCTCCTTCAGAAGTAAAAATTGAACAGATTTTGGAACTTCATTTACTTCCAAGCCGGAATAAAAAAAGCGAAAAAAGATAAAATGGAATTTTTTGTAGAAGGCTCTCTTAAAGGTTTAAATAAATGGCTTAGATTTCTTGGATATAAAACCCGATTATGTGAAAAGAAAATAACTTCTGAAATTGTTTTTGAAAACAAAGATAAAATTTTTTTAATTACGAGTCCTGAAACCGCAAAAATTTGTGAAAAAATAGGAGTAATCTATTTAGTATTACCTAGAGAAGACTTAAATGCTCAAATTCAAGTGTTAATTAATAAACTAAACTTAAAATTACAACTTAAGCTTGACATTTGTAGTATATGTGGAACAGAACTAATTCCTATTAAAAAAGAGGACTTTAAAGACCTTATTCCTCCCAAAGTATATAAATTTTATAATGAATTTAATTATTGTCCTAATTGTAAAAAAATTTATTGGGAAGGTGACCACATAAAAAGATTAAAGAAAAAATTCAAAGATATTATTTCAAAGCTTTAAGTTTTTCTATTAACAAATCTAAAAATGTTGGAGCATCTGTTATGAAAGCTACATTAGCCATTTTTACTAAAGGAGCTTCTTTATCTGTATTTACAGCAATTATAAATTCAGAGTTTTCCATTCCTACCATGTGTTGTAAGGCTCCTGAAATTCCAAAACCTAGGTAAACTTTTGGTCTCACTGTTATTCCACTTATTCCTATCATTCTATCTTCTTCTGTCCATCCTTCATAACATACTGGCCGGGTAGCTCCTACTTCAGCATTTAAAAGTTTAGCAAGTTCAAAAAGTTTTTGAAAATTTTCTTTATTTTTAAGACCTCTTCCGCCTGCAACTATGATTTTGGCTGTAGAAAGTTTAGTAACTTTCTTTTTAAAAGGTAGAATTTTTCTCACCTTTAATTTACTTTTCCAACAAAAATTTTGTGGAAAAATTATTTTTTTTATCAAAGGTTGTTGATCTTTATAATTTATAGGAAAGGTTCCCACTGAAATAGTAGCCATTATTGGAATACTTTTTGAAATAAGTCTAGCTATAATATTCTCTCCATAAGTGGGTCTTGCCATAATAATTTGATTATTTTTTAATTCTAAACTATTTACATGAGCACAAAGTCCCAAACCTAAAGTTCCTGCTACTCTTGGTGCTAATGACATGCCTATTATGGTAGCAGGAAAGAAAAATCCATATGGCTCAGAATTTTTAATAATTTCTACTAATACTTGAGCCCACAAATCATCTTTAAAATTCTTTAATTCAGGATTTAAAATAAACCATATTTCATCAGCTATACATTTTTTAAGATCTTCCAAATTTTCAATCTCTTCTAAAAGATTTGTCAAACACACTAAAATTAATTTTTTGTTTAAGGATTGAGAAATTTCTTTCAAGGGTGTGAGGATTTCAAAACTAGAGGGGTGAATCTTCTTTTGATAGCATTCTCCAAAAGCTAAAATGTTTCCTTTATCAAGATTTTCTAATTTTATTTCTTCAAATATCATCTTTTAAATTACATCTTTAGTTTTAAGAATTTCAATTAACTTATTTATTAATTCTTGCGGATTACCTTCTATTATTGTACCTTTAGTTTCAATTTTTTTTTCAAATACTTCTATTACTTGTGTGAGGGATCCATTTAATCCTACTTGTTGAGGATCTAAATCTAAATCACTGATTGTAAAAACTGTAGGTTCCTTTTTTTCTACTTCTAAAAGTCTTTTTAATGAGGGTGGTTTTAAGTAATCAAAAACATGAGGATTAATTGAAGCTACAAAAGGTTCTGAAACCTCTAATTCTTCTTCACCATATTCATTTTCTCTAATTGCAATCCAATAATCATTTTCTTTTAAAAGTTTTTTTACATTAGTAAGGGATGGAATTCCCAATAATGCTCCTATTTCTGGAGGAACTTGAGCTGTTTCCCCATCAATTGATTTTAAACCAGTTAAAATCACAGAATAAGGAGACAATTTTTGTATAGTTTTTGCTAAAATCAAACTAGTAGCTAAGGTATCTGAGCCAGCAAAAGCTTTATCTGAAAGTAATATCATTTCATCACAACCTAAAGCATAGGCATATTTTAAAAGAGGAATTACATTGGGAGGTCCCATAGAAATAACTACTACCTTAAAATTATATGTTTCTTTTAATCTAATAGCCATTTCAAGAGCTGATTTATCATTTGGATTGAGAATAAGTTCTAAACTTTCCCTCTTTAAAGTATGAGTTTCTGGATCTACCTTTGTTGCTCCTGGTACAGGAACTCCCTTTATACAAACTATTACTTTACTCATTTTTTATAATTTATAATATTTAATTAATTCTCGTGCAATAATATTTTTCTGAATCTCATTAGTTCCTTCATAAATTTGAAGACATTTAGCGTCTCTAAAATATTTTTGCACTGGATAATCTCTCATATATCCAAATCCTCCCATCATTTGAATAGCCCTTTCTGTAATCCACATAGCTATTTCAGTAGCAAAATATTTTGCAATAGAGGAGACTCCTGAAATATCTTTAGCCCCACTATCAATATATTTAGCTACGTTATATGTTAAAGCACGGGCTGCTTCTATTTTTGTAGCCATTTCAGCAAAGGTATGACTTACTGCTTGAAAATTATAGATAGGTTGTCCAAATTGAATTCGAGAAAGAGCATGTTTCAATGAAACTTCCATTGCAGCTTGTGCTATACCAATAGCTTGAGCTCCTACCCCACATCTACCAAAATCCAATGTTTTAAGAGCAATTATAAATCCCATGCCTTCTCTTCCTATTAATCTATCTTTAGGAATTTTACAATCATTGAAAAATAGCTCTGTAGTTACTGAAGCTCTCAAACCTAATTTTTTTTCTTTTTTTCCTACAGAAAATCCGGGATCATTTTTTTCAATTATAAAAGCACTTGCACCTCTTGCTCCTTTAGTAGGATCAGTTAAGGCAATTACAATATATATATCAGCAATGCCTCCATTTGTAATGAAATGTTTTATCCCGTTAATAATATAAAAATCCCCTTCTTTTCTTGCTAAAGTTTTTATTGCAAAAGCATCACTTCCTGCTTGTGGCTCTGTTAGAGCAAAAGCACATATTTTATGGCCTTTAGCAATTTCAGGAAGATATTTTTCTTTTTGTTCTCTATTTCCAAAAAGAATAATAGGATAACTTCCAAGAAATGTAGCAGCATATGTTGTAGAAACTCCAGCACAGTAATAAGAAAGTTTTTCTATAGCAAGACACATTTCAAAACATCCCCATCCCAAACCTCCGTATTCAGAGGGAATAATTATTCCAAATAAATCAGCATCTGCCAAAGCTCTTAAAGGTTTTTCTTCAAAAATTTCTTCTTCATCCCATTTTAATGCATAAGGTTTTATATATTCCTCTCCAATTTGAATAATTAAATCAATTAACTTTTTTTGTTCCTGAGACAAAGAATAATTAAGCATCTTTTTATAATCAATAAAAATTTTTAAAAAAATTTCAAAAAATTTAAAAATAAAATTTTACTAAAAACTTCCAATAAAACAAGCAAATTCATCAAAATCCCTATAAAT
>CAYPPW010000002.1:0-17925 GCA_964412755.1 uncultured Thermodesulfatator sp.
TTACAAATTGAAACCTCAGTTGTTCTTGCTAATGAAAAATGGTTTAAAACTCAGTTTTAAGAAAATGCCCGGGGCCGGACTCGAACCGGCACGGAGGTTTTACCTCCAGTGGATTTTAAGTCCACAGCGTCTTCCTAATTCCGCCACCCGGGCAAAAAAGAAATCCTTAAAGAATAATAAACCAATTTTAAAAATTAGCAAGTTTATCAAAGCTCACCTAAAGCCAAACAAAAAAAATAACTAATAACTTAAACAAGATTTATATATGTACCCTTATAACTAAATAATTACTTCCATATATTTATAAAGTACTTTTTTCTTTGCTTTTCTTACCCAATTTTAACTTTCTTCCCATTCAAATTAATAATAATCATCCCTCTAATTATTCTCTAGTTATAGCTTACAAATTTCACCTTAAGGTTTGTTCTTGTAACTGTAGTTACAGAATAATAAATAAAAATTAAATCTTTAAAGTTCCCTTAATAAAAATATCTACATAAGAATCAATAACTTCATTAAGATCGTTTTTTTGAATATTGAGACATTCTTTGATCTCTTTAGCATAAAAATAAGAAAAAAACATTCCAAGAAACGCTCTTGCGGCTAAATTACTATTGAAGTTTCTTAAAATACCTCTTTTTTGAAGATTATCAAAATACTCTGAAAGTAACTTCAATATGTTATCTATAACATTCTCATAAATTTTTTTAATTTTTTCAGGATACCTTTGCATTTCAGAATGCATTATTCTTACTAAATCTTTTTTAGATTCCAAAAGCTTAATAAATTCATAAGCAATAACTTTAAGAGCTTTTTCATAAGAAGTATCTTTAACATTCTCGAGAATTTCTTTAAGTTTAGGTAAAAAAGAATAAGTGTTTATAACTTCTTCAAATAAAGTTTCTTTAGAAGAAAAATATCTAAATAGTGTTACTTCTGCTATTTTGGCTTCTTTAGCAATCTCTTTAGTAGTAGCACCTAAATAACCCTTTTGAGAAAAAAGCTTTAAAGCTGACTCTAAAATCTTTTTTTTAGTTATTTCAGACAAATTTCTTCTGTTTGTAAGTACTTACTTTAAAAAATATTTTATATTAAGATTTAACTTTTGTCAATTAAAAAGTTTAATTTTGGTTAATCCTTGACTTTTGTTTTTTTTATTTATAGAATTATTAACTTAAAAAACTAAAATTTTTGAAGATGAATTTAACAGGGAAAAAAGAGTATTTTGAAAAGTTTTATACTCCCTTTGGGGTACTTTTATATAAACTTCGCTTTCCCGCTAATTTTATTACTTTACTTTCTCTTTTAATTGGAACTTGTTCAGCCTTAGCTTATTATAAAGAAAATCTACTTTTAGCTATGTTTCTTTTAATAATTTCTGGTATTTTGGATTTATCAGATGGGATTGTAGCAAGACTTTCAGGAAAACCAACTAAATTTGGAGCAATTTTTGACTGGATATCTGATAAATGGGTAGATGGTTTAATACTAGGAACAGTAGGATATTTTTATGCAGGCCCCTTTTGGGCTACCTTAGCTATTTGTAGCTCAATGTTACATTCTTTTATTAAACCAGTAGTGTATTCAGAAATTGGATATTTTGTAAAAATAAAAGGGAAAATCCAAGATCCTTTAGAAAATATAGGATTTTTTGGGAGACCAGAAACTCATATTTTTCTCATTATTTTTACTATTTTAGAAAAATTTAATACCCAGATAGGTTTAAACTATGGAATAAAATTAATCACACTTCTTACTTTATTTTCTTTATTTCAAAGAATAGGATATCTCTATAAACATTTTGGAAAATCTTATGATGAATAAACCTTATATAATTATAGTATCCGAAGTAACTTTAGATGGAAAACTTACCCTTTATAGAGGTGCTTCAAGTAAAGAACTTATGAGTATTATGACAAAAGAAGTTTACAAATATCTTCATAGCATAAGAGCTCAGGTAGATGGAATAATGGTGGGATGTGAAACAGTAAGAACTGATGATCCAAGTCTCACTGTAAGATATGTAGAAGGAAAAAATCCTGTGCGCATTATTCCTTGTTCTACTGCTAATGTTCCACTTAATGCAAATATATTTTCAAAAGATGCCTCTACTATTATTGTTACCACCAAAAGAGCTCCTGAAGAAAGAATTGAAAAAATTAAAAATCTTGGAGCTGAAATAATTTTTGCAGGAGAAGATCTGGTAGATTTTGATATATTACTGCCTATGCTTTATGAAAGAGGAATAAAAAAACTTATGGTAGAAGGAGGTGCTTCTATAAATTGGGAACTTACGAGAAAAAACTACATTGATGAAATTAAAATCATTCATCTTCCTATAATTGTGGGAGGAGAAAATGTACCTACTTTGGTAGGAGGTGAAGGATTTAAGAGTCTTAAAAAGGTCTTAAAATTGGAAATATTAAATCATTTTGTAATAGATGGTTTTTTAATCACTGAATGGAAGGTTCAGAAATAAAATTTATATTGGGTGGGTAAGGATCTATTTATTAAAAAATTAGCTATATTTGTTACTACCCATTCAATTACTCTTTCTATAGCCTCTTTAGTATAATAAGCTACATGTGGAGTAAATATAGTATTAGGATAACTTAACAAAACTAAAGTTTTTAAGGCTCTTTCATATTCTTCTTGATTAAAACCATCTTCTAATATCATATCTTTAAGTTGTAAAAGGATTCTTTCACCCTCAAAAACATCTAAAGCTATACCACCCTGGAGTTTGTTGTTTTTTAAAGCCCATATTAAAGCTTCAGTGTCTACTACAGGACCACGGGAAGTATTAATTAAAATGGCTTCATCTTTTATTAATTTGATGTTTTCTTTATTTATAAAATGATGCGTTTTGGAATAATATGGTAACATTACGACAATAATATCTGAGCTTTTTAATAGTGTTTCTACATCTACATATTTCACCTTGTACTTTTCTATCAATTCCTGAGAAGGACAAATATCATGAGCTAAAATTTTCATTCCGATTCCATAAGCTATCCTTGCTATTTCACTTCCTATTCTTCCTGTCCCAATAATTCCTATAACCTTCCCAAAAAGATCTATTCCTAATAAACCATCCTTTGAAAAATCTAAGATTTTACTTTTGTCAATAGCAATTCTTAATCTTTTAGATAAAGCAAACATCAAAGCAACAGTATGTTCAGCAACGGTAATAGAGGCATACACAGGACAATTGGCAACTAATATTCCTCTTTTTTCACAACTTAAAATATCTATGTTATCTGTTCCTGTGGTTCGGGTAATTATAAGTTTTGCATTTTTTAATTCTTCTACTACAGTTGAATTAACTTTGGATTTGGCATGAATTATTATTATTTCTAAATCCTTAAATCCTTTTACATTTATTTCATTTAAAGGTTCCTCATAAAAACTAATCTCCAATTCTTCTATTTTTTCTTTTAATTGTTCTTTTAATTTTCTAATATAAAGTTCTTTTTCCCACTCTTTTTCCATTTCAAAAAATCCTATTTTCCAGTGCATTTATTCCTCCTTTTTTAAAATTTAAAAATAAGCTATTTCAAATATTTCTTTTATTTTATTTATAGGGTATTCCTCTTCTGCCTTATAAAGCCTAAAAATTTCAAAAGCTTTTTCAGTTAAAATATCAAGTTCTTCATAAGGAATACCTATTTCTTTCAAATTTAAAGGGATATTCATTTCCTTTAACCATTCTTCAAATTTCTCAAGACCTTTATCAAGCGCTGACTTATTTTTTATAGGTACTTCAAAAACTCTTTCAAAAAATTTTTTTATTATGCTATCCTCCTTATATCTTTTTATCCAAGCGCGCATTAATATAGCTAATCCCATTCCATGAGGAATATCATAACCTCCACTTAAGGGATGTTCCATAGCATGAAGAGCAAATCTATAACCTCCTATACCTGCTTTAATTAAACCACAAAGAGCTAAAGAACTTGCCCACATCAGGTTAGCTCTGGCTTCGTAATTTTTGGGTTCTTTGATAGCTACTTTTGACCATTTAAGAATATTTTTCATAAGAGTAACCATTAAATCTTCTGTTAAATCTTCTTTTTTATTTTCTCTATTTATAAAAAATTCAAAAACATGAGAAAATGCATCCACTGCTCCATAAGCAGTATATTCTGCTGAAACTGTAAAAGTCAATGTAGGATCTAAAAAAGATACCTTAGGAAAAAGCAAAGGACTTCTTAAAGAATGTTTTATTTTTTTTATATCATGAGTAATGACACTAACTTCATTTAATTCAGATCCAGTTCCTGAAATAGTAGGAATGACTGCTATAGGAAGTGCTTTTTCAGGAAAAGCTTTTCTTTCAAATAAATCCCAAAGATCTCCCGAATAATAATACCCACAGGCAATTGCTTTAGCTGTATCAATAACACTTCCTCCTCCTACAGCCAAAATAAAATCTACTTTATTTTCTTTAGCTATTTCAATTCCTTCCAACACTTTTGATAAAAGAGGATTTGGTTTTATACCACTAAATTCTATATATTTTATTTGAGCTTCATATAAGAGATTTTGTAACTTTTCATAAAGTCCTATTTTTTTAATAGAAGATCTACCAAATACACACAAAGCTTTTTTACCTAATTTAGGAAGTTCTTTAGGAATTTGTTTTAATGCTTTTTTACCAAAAAATATTTTAGTAGGAAGATAAAACTCAAAATCTTTCATAAATTTTTATTATAGGGACAAAATTAAAAAGAAAAAGCCCCCTTTAAAAAGGGGGCTTTAAAAAAGAGATTTTGAATAATTTTTAATTTAAGCTGCTAAGAGATTTTTTCTGCTTTCAATAAGTTTTTCCACTATTTCTGGTTCTGCCAAGGTTGAGGTATCTCCAAGATCCCCAAATTGTCCTGCAGCTATTTTCCTTAAAATTCTTCTCATAATTTTACCTGATCTTGTTTTAGGAAGTCCTGAGGTGAAGTGAATAACATCAGGGGTAGCAATAGGTCCTATTACTTTTCTTATATGTTGAATTAGTTCTTTTCTTAATTCTTCAGAGGGTTCGTATCCATCTTTCAAAATTATATAAGCGTAAATACCTTCTCCTTTAATTTCATGAGGGAATCCAACTACCGCAGCTTCTGCAACTGCTGGGTGTTCTACAAAAGCAGATTCCAATTCCATAGTTCCCAGACGATGCCCAGAAACATTTAATACATCATCCAATCTTCCCATAATCCAATAATAACCATCTTCATCCTTACGGGAACCATCTCCAGTATAGTAGTATCCTGGAAATTTACTAAAATAAACCTCTTTGAATCTCAAAGGATCACCCCAAATTCCTCTTGCCATACCAGGCCAAGCTCTTTTTATACAAAGATGCCCACCTTCATTAATATCTGCCTCTGTTCCATCAGATCTAACAACTACTGGTTCAACTCCCGGAAGAGGAAAAGTAGCAGAACCAGGTTTTTGGGGAATAGCATAAGGTAAGGGGGAAATTAATATTCCTCCGGTTTCTGTTTGCCACCAGGTATCTACAATAGGACATCTTTCACGTCCTACATTTTTATAATACCAATACCAAGCTTCAGGATTGATAGGTTCTCCTACTGTACCAAGAAGTCTTAAGCTAGATAAGCTATATTTTTGAGGCCACTTTTCACCTTCCCGCATAAGTGCTCTAATGGCTGTGGGAGCTGTATAGAAAATTGTTACTCTATAACGATCCACTAATTCCCACCACCTCCCTGGATCTGGATAAGTAGGAATACCTTCATAAATAAAAACTGTTGTTCCCAAAGCAAGGGGACCATATACTATATAAGTATGCCCTGTAATCCATCCAATATCTGCAGTACACCAGAAAACATCTTCTGGTTTCACATCAAATACCCATTGAGTAGTATGAGCAGCATATACTAGATAACCTCCTGTTGTATGAAAAACTCCTTTAGGCTTACCAGTTGTTCCGGAAGTGTAAAGAATAAACAAAATATCCTCTGCATCCATTTCCTCATATTCACAATATTCATATACTGCAAGTTCTTTTTTTAAATCGTCATATAAAACACATCTACTATCTTTTAATTCAATAGGATCTCCAAAACGATTTAATACGATACAATGTTCTATACAATCACATTCCCTAATAGCTTCTTCTGCTCTTTCTAAGAGATTAATCCTTCTCCCCCCTCTATAGGTTCCATCACAAGTAATTAAAACCTTAGCCTGAGCATCAAGAATACGAACTTTCAAAGACTCTGCAGAAAAACCTCCAAATACTACACTATGAATAGCACCTATACGTGCACAAGCAAGCATAGCAGCAATAGCTTCAGGCATAGTAGGAAGGTATATAGTAACTCTATCTCCTTTTTGAACTCCTAAATTTTTTAAAATTTTAGCAAATTTACATACTTCTATATGAAGCATTTCATAGGTATATACCTTAACATCTCTATCGGGTTCACCTTGCCATATAATGGCTGCTTTATTTTTGACAGCTGGATTCTCTAAATGTCTATCTATACAATTATAGCAAGCATTAAGTTTTCCACCTTCAAAAAACTTAATTTCAGGCTTATAAAAATCCCAATAACAAGTTCTGTTCCAATATTTAAACCACGTAATTAACTCTTTTGCTCTTTCTGCCCAAAATTCATCCGGATCATCTAAAGAGTATTGATAAATTTGTTTGTACTGATAACGAGAAGATACATAGGCTTTGTCTTTACCCTCTTGAGGAGGATAAAAAATTCTTGTTTCTTTCAATACTGATTTGATTTCTGCCATACTTGCACCTCCTTTAATAATAATTTTTTAAAAATTTTTAAAAGAATATATTTTTTTATTTTTGTCAAGGTTTAGGGACAAAAGGTTTAATTATATCTCTCAAAGTAATCATTCCAACTAACTTGTTAGCCTCAGATATAACAGGAAGCCTCACTATATTGGCCATTGCCATAAGCCTCGCTGCATACTTTATGTCATAATACTCAGGTACCACTATACAAGGCTTGGTCATAACCTCAAGCACTTTAACCTTCTCAAGAGGCATACCCTTTGCTATAACCTTGTAAACTATGTCCTTAACCGTAATAATCCCATAAGCATCCTCCTCATCTACCTTCTCAACCACTAAACCCCTATACCCTGTTCTCATCATAACCTCAGCTGCCTCCCTAACAGTAGCATTCCCATTAATAGTTACTACAGGAGTCGTCATCACATCCCTAACCCTTATTCTCTCAATCTCTATCATCTACCTACCCCCCATCAAAATTTTTAAATATTTATTATGCAAATATTATACCCAAAAGTTTTTTATAATTTTTAATTAAAATTTTTTAAAATAAAAAGTGAAAATTAAAGTTTTTTATATTTTATTGGAATAAATTTTGAGTAAATTTTCCTCAAGAGGAATTTTTCCTCAAAAGGAAAAGAATTTCTCTTTTTATTTCTCTTATTTTTTCCGTTACTTCTTCTTCATTAAAAGATAAAATTTTATAATTTTTCATTATCCAATTTCCTTCTATCATAAGATCTGAAACATAACCACTTTTTGCACTATAAACCAAAAGAGCCAGAGGATTATAATCTGGTTGTAAAGAGTAATGTGAAAGATCCAGCACTGCTAAATCGGCCTTATATCCTGGTAAAAGTTTTCCTGTATTCTCAAATCCTAAAACTTTAGCTCCCCAATAAGTTGCCATTTTAAATACATCTCTTGCGGATACAACAGTAGGATCTTCTTTTAAACCCTTTTGAATTAAACTTGCCATTTTCATTTCTGAGAACATATCTAAATCGTTATTACTTGCAGGGCCATCTGTTCCAAGAGCAATCTTTATTCCGGCTCTTAACATCCCAGTTAGATTAGCTATTCCTGAACCAAGCTTTAAATTACTTTCTGGACAATGAACTATTTTAGCTTTATATTTTGCCATTAATTCTATTTCTTTCTCCTCAAGTTTAACACAATGAACAGCTATTAAATTCTCATTAAGACCTCCCAAATCTTTTAATATTTCTATAGGTCTTTTCCCATATTTTTTTTCAACTTCCTCTATTTCATCTTTTGTTTCACATAAATGAATATGAAGTTTAGCATTATATTTTTCTGCAATTTTTATACATTTTTTAACTGTATCCGGAGAACAAGTATATAAGGTATGAGGAGATACAGCTATTTTTATGTAGGGGTGATTTTGAAAATTTTTTAACAATTTTTCTGTAAGTTCAAGCCCTTTTTCTGTAGGACCATAACTTGGAGAGGGAAAATCAAAAATACCCTCTCCAACTACAGCTTTTATATTTGCCTCATTCACAGCTCTTATAACTTCTTCCTCAAAAAGATACATATCACAAAAAAGAGTGATCCCTGATTTAATCATTTCTATAAGAGAAAGTTTAGTACCCCAATAAACCCAGTCTTTTTTAAGTTTAGCTTCAATAGGAAAAATATACTCAGTAAGCCATTTCATAAGGGGCAAATCTTCTGCTATTCCTCTAAAAATACTCATAGGAGCATGAGTATGAGCATTTACAAGCCCAGGAAAAACAAGTTTATTTTTTAAATTAACAATTTCAGCAGAGGGATATTTAGAAAGTATGGATTCTTGATTCCCTATATCAATTATTTTATCTTTTTCTATTACCAAACAAGCATTTTTTAAAGGCTCATCCTCTGAAGAAGGCAAAATCCATTTAGCTGAAAGAATTTGAACCATTTTTAAATATTTAATTCTCTTAAAAATTCTTCAATAGAAAATTCCTGAGCAACAATTTCTTTAGCTTTTAAAGCCTTATCTTTTTCCTTTAAAATAGCTTTCCCCATTATATCTTGAATTCTGTCAACAGCAGTGAAAGTATCAAGAGAAGTTACTATAATAGGAATCCCTTTATTTTTAGCTATATTTACTACAGTTTCATCTGGATGAAGTCCTCCTGTTAAAATTAGGCATTTAGTTGAAGTTTCCATAGCTAAAATCTGAATATCTGTTCTGTAAACCCCTGTAATTACAGCTTTATTAGGAACTCTTAAAAAATAAGATAAGGCTTGACCAGGATCCATCGCTCCTATTAAATAATTTTCTACAAACTCGTCTAATTTATCTTCGCTACATACCACCCCTCCGTTTACAATCTCAAGAAGTCTTCTTACGGTGATAGATTCTAAAAATTTATCTCTTTTAAGAACTCCAAACACTTTTATACCCTGAGTTGTTAAATAAGGAACCACTGTATCTTTCACATATAAATACTGTTCAGGAGAAACTTTATTCAAAACGGTACCTAAAAAATTTTCTTTTATTAACTCTTTTATTCCTAAAATGTCATCTATAGAGGTTTCTCCTTCCCAAGTTTGAATTATTAAAGCTTTTGCATCCAATTTTTTAATCATTCTAAGAGAATCAATTTTAAAAGCATATCCTTCAAAATAACTATCTCCTCCCACTATAAAAAGAATATCTTTATCCTTTTGATTATGAATAATTTTTAAAATTTTTTCATCTACTTTTAACTCCTTTCCTTCAAATAATTGATATTGTACTTGATAAATTAATACAAAAGGAGAACAATATTCTATAGGATCTTCGGATTCTAATATTTGATGGATAAATTGTGCCTCTTCATCTACAATCTGATTATCTCTTTTATAGGGAAATTTACCTATTAGTTTCATATAAGAAACTTTATATCCTCTTTCTTTCAAATTTAGGGCCAAACCTAAAGCTAATAAATTTCTTCCTGTAAAGGGTTTATTAGAAATTAAAAAAATGGGCAACATTTTTTATACCTCCTTTACCTCTCTATCTCCCCTATTATTATTCTTGCATCCAAAGCTACTCCTCCTTTATGCTGAACTACATAAGGATTAACATCTATTTCTTTAATAATAGGAAAATCCGTAACTAATTGAGAAAGCCTTAGAATTTTATCAACAATACTTTCTTTATCATAAGGAATTTCTCCTCTCACTCCTTCCAATATTTTACTTCCTTTAATTTCTTCAACCATTTCATAAGCTTCTTCTTTACTCAAAGGAACAATTCTAAAAGATACATCTTTTAATATTTCCACATATATTCCACCAAGCCCAAACATTATAATGTGTCCAAAAGTTTTATCATAAGTAACTCCTAAAATAACTTCCTTTCCTTCTGTGATCATTTCGTAAACCATAACCCCTTTTATATAAGCATTAGGCATAAATCTTTTTACATTTACTGTAATTTCTATAAAAGCATTATAAACTTCTTCTGAAGTTTTAAGATTAAGTTTTACTCCTCCCACATCTGTTTTATGAAGAATATTAGGAGAGGCAACTTTTAATACTACAGGAAAACCTATATTTTCAGCTATTTTAATAGCTTCTTCTGGTGTTTTAGCTAATGCTTTCTTAGGAAAAACAAATCCATAAAGAGATAGAATTTCCATAGCATTCTCATCTCCGATAGAATTAACTCCTGCATTATATAATACCTCAAGCATTAATTTTACTTTTTCTTTATTTTCTGAGGGTATTTCAATTTTTATATATTCTAGCTCTTTTTTATTTTTAATTTTGTTAAATTCAATAAATTTTTTATAAGCTCTTACAGCTGTAGAAGGATCTGAATAACAGGGAATTTGATTAGATTTTAAAATATTTATCCCTTGTTGAACCCTTTTTCCTCCAATAAAACAAGCAAAAATAGGCTTATCAGAAACTTTATCTTTTTCTACAATCTCTTCAGCAATGTTTTCTACATCTGTAATAGCTTGAGGTGTTAAAATTATACATATTCCTTCTACTAAGGGATCTTTTATGGCTTGTTCTAAAACTATCTTATATCTCTCAGAAGTAGCATCTCCTATTATATCAATAGGATTATATAAAGCTGCTGTAGAAGGAAGTTTATCTACCAAGGCAGATATTGATTCTTCACTCATGGGATCAAGTTTTAAACCTTCCTTATCAGCTGTATCAGCTGCAATAATTCCTGGACCACCGGCATTAGTAATTACTAATAACCTGTTTCCCTTGGGTATTTTTTTAATTTTAAAAATTTCTGCTATTTCAAATAATTCTTGAATACTTTCTGCTCTTATTATCCCTGCTTTTTTAAAGGCTTCAGTAAAAGCTCTATCAGACCCTGCAAGAGCTCCGGTGTGAGAGGAAGCTGCTCTTGCTCCTGCTTCAGTACTTCCAGCTTTTACTATTATAACGGGTTTTATTTTAGCAACTTCTTGAGCAACCCTAAGAAATTTTTTACCGTCTTTCACATCTTCTATATATCCTAAAATAACATCAGTATCTGGATCAGTTCCAAAATATTCTAAAAAATCTGTTTCATTAAGATCTGCTTTATTACCGAGACTCACAAATTTACCTAAACTAAAATTATTTTCTATAGCCCAGTCAATAAGAGCTACACCTAAAGCCCCAGACTGAGAAAAAAAGGAGATTTTCCCTGGAGAAGGCATATCGGATGCAAAAGTAGCATTCATGCAATTAAAGGTATTAACCACACCTAAACAGTTAGGTCCAACCATTCTTATTCCTGCATTTTTAACTAATTCTGTTATTTCTTGTTCAAGTTTTAACCCTTCACCTCCTATTTCCCTAAATCCTGCAGTAATAACAACCACACCCTTCACCCCTTTAGTTGCACAATCTTTTATTACCAAAGGAACACCTTTAGCAGGTATGACTATTATTCCCAAATCTACTTTGTCAGGAATATCTGTTACCGATGGATAGCACTTAATACCTAAGATCTCCTTTCTTTTAGGATTAACCGGGTAAACCTTCCCTTTAAAACCTTGATAAAGAAGATTTCTAAACACTACATGACCGATTTTTTTTTCATCTTCTGAGGCTCCGATTACTGCTACAGAATCTGGATAAAAAATAAAATTGAGCATATAATACTTATTTACTTATAAAAGGTTTAATTATATCTCTCAAAGTAATCATTCCAACTAACTTGTTAGCCTCAGATATAACAGGAAGCCTCACTATATTGGCCATTGCCATAAGCCTCGCTGCATACTTTATGTCATAATACTCAGGTACCACTATACAAGGCTTGGTCATAACCTCAAGCACTTTAACCTTCTCAAGAGGCATACCCTTTGCTATAACCTTGTAAACTATGTCCTTAACCGTAATAATCCCATAAGCATCCTCCTCATCTACCTTCTCAACCACTAAACCCCTATACCCTGTTCTCATCATAACCTCAGCTGCCTCCCTAACAGTAGCATTCCCATTAATAGTTACTACAGGAGTCGTCATCACATCCCTAACCCTTATTCTCTCAATCTCTATCATCTACCTACCCCCCATCAAAATTTTTAAAAACATTATAAAAAACTATACTAATCTATCAAGTCTTAATTTATCTTTATAATAATTGATAATAGCCTTTTAAGTAGAAAGTGCTATAATAAATTTTCTAAATGAAAAATTTAAAAATTTTTTTCCTTATTCTTTCATTATTTCTAAGTGAATGCAGTGGGGAACCAAAAAAAGTTTATTTACCTTATAGTGTAAGTAAAAATATAAATTCTGTGTTAGTTTTACCTTTTGAAACATACTTACAAGAGAGTGAAAGTTTTTTTTATTGTCCAATAAAAAAAGTAATACCCGGAGAGGTGGAATCACAAGCTAAAACTATTATGGATAATCTCTTAAAAAAAGAATTATCTAAATACTCCTCTTATTATAACTTTATATTTTTATCTCAAAATGAATTTGAAAATCTTATAGCTGAGATCTTAGAAGAAACTAAGAATTCTAAAGAGATAATAAAAAGATTAACTCAAAAAACAAATACCCAAGCTATTTTATACGGAAGAATTTATAGATTTAAAGAAAGAAAGGGAAGTTCTTTTTCTGTAGCTGAACCTGCAAGTATAGGTTTTGTCTTAATTTTTTATGAAGGAGAGTCTGGAAAAATTTTATGGATGGATGAATTTGACGAAACTCAAAAACCCTTAAGTGAAAATGTATTTAACATTCAACTTTATGGCAAATTTAAATGGTTGACAGCTGAAGAATTAGCTGAAAGAGGATTAACAAAGATATTTAAAAATTTTCCTTTAAAACAGTAAATTTTTATTAATGCTTATTATTCCTGCTATAGATTTAAAAAATAATAAAGTAGTGAGACTTTTTCAAGGAAAATATGATCAGGTTAAGATTTATGCGAGTGATCCAATAAAATATGCTATTTTTTTTGAAAGAGAGGGAGCTAAAAGACTTCACATAGTTGATTTAGATGGAGCTAAAGAGGGAATCCCAATTCATAAGGAAATAATTATAAAAATAGCAAAAAATGTTAATATTCCAGTTCAAGTAGGAGGAGGGATAAGAAACGAAGAAAGTATTAATTTTTATTTATCTCAAGGGATTTCACAAGTAATTATTGGAACAAAAGCTGTTGAATCTTTAGATTGGCTAAAAGAGGTTACTAAAAAGTTTCCTTCTCAAATAATAGTAAGTGTAGATATAAAAGGAGAAAAAGTTTCTTTGGCAGGATGGCAGGAAATTTCAAAACTTTCTTATTTAGATTTTTTAGAAAAACTTAATGAAATAAAGCTTTTTGCTGTTATTCTTACTCTTATAGAAAGAGATGGAACTCAGCAAGGTTTAGAAAGAAATAGATTAGAAAAAGCTCTTAAAGTTTCAAAACATCCTATTATAATTGCAGGAGGTATTTATAATTTAGAGGATATTAAAACTCTAATTCAATATAAAAACCAAGGACTTATGGGTGCTATAGTTGGTAAAGCTTTATATGAAGGATCTTTAAATTTAAAAACTGCTTTAAGACTTATTAATGAGTCTTGAATTTCTAAAAAATAGATTTGCGGAAATTTTTCATAAAAATAAAATTACCGCTGTTTATATAAAAGATGTCAAAGAAAAACGACTTCATGTAGTTTTTCCAAATGGAAAGGAAGAACTTATAAATTTCGCTGCATTAATCTATTTTGAAGAAAAATCTAATCCTATCTCAGATATCAATCAGATTTTGCCTCTTCTCAAAGAAAAACAAGAAAATAGAGAAAAAATAAAAAATACTTTTAACTTAAAAGAACTGTGGGAAGTATTAAATAATGAAGTTGAAGAAATTTCAGCTAAATCTGCTGTAGAGTTAATTTTGGGGAAAATCCCTAGTGAAGATGAAGTAGCAGCTTTTATAAGAAAAATTTTAGAAGAGGGAATATATTTTAAATTAGAAAAACCTAATTTTCTCTCTATAATGAGCTCATTTGAAGTGGAAAAAATACTTTTTCAAAAAGAAAAAGAACTTGAAAGAATTAAAAAAATTGATGAAGGAGAAAACTTTATAAAAGCCCTTTGCCTAGGAAATGTAAATTCTTTTACAGAAGAGATTAAAAATTTTTGGATTTCTGCTTTAAAAAATTATGTAATATGGGAAAGTAATGCCCCTTCAGGAAAAATAATTTACGAAGCCCTTAAACGGTTAAATTTAACAGATCCTTATAAAGTGTTTGAATTACTTGTAAAAAATGGATATTTAAGTGAGGATGAAAATTTAGAACTTTTAAGAACCCATTATCCGATGAATTTTTCCGAAAAAGAAGAGGAGGAAACTAAGGAAATTCTTAAAATTTCAATTTCTAAGGAAAAAAGGGAAGATTTAACCTCTTTATATACTTTTACTGTAGATGCAGAAGAAACTCAAGATTTTGATGATGCTTTAAGTTTTGAGGAAAAAGAAAATGAATATATTTTATATGTTCATATTACAGAGGTAGCTGATTATATAAAACCCGGTTCATCTCTTTGGGAAGGAGCTTTGGAGAGAGCTTGTACTCTTTATCTTCCAGATGCTATTTATCCAATGCTACCTTTTTCTCTTTCACATGAAAAATTCAGTTTAAAAAAAGGACATCTCAAACCAGCCCTTACTTTTAAAATTGTAATAGATAAAAATTATAATTTAATCTCCTTTGAACCTTTTTTATCTCTAATAACAGTAAAACAAAGACTTACTTATAATGAAGTAGACGAACTTCTTTTCAAAAATTCATTTTGGCAAAAAATTTATGAAATTCTAATGCATTTCAAAAAAAGAAGAGAACAAAAAGGAGCTATAGCAGTTTTTTTACCAGAAATTCAAGTAAAAGTAACTTCTGATAGAAGAATAATAGTAAAAAAAATAGAAATGACCCCCTCAAGAATGTTAATAGCAGAAGCTATGATCCTCGTTAATACCCTTTCTGCAGAATTTTTATATCAAAATCAAATACCAGCCATTTATCGTTCTCAACCTAAGCCTTTAGAAATTATTCAAAGTGAAGAAAATAATTTATACTTTAAACTTTTGCAGTTAAAATTTTTGGCAAAATCTGAATTATCTCTTCAACCAGCTTATCATTCTGGATTAGGCCTTGATTATTACACAACTCTTACCTCTCCTATAAGAAGATTCTTGGACTTATTAATTCAATATCAGTTAAAACAATTTTTATTAGGAAACCTTTTCTTATCTGAAAAAGATCTAAATAGAATCCTTCCCGAGCTAATAGAAAATCTTCAAAGATCTCTTCAAATCCAAAATAAAAGAGAAAGATATTTTCTTTTAAAATATCTTAAACTTTACCTAAAAGATGAACCTTTAAGGGGACTTGTTTTAGATATTCAATCTAAAAAAGCTAAAATATATTTAATAGACTTCAACATTGTGGGTGAAATTACAAATTTTAAAGAAAATTTATCTCTTGGAGATGAAATTAAAGTAAAAATAGAAAAAGTTAACCCTCATTTGGACCTACTTCGTTTGAAAATTGCTTAATACTTTCCTCATCTACTATACATTTATTTTGAAAATCACTTTTGGCTTTATACATAGCTGAATCTGAACGGTTTATAAGAAAAGAAACACTCTTTTCCACGGTTTCTTTTTCTATAAGTTGTGCTATACCTACAGATAAAGAGATTATTTCCAATCCTTCTCTTTTCCAATTTTGAATAATTCTTTTTCCTATATTAAAAGCTTTTTTCCAATTAGTATAAGGTAAAATTACAACAAATTCATCTCCTCCATATCTGCATACTTTATCTATTTTATTTCTTACACTTTTTAAAAGAATTTTACCAAATTCCTTAAGTACACTGTCTCCTGCTTGATGTCCGAAATTATCATTATACCATTTAAATTTATCAAGATCTATCATCATTATGCTTAAAGGCAATTTTTGTCTAATAGCTTTATAAACTTCTTCTTTAATAATCTCTTCAAAATATCTTCTATTATAAACTTTAGTAAGTGGATCTTCAACTATAAATTTTTGAAGTTTAATGTCTAAATAGTGTTCTTTTAATATTTTAAATAACCTTGCTTTAAATTCAGATAAAGTAAAGGGCTTAAGAATTATTTCATCCACTCCTGATTCAAAATATTTACCCAAATCTCTTTCTTCAAAATAGTCCAAAATAAGAAAAATTTTTACATATGGAGATATTTTTTTTATTTCTTCTATAACTGACTCTATAACTTTTTCATCCTCGGAAATTTCTATTAAAATTATTTGAAAAGTATTATCTCTCTTTAAGTACTCATACAATTCTTTAAAATCATAAACTACTTTTCTTTTTATTTTTATTTCATCCAAATATTCTTCCAAAAGAGCTTTTGAAAGTATATCTTTTAATTTTACAAGAATTCTGATGTTCTTACCGATTTCTTTTTCAATTAATTTAAGCCATTCAGATCCTATCATATTTCTTTTTTAGGTAATCTTTAAGTATTTTTGCATGATCAAATGCAAGTTCTTCCCAAGGTATTTCTTTGAGATCAAAAAGACGAACGATTTTGGCATCATCTTTTGCCTTTGGTTCTCCTTTACCTTTTGCTACAAATACAGTGGTAATTGTGTGAAATCTGGGATCCCTTTCAGGATCGGAATAACATCCTAAAAGATAAGAAATTTCTATATCTAAATTTGTTTCTTCTTTAGCCTCTCTTATAGCAGCAAATTCTAAAGTTTCTCCATAATCAACAAAACCACCAGGTAAAGCCCAGCCATAAGGAGGATTTTTTCTGTAAATTAATACAATTTTATCTTTTAATTCTATTATTATATCCACAGTGGGTAAAGGATTTTTATAGGGTTTAAAGTAATCAGGATGATATTTTGAAGTTATTTCTATAATTTGAGAATGTATTTTTCCGTTAGAAGCAACTATAGTATTTAAAAAAGGATTATAAGGATTCCCAAAATAATCTGTAACTTCTCCTCCTGCTTCTTTTACTAAAAGCATGCCTGCTGCAGTATCCCAAGGTTTTAGATAGGGTTCCCAAAAACCCTCATATCTTCCACAGGCAACATAAGCCAGATCTAAAGCAGCTGACCCAAATCTCCTAATTCCTTGACATTTACTCATAAGTTCTTTAAAAGGAGGAATAAATAATTCAGGTAAATCTAAAATCTTTGATACAGGAAACCCTGTGCAAAGAAGTGAATCTAAAAGATTTTCTGTTTGAGAAACTTTTATAGGTTTTTCGTTAAAATAAGCCCCCTTATCTTTTATAGCACAAAAAAATTCTTTTATAATTGGATTAAATACAACCCCTAACAAAGGATTTTTATCTTTCATTAATGCTACAGAAATAGCAAACCAAGGAAGCCGATGAGCAAAATTGGTAGTTCCATCTAAAGGATCAATAAGCCAATAATATTCTCCTTTCTCTTCCTTCTCTTGAGAGGCAGTCTCTTCAGCAATAATAGAAATATGTGGAGTAATTTCTTTTATACCCTTTTTAAGCATTTCCTCTGCTTTTATATCTGAGGAAGTTACTAAATCTATAACACCTTTATGATAAATTTTATTAAAGGAATTATAATTAGATTTTAAAAAATCTCCGACTTCTAAAATCAAAAATTTTAATTTTTCAAAAATTTTCTCTAAATCCATATAAAAAG
>CAYPPW010000002.1:17935-87892 GCA_964412755.1 uncultured Thermodesulfatator sp.
AAAGTAAATATATTATATCTATTTATTCTTATCAAGCATAAAAAAGAGAGTATAATGTATATTTTAAAAAATAATTTAAGGGGGCTACAAAATGGGGAAAAAAGTTTTTGAAATTATGAATCCTAAAATTGAAACTATCTCACCAGATAAAAGTGTATATCATGCAATAGAAAAATTAATTGATAAAAGGATCCGTTCTCTTTTGGTTTTACCAAAAGATGAAAAAGATGATTATGGAGTAGTTACCGTGAGAAACATAATTTTTAAGGTTCTTACTAAAAAATTAGATCCTCACACTATAAAAATAGGTGAGATTTGTTCAAAACCCCTTATAACTGTTTCAAAAGATACCCCTGTTGAAGAACTTTTTGATTTGATGGAAAAAAATAATATCGCTAGAGTATTCGTAAAAGATAAAAACGAAATCATAGGAGTAATTTCCTTTTTTGATATTATGAATTATATCCTTATTGAGAGAGCTAAAAAATAATAAGAGGTTAACCCTATGTTAGAAAAGCTTTTAAAAGGGGGAAAATTAGAAAAAAAAGTTATAGCAAACATTGAAAATTATTTAAAAGTACTTTATTCAGCTATGGAATGTTTAAAAAATGTTTTTATTACTAAGGATATAGAAAAAACCTATTGTATAGAAAACCTTGAAAGAGAGGCAGATTTCTTAAGAAGAGAAATAACTTCTACTATATATGAAGGAGCCTTTTTACCATATATAAGACCTAATATCTGTACTTTTATTGAAATTTCTGAAAAAGCTTTTGATGCATTAAAAATCTGTGCTTTTGAATTTCGCTATTTGAATAAAGAGTTTTTTGAAAAAATTAAAGATGAAGTGATTAAAATAGCTGACATTAATTTAGAAATGTCGGAAATTTTGATAAAAGCTTTTCAATGCTTAATAGAAAAGAACAATCTAAGAGAAAAAAGCTTAGCTATCAGAATATGTGAAAAAAAAATAGACGAAATAAAACAAGATCTAACAAAAAAAATAAGAGAATGGGAGATTCTCAATTTTTGGGAAGGAAAAAATATTTCAGAATTTATAGAAGCTTTAGTAAAAATAAGTGACATATTAGAAGATGCAAGTGATTATCTTTATATTTTAGATATCTCGCTTAGGTAAATCTTCCCTATAATGATTGAACTTACTATTTTAGCTAGCTTTCTTATTGCCTTTGCAATAGGTTCCAATGATGCCTCAAATGCTCTTAGTATTTCTATAGGAGCTGGAGTAATTAAATTTAAACGTGCTGTTTTTCTATTCGGTATTTTAGTTTTTGCAGGAATATTATTAAATGGAGAAAAAGTAATGAAAACTGTAGGTAAAAATTTAGTAGAAATAAATCCTGAAACTATTGCTATTTCTCTTTTAATTTCAGCAGGATTGATAATATTTTCTAATTGGAAAAAACTCCCCCTTTCTACTCATCAAATAATTATAGGAAGTTTAATAGGATATGCTCTTGCTTCTAAATCTTCAATTAATATTTTTTCTGTTATAAAGATTATTTTATCTTGGATAATTTCTCCTTTTTTAGCTTTTTTAATTAGTTTTTTTTTATACACAATATTAGAAAGAATAATACCAAAAATTTCCTTTTTTAAGATAGAAATTCTTTTAAGGTATTTTCTTTTATTAAGTGCTTCTTTAATTTCCTATAATACAGGAGCAAATGAATTAGCCACTATCCTTGGTCCGGTGATATATTCTCAAATCTCTATTAATATTTGGTATTTATTTTTAATCTCTTCTTTTCTCGTTTTTTTAGGTGCCTATAGCTTAAGTAAAAGGGTAATTGAAACTGTAGGCAAAAGCCTCACTCCTCTTGATCCATTTTCAGGATTTGTTTCTCAAATTAGTGCAGGAATAAGTGTATTTCTATTTACTTTGCTGGGGATGCCTATTTCCACTACTTATTGTATAATAGGTGCTATAAGTGGTGTTGGAATAATTAAAGGAATAAAAACCGTAAAAACAGAACTTTTGAAAAAAATTATTATAAATTGGATAATATCCTTTTTCATAGCACTTATTTTTTCTTTTATACTTACTACAGGATATCTAAAATTTTTTTAGAAAATGAATAACGAAATATATAATCTCAAAAATCTTAAATTTACAAAAATTATAAAAAGAATTTATAAAAATGACCTCACTCTTTTTTATTTTAGAGATGCGAATGGCAATTTTATTCTTTTTGAGGGACATCACCGCTTCTACTTTTTACTTAAATTTTTCCCATTGACCTGGATTGCACAAATTTTTTCTATCAAGCTTGATCACAAAGCATTTAAAAAATTAAAAATTATTTCTATATTTGATACTAAAAAAGCTAAAAGTCTTTCGGAAAATTTTTGGTTAAGTAAAATTTTTATAAAATAAGACAAAATTTCAGGGAGGGATATTATGAAAGAAATAGGTATTATAGGTGGTGGGCAAATGGCAGAAGCTCTTATTAGGGGATTTTTAGAAAAAAATCTTTTTACACCTGAAAATATTTTGGTTTCTGAACCTATTGATCAAAGAAGAACTTATTTAGAAAAAAATTATAAAATAAATACTACCTCTTCTAATTTAGATGTAATCAAGCAAAGAAAGATTATCATTTTAGCAGTTAAACCTCAGGTTATGAAAAAAGTATTAGAAGAAATTAAAGACTTTATAGAAGTTAAAAAGCATTTGATTTTAACTATAGCTGCAGGATTACCTATAAATTTTTATGAAAAAATTCTTCCTTCTAAGATAAAGCTAATAAGAATTATGCCAAATACTTGTGCTATTGTTCATCAAGCTATCAGTGCTATCTCAAAGAATCCTTTTGCCACTGAAGAAGATCTAAAAATAACTCAGGAAATTTTTTCAGCTATTGGTGAAACCATTATTGTTGATGAAGATCTCATGGATGGAGTTACTGCTCTTTCAGGAAGTGGCCCTGCCTATGTAGCTCTCTTCATAGAAGCTTTCATTGATGCAGGAGTAAGAATGGGACTACCTAGAGAAATTGCAAAGAAATTGACTTTAAAAACTTTCTCAGGTACTATAAAGCTGATAGAGGAAACTAAAAAAAATCCTTATGAAATAAAATCAATGGTTACCTCTCCTGCTGGAACGACTATAACAGCTATACAAGAATTTTATGAAAGAGGACTTCCAGGAATTATAATTTCTGGCATTTATAAAGCCTATTTAAGAAGCAAGGAATTAAGTACTTTTTCGTGAAAAATTTTTCTGAATTCTCTTATTTTTTGATTGGATCTATCAAGATATACTCGATTAGTTAAAAGAACAACTATAAGGTCTTTTTTTAAATATATAAAGAAAGAACAACCTGTAAAACCAAGATGACCGATAGTTTTTTCTTCATTATGCATGAAACCAAGAGAAAAGTTAGAAATGCTTTCTTTAAATTCAAAAAATAATTTTACTATCTCCGATGAAATCCTTTTAGTTCCTTCTTTATAAGCTAAGAGCAAAAATTCAAGAATATCTAAAACTCCATAGATATTTCCAAAAAGTCCAGCTACTCCAGAAACTCCATCAAGAGCTCGAGTGTTCTCATCTTCAACTAAACCCCTTAAAATTTTTTTACTCCAGGGACAGACTGAGGTAGGAACAATCATTTCTTGAGAAATATTCTTTTCTAATGGCTTAAAACCCAAAAAAGATTTCTTGCTAAATTCAACATTTTTCTTAGCCTCTTCAAAAAGATTTTCTAAATTTTTTTTATAAATTTTTTCTAAAAGATAAGTTAAGACAAAATAACCAAGATCAGAATAAATACATCCTTTACCAGGTGTATATTCTAAGGGAATAATTTCAATTTTTTCTATTATTTTAAAAAGCTTAATATCTCTTTTTTCCTTAAATTCTTTATTTATCAGCATTTCGTAAAAAGGATACCATGCCTTTAATCCAGAAGTATGATTTAAAAATCTATAAATAGGAACTTCACCAAGAGGGGAAACTAAATTAAGATAATTTTTTATCGGTTTAAATATATTTATTTTATTATTATTTTGAGATAAAAGATAAATTAAGGTAAAAGCCAAAGCTAAAGGTTTAGTAAGAGAGGCTAAGTCGAAAATATCAATATCTTCAACAGGTTCTAAAAAGGGTGTAAGAGATTTATACCCCCGTGCTATTATATATTTTTTATTTTGATAAGAAATTCCTGCTATTGCACAGGGGAAAATACCTTCCTTTATACCGGAATCAAGAAGTTTAGAAAGATTAGTAAGGACCTTATAAGAAGCCATGCTCTTTAAGAAATTCTAAATTAAGTCTCTTCCTAATACTTTCTAAACTTTCAAGATAAGGAGAGAGCCACTTATAAACCATTTTAGCAATTATATCTATTTCTATATTTACAAGGTCACCCGGTTTTTTAAGACAGAGAGTAGTAACTTTTAAAGTATGGGGAATAAGCATTAATTCTAAAATATTGTTTCTAAAATCATTTATAGTAAGACTTACCCCATCTATAGCAATAGAACCTTTTTTTACTAAATAGGGGCTAAATTCTGAGGGTATTTCTATAGTAAGTTTCCAAAAATCTTCTATAGGAACTATAGAAAGAATTCTACCTATTCCATCTACATGACCTGAAACTAAATGCCCTCCAAGACGTTCCCCTAATTTTAATGCTCTTTCTAAATTAACAAACTCTCCAGAGGTTTTATATCTAAAAGTGGTTTTAGCTAAAGTTTCAGGTGAAAGAAGGGTCTTAAATGATGAACCTTTTATCTCTGTAACAGTTAAACACACACCATCAACTGCTACACTATCACCTATATTAATATCCTTTAATAAAAAAGAAGCTGAAATTTCAGCCAGAAGACCTCCTCTATAAGGTTGTAGAGAGACAATTTTCCCGATTCCTTCTACTAATCCTGTAAACATATTTTTTATATTATATCAAACTAATTTAAGTAAAACAATTCCTTAAGCTCTTCAGGATAAACTTCAAAATCATATTCAATAAATTCCTTTTTAAAAGACTGTTTTTTAATTAGTGATTTTAAATAAGAAATTACCTCCATCAAACAAATTTCTTTATCCTGATATTTTTTAATTAAACTGTGAATCTTTTCCTGGCTAAAACTTTTTTCTAAAATACACAAAATCATATTACCAATTATTTCTCTTTTAAAAGGATTGGTTAATATTTCTTTAAAAGTATTTTCATAAATTTTAAGATTTTCTAAAAAATTATTATTATTAAATAATACCATCTCTAATTGTTTCGTTTTTATTTTATCATAACTCATAAGTAACCATTCTATTTTTTTATGAAAAGAGATTAAGTCATCTATTTGTTTTGCTTTTTTCTTAAAGACTTTAAATTTTGCTAAAGTAAAAATTCTAATCAAAAAATTTTCTAAAATATCCTTATCTTTAAGCATTTGTTCATCTACAATTGGTAAATGTGGAAATGTATTTAAGATTTCTTTAGCAAAGATTCCTTGTCCATATCCTATGATTTCTTTTCCTTCTATATCTTTATAAATTTTTGTTTCCAAAGAAACACCACAGGATGGAGATTTGCTTTTTAAAAAAAATCCTTCTATTTCGGAAATTTTTTGAATGAAATTTTTAGAAAATAAAATCAACTTTTCTGTAAAGTCTTCCCCGGTTAAAATCTTGACAGCATAAATTTTTTCATTTCTTTTTACCAGAATTAACTTTTCTCTTGGCACAGGCAATCCTATTGCAACTTCTGGACATACTGAAACTATTTCACAAAATTTTCTAAGTTTTATAGCAAAAGGAACTTCGGTTAATTTCCCATCGTATCGAGTCTTCTCTAAATTAAGACAGGCACTTAAAACTAAACGAGGTTTTAACATTTAAAATAAGATTAAGTCCCTTCTTCCCAGGAACTAAGATATTTTTCTTGTTCAGGAGTAAGGAAATCAATTTGGATACCCATAGCTTTCAATTTAAGCCTTGCTACTTCTCTATCAATCTCTTCAGGAACTGGATAAACTTTTTTATCGAGCTTGTGATGATTTTTGACTATATATTCTATACAAAGTGCTTGATTCGCAAAACTCATATCCATAACTCCTGAAGGATGACCTTCTGCTCCTGCTAAATTAACAAGTCTTCCTTGACAGAGAACATATATTTTTTTTCCATTAATAAGGGTGTATTCTTCAACTTCTTTTCTTATCTTTCTGACCTGAGTAGAGATACTTTTCAAATCTTCTAAGTTTATTTCTACATCAAAATGACCTGAATTTGCAACTATTGCTCCGTCTTTCATTTTTAAAAAATGTTCTTTTCTTATAATTGATTTATTTCCAGTTACTGTGCAGAAAAAATCACCTATTTCTGCTGCTTTATCCATAGGCATAACAATATATCCTTCCATTACCGCTTCCAAAGCTTTTAAAGGATCAACTTCAGTAATAATTACTTTAGCCCCCATTCCTCTTGCTCTCATAGCAAGACCTTTACCACACCATCCAAAACCTGCAATAACAAAATTAGATCCTGCAAGAAGTCTATTAGTGGTTCTCAAAATTCCATCTATAGTAGATTGACCTGTACCATAACGATTATCAAATAAATGTTTTGTTAAGGCATCATTTATTGCAATAATAGGATATTTAAGAAGACCTTGATTGGACATAGCTTTGAGTCTTATAACACCTGTTGTGGTTTCTTCTGTACCTCCCCATACTTTTTCAATTTTTTTTGACTTATCTTTATGAAGTGTAGTTACCAAATCTGCTCCGTCATCAATAGTGATATTCGGCTCTCTTTCAAGAATAGCCTTTATATGAGAGTAATAAGTATCTTTATCTTCCCCTCTTATGGCGAATACTGGAATTTCAAAATATTTTACAAGTGCTGCTGCTACTTCATCTTTAGTGGAAAGGGGATTAGAAGCACAAAGATAAATTTCTGCTCCTCCTTCTTTTAAAGTTTTTGCAAGATTGGCAGTTTCAGTAGTGATATGAAGGCATGCTCCTATTTTTACTCCTTTTAGTGGTTTTTCTTCTCTAAATCTTTCTCTTATTTGTTTTAAAACCGGCATATCCATCTCAGACCATTCAATTAATCTTAACCCTTCATCTGCAAGGGATAAATCCTTTATATGAAATTCCAATTTTTCCTCCTTTTACCACATTATTTATCAAAACCCGCAAGCTCTTTTATTTTTTCAACCATATCAAGTTTTTCCCATGTAAATTCAGGCTCATTTCTTCCAAAATGTCCATAACAAGCTGTTTTTTTGTAAATAGGTCTTCTTAAATTTAGGTATTCTATCATATGTTTTGGTTTAAAACAAAAAAGTTTATTAATAATTTCAAGAATTTTTTCAACAGGTATAGTTTCTGTGCCATAGGTATTTACATTTATAGCAAGTGGTTCAGGTACTCCTATTGCATAAGCTACTTGTACTTCAAGTTCTCTTGCCACTCCTGCAGCTACAAGATTTTTAGCTACATATCTAGCATAATAAGAAGGAGTTCTATCAACTTTAGTAGGATCTTTACCAGAAAAGGCTCCACCTCCGTGGTGCCCTCTCCCACCATAAGTATCTACGATAATTTTTCTACCCGTCATTCCACAATCTGCAAGTGGTCCTCCTATTACAAATCTTCCTGTAGTGTTTACAAGAATTCTTGTATCAGGTTTAAGATGCTCAGGAGCTATTACCTTTTTAACTACTTCTTCAATTATAGCCTCTCTCAATTCTTTCTGAGTTACAGTAGGGTCATGTTGAGCAGCTATTACTATAGTATGAACATCAACAGGACGTCTATCCTCATACCTTATAGTTACTTGAGTTTTTCCATCAGGTCTTAAAAAAGGTAAAATTCCTCTTTTTCTCACTTCTGCAAGTCTCATAGCTAATTTATGAGCATACCAAATAGGCATTGGCATAAAGTCTGGGGTTTCATCACAAGCATATCCAAACATAAGCCCCTGGTCTCCTGCTCCTATTTCTCCATCCCTTTCTATTCCCTGAGCTATGTCAGGACTCTGTCTATCTATACTTATCAATACTGCACAGGTTTGATAATCAAAACCAAGATCAGAATGATTATAACCTATTTCTTTTACCACTCCTCTGGCAATGGTTGCATAATCTACTCTTGCCTCTGTAGTTATTTCTCCTGCTATTAAAATCATCCCTGTATTAACTAAAGTTTCACAAGCCACTCTTGCATAAGGATCCTTTTCCAAAATAGCATCCAAAACTGCATCAGAGATTTGGTCAGCTACCTTATCTGGATGACCTTCAACTACAGATTCAGAGGTAAAAAGAAAATTTCTTGTAAGCATTTTTTTCCTCCATTTGATAGATTTAAAAATTTTTTAAAAAAAATTTAAAAGAAATTTACTATACCTTTAAAATAAAGCAACTTTTATTGCAAATTAAGTAAAAACTTATATATTTAATATTATGAAGGGAAGAGAGATTAGAGAGATTTTTTTAGATTATTTTATAAAAAGGGGACATCAATTAGTTCCAAGTTCTTCTCTTATCCCTACCGAAGATCCTACCCTTCTTTTTACCAATGCAGGGATGGTTCAATTTAAAAAAGTTTTTCTTGGAGAAGAGACAAGACCTTATAAAAGGGCAGTAAGCTGTCAAAAATGTATGCGTGCAGGTGGAAAACACAATGACTTGGAAAATGTGGGTTATACAGCAAGACATCATACCTTTTTTGAAATGCTCGGAAATTTCTCTTTTGGAGATTATTTTAAAGAAACTGCTATAGAATATGCCTGGGAATTTATTACCAAATTTTTAGGTCTTCCCAAGGAAAAACTATATATCACGGTATATGAAAAAGATGATGAGGCAGTTTTTTATTGGAAAAAAATAGCTTCCTTTCCAGAAGATAGAATTGTTCGCCTTGGAGAAAAGGATAATTTTTGGGCAATGGGAGACACAGGTCCCTGTGGTCCATGTTCAGAAATAGTTTATGACATGGGAGAAGAATTTGGCTGTAAACGGCCTGATTGTAAACCTGGTTGCGATTGTGATAGATTTTTAGAAATTTGGAATTTGGTCTTTATGCAATATGAAAGAGATGAAAACGGAAATTTAAAACCCCTGCCCAAAGGTTGTATAGACACAGGAATGGGGCTTGAAAGAATCACTGCTTGCTTGCAAGGTGTTTCCTCTACTTATGAAACCGATCTTTTTGAAAAAATTATTTATAAGATTTCAGAAATAACAGGTAAAGTCTTTAAAGAAAATAAAGAAACAGAAATAGCTTTTAGAGTAATTGCTGATCATATAAGAGCAACTGTCTTTTTACTTGCAGAGGGACTTATGCCTTCCAATGAAGGTAGAGGATATGTTTTAAGAAGAATAATAAGAAGAGCTGAAAGATTTGGTAAAATCTTGGGAATTAAAGAACCTTTTTTATATAAGCTTATTCCTTCAGTTATAGAAGAATTAGGAGATATTTATCCTGAACTTATAAGAAATAAAGAAATCTCTGAAAAAATATTAAAAATAGAAGAAGAAAAGTTTTTAGAAACTTTAAATCTTGGACTTGAGATTTTAGAAAAAGAAATAGAAAAACTTAAAAGAGAAGAAAAAAAGGTTATCCCTGGGGAGGTATTATTTAAACTTTACGATACCTATGGATTTCCCTATGATTTAGTAAGAGATTATGCATTGCCACTTAATTTTTCTCTTGATTTGAAAGGATTTGAAATCTTAAGAGAAAGAGCAAGAGAAGAGAGCAGAAAATCTTGGAAAAAAACCTTAGAAAGGCTTCCAGATTTTATCAAAAATTTAATTAAAGAAGATACCCAAACTCTATTTGTAGGATACGAAACTCTTGAAAGTTCAGCTAAAATTTTGGATATTCAAAAAGAAAATAATATTTATTATATCATTACTAATCTAACTCCTTTTTATCCAGAGGGTGGAGGACAAATTTTTGATACGGGTATAATAATAGGTTCGAAAGGAAAAGGAAAAGTTATAGAGACTCAAAAAGTAGGGGAAATTATTTATCACAAGGTAATTTTAGAAGGAATTATTGAAAAAGGTGAAGAAGTATTAATGCAAGTTGATAAAAAAAGAAGGTTTCATATAGAAAGACACCATACAGCCACTCACCTTCTTCATTCAGGACTAAGAAAAATTCTTGGTCCTCATGTAAGACAATCCGGATCTTTAGTTGATGAAGAGAGGCTTCGCTTTGATTTTTCTCATTTTCAAGGATTAACTGATGAAGAAATTAAAAAAGTAGAAGAATTAATAAATCAGTGGGTTTTAGAAAATTATCCAGTTGAAATTATGTGGGTTAAAAAAGAAGAAGCAGAAAGAGAAGGAGCTATAGCTCTTTTTGAAGAAAAATATGGAGAAATTGTAAGAGTAGTAAAAATTGATGATATCTCAATGGAACTCTGTGGGGGAACTCATGTAAAAAGAACAGGAGATATAGGATTAATCAAAATTATAAATGAAACAAGCGTAGCTTCTGGTATAAGAAGAATTACAGCTGTAGCTGGTCTTAAAACTTATGAATGGATTAAAAATCTTGAAAATAAAATAGAAAAAATAGCTAAAGAACTGAAAACCACTCCAAAAGATATAGAAAAGAAAATCAGATCTTTATGGAAAGAAATTGAGGAATTAGAAGAAGAAATAAAAAAACTTAAAAAGGGAGATCTCAAAAAAGATCTTGAAGAAAAACTTAAAAAAATAGAAGAGATAAACGGAATTAAAGTTCTTGTAACTTCTTTCAAAACAGAAAAGATAGAAGAATTGAGAGAAATAGGAGACTTTTTTAAAGCTAAACTTGGCTCTGGAATAATTTTTCTTATAGGAGAAAAAGATGAAGGAAGTCCTCTTGCAGTGTGCATGGTAACTAAGGACCTTGCAGAAAAATATCCAGCCAACAAGATATTTCAAAAAATATCAAATCTCACAGGATTAAAAGGAGGAGGAAAATCTGAATTATGTCAGGGAATTTTTCAAGAAAAAATTTCTTTAGAAAAAATTAAAACCTTATTAAAAGAGGTCTTATAAATTTATAATGAAATTTTATACCCTTCAGTGGATTAAAGAGATTTTTACAAAGTATCAATTAGAAGAAGGTATGTTTATAGAGGAAAAAGAAATTGCTTTTGAGCCAAAATATTTTATTTGGGCTTTATTACATATTTATCAAAAAAAAGATATTCCTTTCTTAGGAGAATCTTTAAATATAAAGGACCTTGAATTTATTTTAGTTCATCAAGGATTTGATTTTATGTATCTTGTTGATCTTTTAAGAAAAGAATTTGCCTATTGGTTTAAAGAAAATCTTTTATATAGAGATTATTCTAATGAAACCTATTTTATTCTTGCTTCTGAATTTTTACTACTTGAGGAACAGTTAAAAAAACAGATTCAAATTCCACTTCTTGATCAAATGAAAAAGCTTATTCTTGATTTAGAAGAACGTGTAGAAGAAAAAAAATCACTTGAAAATTTTGATAAAAAAAGATTTTTTAGACTAGTAAAATTTTTCAGCGTGGTTGAAAAGCTTGAAAAAACAAAATGTTCAGAATTGGTAGATAGGGCAAAGAATATTACTGAAAGAGCTTATCACTCTCTTGAAGAACTTGATTTTCCTTTACCTTCTATTTCTAAAAATGAGGTTAAGATTACTTTAAAGGATGAATTAAATAAATTGTTTCATTTACCAGGCTCAGGAGGTAATTGAGGAATATCCCGAGTTTCGTATACAGCAATAAGTCTTGTATGTTGATATTTTTGATGTTCTTTCATAGAAACATTTTTAGGGCTATAAAGATCACCTGTTCCATAAACCTTAAAAATTTCATAGGGAATATTAATTAAATACTTTTCAATGATCTCTATAGGTGCCTCAGCTCTTTTTTTAGCAAGTTTTTCATTAACTTTTTTATTCCCAAAGGAAGAAGCACTACCTATAGAGATAAACAATATTTTTCTACCTTTGCTTTCTCTTGATAAATAATCAAGAAAATTAATAAGCCTTAGGTATTCCAATGAATTTTTTTCAATCTTGCTTGACCCTACAGGATAAAATATAGTGATCTCACCTGCACCTTGTTTTCTTGATATTTCTTCAATCATTGCCAAAGTTTTTTGTGCTATTTCTATATTGGATTTACTTGTTTTAAGAATTTCCTGTTGTGTAGAATCCAAGCTTTTTATTCTTTCTTCTATTCTTTTTGTAGCTTCTTTTATCTCAAAAATATTTTCTTTCATCTCAGAACTGCCTTGTTTAAGTTCAGCAAATTCTGCCATAGCCATATTATGAGAATCAACAAATATTTGAGCAAGCACTCTTGCTTGATCTTTCGAGGCAGCACCTGTAATAGTTCCAGGAGGATAATCAATAACTTTAGTAGTATTATCTATATCCTTCATATAAAGTTTTGTACTTTCCCCACCACATCCTACTAAAAAGATACCTATTACTATGACAATTAATAAAATAATTTTTTTCATTATTCCCTCCTTCCCTTAGAATTAAGATTAAGTTTAAATTATTACAATTATAAAAAAATTTTAAAAATTTTAAATTAAAAAGTCAAGTTATATTATAGATTTTTAAAGTTTTTTTGATAAACTTTATGTGTAAAAGTTATGGCTAAAAAAATTGAAAAATTAGATTTAAAAAATATTAAGAAAAAAGCTAAGGAAATTATAAAAAGGCTTAAAAAAGCTTATCCAGATGCAAAAATAGCTTTAAATTTTAAAACCCCTCTTCAACTTCTTATTGCTACTATACTTTCTGCTCAATGCACTGATGAAAGAGTAAATGAGGTAACTAAAAAACTTTTTAAAAAATACAAATCTGCTAAAGATTTTGCTAAAGCTGATCTTAATGAACTTGCTGAAGATATAAAAAGTACAGGTTTTTATAAACAAAAGGCAGAATATATAAAAGAAGCATGTAAAATAATAGTTGAAAAATATAATGGAGAAGTTCCTCAAACTATGGATGAATTATTAGAACTCCCGGGGGTTGCAAGAAAAACTGCAAATATTGTTCTTGCTAATGCTTATGGAATTGTAGAGGGGATTCCTGTTGATACCCATGTGAGAAGAGTGACTCAAAAACTTGGACTTGTAAAGGTCTCTCAACCAGAAAAAATAGAAAAAGAACTTATGGAGGTCTTACCTAAAAAAGAATGGTTTTCATTTCCTTATCTTATCCAAGCTCATGGAAGAAAAATATGTTTAGCTCGTAAACCTAAATGTGAAGAGTGCATTTTAAAGGATCTCTGTGATGCTTACCTATCCTCAGATTGATCCAGTTATCTTTAAAATAGGCCCTCTTTCTGTAAGATGGTATGGTTTAATGTATATAATAAGTTTTATAGTATGTCTTTTTTTATGTAAATATCAATTAAAAGAAAAAAACAAAATAGAGCTTTATCCTTTTTTAGAAAACCTTCTTTTTTATAGTTTTTTAAGTTTAATTATAGGCGCAAGAGTTGGATTTTGTTTTTTTTATTATCCTGATTATTTTTTAGAAAATCCCCTGGAAATAATTGCTATCTGGAAAGGTGGAATGTCTTTTCACGGAGGTTTAACAGGAGCTATAATTGGTGGATATATTTATACAAAAATTAAAAAAGAATCTTTTTTATGGTGGGCTGATTTAGTAGTGGTCACAGCTCCTATTAGTCTTTTTTTTGGAAGAATTGGAAATTTTATAAATGGAGAAATTTATGGTAAACCAAGTAATCTACCTTGGGCTATGATATTTCCAGAAGGTGGACCTATCCCAAGACATCCAGTTCAGCTTTACGAAAGCTTAGTTACAGGACTTTTTTTATTTTTATTTCTTTGGAGTCTAAGAAAAAAAATATGGTTACCTGGAACAAAACTTTCTATTTTTTTAATTCTTTATGGAATACTTAGATTTTTATTTGAATTTATAAGAGAACCTGCCCAGAGTTTTCCTCTTATCTTTAATTTTTTTACCATGGGTCAAATCTTATGCATAACAATGATTTTATTTGGATTAATTCTTTTATATTTCATCAGGATAAATACTGTTAAGCAATACCTCTAATTGAGAAGCTATCTCTTTTGCTAAATTAAAATACTCTTCAAATATAATTTTAGCATTATTTGAATTTAAACCTTTATTAAAATTGACACAATTTTTACATAAAAGATTGCGTAATTTTTTACCTAATGGATTATCCAGTTGAATTTTTGAATAAAGTTCCACATCTTGCCAAGAAAGTCTTTTCAAAATATGAAGTTGTCTTAGAAAACTAGGGGTTGAAAGAGAAACTACATCTTTTAAAGAAAACCTGGAGTCCTTAATAATTTTAGCAAGAATTATAAGCCAAAAGTGATTTATTACTTGAACAAGAGCCATAATTTCATCATGTTTTTTGGGAGAAATTTTTACTAAATTTAACCCCTCTTTTGACATAATTTCTGTAAACCATTTTACTACACCTTTTCCTCTTACAGGATAAAAGGCAATAGTTTTACCCTTTAAATTTTTCTCATAAGGTCCAAAAAGAGGATGAGTAGCAAGAATCTCCCCTCTTTTAAAATATTTTTTCATAATTCTAACTGGACCTATTTTTAAAGAACAAATATCTATAATCCAATGGTAATTATTTATATAATTTGATATTTCTTTTACTACCTCTTGAAAAGCTTCCATAGGAACAGAGATTAAAATGATTTTACTTTTATTTACAAGCTCTATATTAGTAAGGGGACCTGATATATCTGAAATGAAAACTTGATATCCCTTTTTCTCAAAAAAATCTCTAAAAAATCTTCCCATTTTCCCTTTTCCACCAATGATTCCAATTTTAAAGTTCTCATCCATAAAAACCTCCTATTTAAAATTAAGCTACTTCAGAAAGTTTTAATCTTTCATTCCATCTTCTCATCAATTCTTCTTTTAAAACTGGATAATTTTTTAATTCTGGATCTCTTTTAACTAATTCAAAGGCATCTTCCCTTGCTTGAAGAAGAATTTGATAATCTCTTACAATGTCAGCTTTTCTAAACTCTAAATATCCTGATTGTTTAGTACCTAAAAATTCTCCAGGACCTCTTATTTCTAAATCCTGTTCTGCAATTTTGAAACCATCATCTGTTTCACACAAAATTTGAAGTCTTTTATAAGATGGTGCTTCAAAGGAAATCTGATTAGCTATTAGGAAACAATAAGCTTGTTCTTCACTTCTTTTTACTCTTCCTCTTAATTGGTGAAGTTGAGAAAGTCCAAATCTTTCTGCGTGTTCTATTATTATAACTGTAGCATTAGGCACATCTACCCCTACCTCAATTACAGTGGTAGAAACTAAAATATCTATTTCTTTTCTTTTAAAAGCATGCATTATTTTTTCCTTTTCATAGGAACTCATTCTTCCATGTAAAAAACCTACTTTATATTCTTGAAAAATTTCCTTTTTTAAATATTCTCCATAAGTAGTTACTGCCTTAAGTTCCATTTTTTCGGATTCTTCAATAATTGGAAGAATAACATAAGCTTGATATCCTTTTTTAAGTATTTCTTTTGCCTCGTTATAAGCCCGTTTTTTGTTATATTCTAAAAATAGCTTGGTAATAACTGGTTTTCTCCCTTTTGGCATTTCATCAATTATAGAAAGATCTAAGTCTCCATAAATAGTTAAGGCAAGAGTTCTTGGGATAGGGGTAGCAGTCATAACCAAGGTATCTGGAATTATTCCTTTAGCTTTTTCTCTTAATGCAGCTCTTTGTAAAACACCAAAACGATGTTGTTCATCAATTATTACTAAACCTAATTTTTTAAATTCAACTTTTTCTTGAAAAAGAGCATGAGTTCCTATTACAAAATTTATATATCCGGTAGAAAGGCCATAATAAATTTCTCTTTTTTTGGTAGGAGGGATTCCGCCTGTAAGTAAAGCTGTTCTTATTCCCATAATTTGAGCATATTGTCTGAAATTGTAATAATGCTGTTCTGCTAAAATTTCTGTAGGTGCCATAAGAGCTACTTGATAGCCATTTTCTATAGCAATAAGAGCTGCAATAAAAGCTACTACTGTTTTCCCACATCCTACATCTCCTTGTAAAAGTCTGTTCATCGGGATAGCTTGAGACATATCTTCTTTTATTTCCTCTATAACTCTCTTTTGAGCATTTGTTAATTCAAAGGGTAATCTGTTTATAAAATCTTCAACTGTCTTACTTTTTATATTAAAAGCTATTCCAGTTTCCTTCTTGATCTTTCCTCTTCTTAAAGCTAAAGCTAATTCCAAAAAGAAAAATTCATCATAAGCAATACTTTTATGATAAATACTTTCTTCTCTTTTTAAGGAATAAATATCTTCATTAGGATCAGGAAAATGAAGTTTCTTAATAGCTATATTTAAAGGAACAAGTTTTCTTTTTCTCAGGAATTCTAAAGGCACATAATTTCCTATATACTCTCCATATTCTTCTATTGCATTTTTAACAACTCTTCTAAAATATTTTTCTGGAACATTTTCTATAGTTGAATAAATGGGGATAATATGCCCTATTTCAAGTTCTTCTAATTCTTCTTTACCTTCTTCTACGAGTTTAGGATGAATTATTTCCAAAGTTCCTCCAAACCTGGAAACCTCTCCAATAGCATAAAAACTTTTACCAGGAGAAAATAAATTTCTCCAAACTTTTTCATTAAAATTAAACCATTTTAAGGTCAAAATCCCGGTTCCATCAGTAAGAGTAGCCACAAATATTTTTTTCCTAAAATAATAGGCAATCCCGCTTTTAATTATTTGACCAAAAACTACAGCCTTTTGTCCTTCTTTTAACTCATTTATAGGAATTATTCTTCTTCTATCTTCATAATCTTTTGGCAAAAAAAACATAAGATCTTCTATGGTATGGATTTGTTTTTTAGCTAATTTTTTAGCAATTTGAGATCCTACTCCTTTAAGATATTGAACAGGTTGGGTAAGAATTTCTCTATGTTTAAGATAGGTATCAAGAGTAATTTCTATTTGAGATATTTCTTCCTCTATAAAAGTATGAGAAATGTCTTCTTCTTTATCGGTATTTACCTTAAAACTTTCTATTAATTTAAGCATTTGTTTTATTTTTCTTTTCTTTTCTTCTAAAGAACTTATTTCAAAATTTTCACAAAGGTTTAGAAGGTCTCTCTTAGTTTGAAAAAAATCTTCAGGAATTTCAGTTATGATCTTTTTTAAAGTATTCTCAAGATTTTTGGTTTTTGGAAGAATAGCAAAATCCTTTTTTGAAACAGAATAAAGAAGATCTATTAATTTAGAACTCCAATTATTAAAATCTGCCTCTCTTTCTTTCTTCATTTTTACATTAAACTTTTCCAAGGCGTTATAATAGATTCGTTGAATGTCTTTTCAAAGATTGTCTTTAGTTTATAAGCTTTTTCCAAATTTCCATGTTTTAATGCTCCTAAATAAAATATTTCAAATTTTTTTTTAGCTTCAGTATAAAGCAAAAGTTTTTGTTCTAATTTTAAATCTTTTTGATAGTTATTAAAGATTTTCAAAAGAGCAAGAGTCCTGTAATAATCAAGTCCTTTCATAGCAGAAAGTTGATCAGATCTCCCCCCGCTTTTTATTACTAAACATTCTTTAATTAATCCTATAGGCATTTTTAAAGAAACTCTAAGCCAAAATTCATAATCTTCACATACAGGAAAAGCTTCATCAAAAAATCCGATCTCATCAAAAACTTCTTTTTTAATCAAGACTGTTGAAATAGAAACTACACAAAGTTTTATAGCCTTATCAAAAAACCATCCCTCTGCTTTTTTATGTATTTTTTTAGGATTTATTCTTCTATTTCCTTTATACCAAATCTCATCAGTTTGAACAATTTTATAGTGGGGGTATTTTTCAAAAAATTTTAGTTGTTTTTCAAGTTTTTCTGGAACAAATGCATCATCACTATCAAGAAAAGCAACCAATTCTCCTTTTGCTTTCAAAATTCCAATATTTCTGGTATGAGATACCCCTTTATGAGGTTTTCTTACATATATGAGAGGATATTTTGATACTAAATAAGGGGTCTCATCAGTTGAGCCATCGTCAACTATAATAATTTCAATATTTTTAAAAGTTTGATTTAAAACACTTTCTATGGCTCTTGGAAGAATGTACGCCCTGTTATAAGTAGGAATAATAACACTAATCAAGGGCTTTTTCATCTAAAAACCAAATATTTTACATTTTTTTATAAAATCAAACAATTTTTTATTGGTGTCTGAGTATTTTTAGCTTGATATTTTAAATAAAAAAATCATAATATATTAATAATTTTGCAAGATTTTATGAATAATCTTGAAATTAAAAAAAAGCTTATCACTATTTCTTTTTTAATTTTAGGAGTAATATGTTTTGGCACAATAGGATATATGGTAATAGAAAATTTGAGATTTTTAGATGCACTTTACATGACTATTATTACAGTAGCAACAGTAGGATTCAAAGAAGTAAAGGATTTGACAGAAACGGGAAAAATTTTTACTATAGTTCTTATTTTTAGTGGCTTTGGGGTTTTTGCCTATGCTATGACTACAGGAGCAAAAATTTTAATAGAAGGAGAACTAAAGGAGGTATTTAAAAAAAAGAAAATGAAAAAACAAATTGAAGCTTTGAAAGACCATTACATTATTTGTGGTCACGGAAGAATGGGAAGAATAATCTGTAAAGAATTAAAAGCTAATGAAATAAAATTTGTAGTAATAGAAAAAGACGAAAAAAATATTATGGACGAAGACATGCTTTATATTATAGGAGATGCAACAAAAGATGATATATTAAAGGAGGCAGGAATTGAAAGAGCAAAGGGTATCATATCAGTATTGCCTTCTGATGCTGAAAATCTTTATGTTGTTGTGAGTTCAAGATTTTTAAATCCCAAACTTTTTATTGTGGCAAGAGCAACTGATGAAGAAGCAAGAATTAAATTGAAAATGGCAGGAGCCAATAAAGCTATTTGCCCTTATTATACTGGTGGATTA
The DNA here is from genome assembly GCA_964412755.1 of uncultured Thermodesulfatator sp. Taxonomy (GTDB): domain Bacteria; phylum Desulfobacterota; class Thermodesulfobacteria; order Thermodesulfobacteriales; family Thermodesulfobacteriaceae; genus Thermodesulfobacterium. Next base: position 36,935 of record CAYPPW010000002.1, read on the forward strand.
AGAATAGCTCATACAGTATTAAGACCAAATGTTATAGATTTTTTAGAATTTGCTACAGGTTCAGAATATAGGGATGTTCAAATTGAAGAAATTGAAGTATCTAAAAATTCAAGTTTAATAAGAAAATCCCTAAAAGATGCAGAAATAGGAAATAAGTTTGGTATTATAGTAATAGGTATCAAAAGAGCTGAAGGTGAAATAGAACTTAATCCCTCTGCAGATACTATTATTTCTTCAGGAGATATTCTCATTGTAATAGGAAAAAGTGAAAATTTAGAAAAATTCTCTAAAGTAGCTCAAGGTTTAGATTAATGAAAAAAATTTTTATTACAGGTGGAACTGGATTTATAGGAAGTGTTTTAGTTTACTCTCTTTTACAGGAAAATTATGAGATTTATGTACTTACAAGAAATTCTGAAAAAATAAAAAAACTGCCATCTTCTTGCAAGATTGTCTCAGGTAATCCAACCGTTAAAGGAGATTGGCAAAAATTTTTAAAAGAAATGGATATAGTAATTAATCTTGCTGGACAAAATATCTTTTCTAAATGGACAGAAGAATACAAAAATAAAATTTTAGAAAGTAGAGTTAAATCTACACAAAATATTGTTTCCTCTTTAAAAGAAGGTACTTTACTTCTTAATGCTTCAGCTGTGGGATATTATGGAGATAAGGGAGATGAAATTGTTACTGAAGAAAGTCTACCTGGAAATGACTTTTTAGCAAAAGTATGTATTCAATGGGAAAAGGAAGCATTAAAAGCTAAAGAAAGGGGGGCAAAGGTTATTATAACTAGATTTGGGATTGTACTAGGTAAGGGAGGAATGCTTGCCAAAATTTTACCTTTTTTTAAATTCGGCCTTGGTGGGACTCTTGGAAAAGGAAATCAATGGTTCCCATGGATTCATATAAAAGATTTAATATCTGCTATTAGTTTTTTAATAAAAAAAGAAAAAGAAGGTATTTATAACCTTACCTCTCCCAATCCTGTAACGAATAAAGAGTTTACTAAAACTTTAGGAAGAATTTTAAAAAGACCTACTATACTACCAGTACCTCTTTTTATGTTAAAACTGGTGTTTGGAGAACTTTCTAATGTAATTATTTCAAGTATAAAAGCTTATCCTCAAAATCTTTTATCTATTGGGTTCTCTTTTAAATTTGAAACTTTAGAATCTGCTTTAAAAGATCTTTTAGAAAAGAGTACATAAAAAATGGCAAAAGCAAAACAATTTGTTATTTTAGCAATTTTTTTAATAATCCTTTCTTCTTGTAGTTACGAAATTAAAGAAAATGCAGAAGAAAGATTTAAGGTTTTTTTTAGTAAAATTCCTTTAATTAAAAATTACATTACCCTACCTCCTGCTCCTACTGAACTATACAGTCAAACTGAACAACTAATAAATGAGTTAAAAGCTCTTAAAGCTGAAGATATTTTTAAAGATGAGTATGAAAGAGTTCTTAAGGCTTGGGAAGAAGCTAAAAAATTATATCAAAAAAAGTATTATAAATCTGCTGAAAAAAAATTAAAAAAAGTAAATCACATGGCAAAAGAATTAGTTGAAAAAGTCAAAGCCTACCAAGAAGTACTTAAAAAATCTGCTTTAGAAAAATACAAACAAATAGAAGAAAGGGCTAAAGAAATAATGAACAAAATCAAATCAAAGGAAGAAAAGTTAAAAATAGAGATTTATCTATGGAAACTAAGAAATTTAATAGAAATGGGAATGTTTGATGAGTTTGAAAAAGAAATTCAAAATCCTCCCTTTTGATCAACTGGATAAAAATTTTCTATGGATTTTTATTTCCTCAGGTGCTTTAATAGGATTTCTTCCTCCTTGCCCTGGAACTTTTGCCTCACTTGAAGCCTTAATAATTTTTTGGTTTTTAAAAAAATTATCTTGGTTCTATCAATTACTTATAATTTTAGGAGTCTCTATTTTAGGAATAATAAGTTCTGATTTTGTTTCTAAATTACTAAAAATAAAAGATCCTGATATAGTTGTAATAGATGAATTAGCGGGAATGTGGATAGCTCTTTATGGCAAAAATACCTTTTTAGAATTTATACTTGCTTTTTTTGTTTTTAGAGTAATAGATATTAAAAAACCCTATCCTTTAAAAAAAATTGAAAATTTACCTCATGGATGGGGAATAATGGCAGATGATATAATAGCAGGAATCTTTACCAATCTCTTTATTACGAGTGTTATGTATTTTATAAAATAAAAAGTTAATCGGAATGAAAGGTGCTTTAATTTTTATAGGAAATGAACTTGTTTCTGGAGCTATAGAAAATACTAATAGTATTTTTGCAGGAAGAGTACTCACAGCTTATGGTTTTGATATTGGAGAAATTGTTACTATACCTGATGAGTTAAAAATAATTATAAAGTATTTAAAAACTTTGGTAAAAAAATATGATTTTCTCATAATCTCTGGAGGATTAGGCCCTACTGATGATGATATAACTAATCTTGCTGTTTCAAAAGCTTTTAATTTAGAGTTAAAAGAAAATCCTGATTTTCTCTCTGCTATTTATTCTGCTAAGGAATACAAATTTTCAAAAAATTTAGCAAAAAAAATGGCTTTACTTCCAGAATCAACTATCCCATTATCTAAAAACTTTTCCATTGCAGGCTATCTTTTAAATATAAAAGAGAAACCATTATTTTTCTTACCAGGAGTTCCTCATCAATTTAAATATCTTTTAGAAACTGAAGTAATTCCTAGGCTTTTAAAATCAAAGATAAATCATAAAAGAGAAAACACAAAAATTTTAAGGTTTTTTGATTTAAATGAAACTGATATAAATCAATTTATAAATACTTTTCCCAAAAAATTACTCTCTCGTATTAAAATCGGATATTATCCTGTATTTCCCGAAGTAAAATTAATACTACAAGCTAAGGATGAAAAAATTCTAAGATCTTTTATAGAAAAGCTTAAAGAACATTTAAAAATTTATCTTTTAAGTGAAGAAGACGAAAGTTTGCCTCAAGTAATAGGTGTTCTTCTTAAAAAAAGAGGAGCAAAAATTGCTGTAGCAGAATCTTGCACAGGAGGGTTAATATCTTCTTTAATTACTTCTGTTTCAGGAAGTTCTTCTTATTTTGATAGGGGATTCATAACTTATACTCCAGAAAGTAAAGTAGAACTTTTAGAGGTTAATCCAAGCACTATTGAAAAATTTGATGTAGTAAGTTATGAAGTAGCAATGGAGATGGCAGAAGGAGTAAAGAAAAAATTTGGAGTTAATTATGCTTTGAGTACAACAGGATATGCTGGTCCCACTGGAGGTACTTCTGAAAATCCTGTAGGAACAGTTTACATTGGTTTTGCTTACGAAAATAAAGTTAAATCTTTTAGATTTAGTTTTCCTGGTGAAAGAAAAGATATTCAAGTTTTAGCAAGTTATACTGCTCTTGATATATTAAGGAGGTATTTATTATATGGTGAGAGCTTTTTTAGCTATAGATTTGCCGATGGAATTAAAGAAAAAATTATGGGAACTTAAAGAGGAAGTCCCTCCCCAGATTAAAATAAAATGGGTTGAATTACCAAACTTTCATATAACTTTAAAATTTTTTGGAAATATTTCTGAAAGTTTTTTAGAAAAAATATTCAAAGAATCTGAAAATATAATTAAAAATTATCAATTCTTTCAACTTATGTTAGATCAACTAGGTTTTTTCCCTAAAAAGAAAATTCCTCGTGTTGTTTGGATAGGCTTAAAAACTCAAGATGAAACCCTTTTTGATTTACAAAAGGCATTACAAAAAATTTTTAAAAAATTAAAAATCAATTCTGAAAAAGAGGAGTTTCATCCTCATATTACTCTTTTCAGAGTAAAAAGTATAGAGAACCTAGAAAGTTTTAAAGATTATTTTGAGAAAATTTCAAAAAAAACAGAATCTCTTAAGGGTTTAAATTTTCAGGTAAAAGAACTTGTTTTTTTTAAAAGTACTCTTCTTCCCACAGGACCTCTTTATGAACCATTATACAAGATACCTCTTAAAAATGTTTAAGAGCTTTAAAATTTTTCTTTGGATCCTGACACTACTATTTCTAACAAAATCTACTTTTTCTGAAAATAAGAATTTTTTTGAAAAAGAAAAACCTACCTACGGAGATGCTCTAATAATTGGTACCATTGCTGATGCAAGCATACTTATCCCTATGATAGCAACTGATGTAATGAGTCATACTATAGGAGGACATATTTTTTTAGGTGTAGTGAAATATGGTCCTGATTTAAAAATAATAGGAGATATAGCTGAAAGGTTTGAAATTTCCCCTGATCAAAAGACTATTACTTTTTATCTTAAAAGGGGGGTCAAATGGGAAGATGGAGTTGAGGTTACTGCTGAAGATGTATATTTTGGCTTTAAACTCATTACTTCTCCAGAAATTCCATCTCCTTATGCAAGTGATTTTTTAGAGGTAAAAGAATTTAAGATTATAAATCCCTATACTTTTAAAGTAATTTATAAAAGACCTTTTGCTTTAGCTCTTTCTTCCTGGGGTAATTTGGTAGTTTTACCCAAACATCTTCTTGAAGGAAAAAGTATAGATTATTTAAAAAATGTTTTTGGAAGAAATCCAATTGGAAACGGCCCTTTTAAACTTAGAAAATGGAAAACCCAACAAGAAATTCACTTAAAATATAACCCTATATATTATGAAGGAAGACCTTATCTTAATTATTTAATCTATAGAATAATCCCAGATCCTTCAACACTTTTTATGGAACTTAAATCAGGAAGCATTGATTGGATTTCCTTAACCCCTTTACAATATTTAAAACTTCAAAAGGAAAATAAATTAAAACAAGAATTCAAAATATACACATATCCCTCTTTTAGCTTTACCTATATAGGCTATAATCTCAAACATCCGTTTTTTAAAGATAAAAAAGTTAGAAAGGCTTTATGTTTTGCTATTAATAAGGAAAAAATAATAAAAGGTGCTCTTTTGGGGAATGCTATTCCTGCTTACGGACCTTATAAACCAGACACTTGGTTTTATAATAAAAAAATTGAAAAATCCTGTCCTTATAATCCTGAAGAAGCTTTAAAACTTTTAAAAGATGCAGGTTTTAGAAAAGGAAAGAAGGGAATATTAGAAAAAGATGGAATTCCCTTTGAATTTACTCTTCTTATAAATCAAGGAAATCTTCCAAGATTATTAGCTGCTCAGATAATCCAAAGAGAACTTTCAAAAATAGGTATTAAAGTAAACATTCGGGTTATGGAATGGACTACCCTTATTCATCAATTTATAGATAGTAGAAGATTTTCTGCAGTAATTTTAGGTTGGTCAACTGGACCTGATCCAGATTTATATGATATCTTTCATTGTTCTAAAACTAAACCTCCTGGATTAAATTTTATAGGATATTGTAATCCAGAACTTGATGAACTTTTAGAAAAAGGAAGATATACTTTGGATAAAGAAAAAAGAAAAGAAATTTATTATAAAATTCAAGAGATATTAGCTGAAGATCAGCCTTATAATTTTCTTTATATTCCTATGAATTTAGAAGCTATTCATAAAAGATTTTATGGAATTAAACCTGCACCTATAGGAATAGGATATAATATAGAAAAATGGTGGGTACCTCAAAAAATGCAAAAGTACTTAATTCCTTAAAAAATTTTTAAATATTTTACTCTCAACAAAACTAATAATTTCTTCAGCAAGTTCTATAGCCTCTTGAGCTACTTTATCATTATAAATTTTTGCAGGTATATCATCTGGTAAACAATTAGGATATCTTGTAGAATTTTAATGAAAACTCTTTATCATATTCTCCTGCTACACTACATAATCGGGCAATAGAATGCCCGATCACTATTTCTTCTCCCTGTGCATATAAATAAGCTTTAAGGGCCTTTTCCCCTATTTGTTGAGCAAGAAAACATACCAAATAATAACCTCCTTCTTTAGCAAGATATTTTGCCCACTTTAAATCTTCTTTTGCTTGCTCAAGCCAACGTTTTCCTTCTTCAATTGGATTTCTTCTCATATAATATTATTCCTTCTTTTTCTATTTGTTTAAACAATTTTTTTTGCCTAAGTTGCAAATATTCTAAAGGTGTATAACATAAAATATCAGCATCTACAGGTAATTCCAAAAGGGAATATATCTCTTTTACTCTATCTAAAAACGGTTTATCAGTATCCATTATAACGATAATATCCAAATCTGTAAAAAGATCTTTTCTTTTAATATAGGATCCAATTAAAATTATTTTCTCTACTTTTTCTTTGAGTTTTTCTACAATTCTATTAAGTGAAATTTCCAATAATTTTTTATATTTTTCTCTTTTTTCTTGTAAATTTTTATACTCCATACCTATAAGGAGTTGAAAATCTTTTAAAAAATTTTAAACTGCTTTTATCAGTTTGTAAATGGAGAATTTGAATGAAACTTGTAGTAGTGGGTGGTGGAAGCTGGGGCACGGCTCTTGCAAAAATTTTAGGAGAAAAAGAAATAGAAACTTATATTTTAGTAAGACGCACTGCTATTTATGAAGCTATAAATAAAGAAAAGGAAAACCCCTTTTATTTGCCTGGAATCAAACTTCCAAAGAAAGTCAAAGCTGAATTAGATCCAGAAAATGCTTTTAAAAACTCTCAGGCAGTAATATGGGCTATTCCTTCATTTGCCTTAAAAGAAGTTCTAAAAAAATATAAAAATTATGCAGAAAAAATACCTTATCATATCTCCGGGATAAAGGGATTTGATTTAGAAACAGAAAAAACCCCTTTTAATATTTTAAAAGAGGAATTACCTAAAAATTGTAAAATTTTTGCTTTAGGTGGACCTTCATTTGCTAAAGAGGTCGCATTGAGACTTCCTACTGCTGTAGTTTTAGCTGGAGAATCCGATGAAGAAACAAAAAAAATCCAAGAACTATTAGCAATTTCCTATTTTAGGGTTTATCGAAGTAATGACCCAGTAGGAGTAGAAATTGGGGGTGCATTAAAAAATATAATCGCCATTGCTTCCGGAATTAGTGATGGATTGGGACTTGGTCTCAATGCTAGAGCAAGTCTTATTACAAGAGGTCTCATAGAAATAATCCGTTTGGGTACAAAGCTTGGAGGAAATATACATACCTTTTACGGACTTGCTGGAGTAGGAGATCTGGTTTTAACTTGTACAGGATCTCTTTCAAGAAATTATCAAGTAGGCTATAAACTTGGAAAGGGTGAAAAATTAGAAACCATCTTAACTGAACTCCGACAGGTTGCTGAAGGAGTTAAAACTACCAAAGTAGTTAAAAAACTCTCTAAAAAATTAGATATAGAACTTCCCATTTGTGAAGAAGTTTATAAAGTCTTGTATGAAGGAGAAACTCCACAAAACTCCTTAAAAAGATTACTCTCAAGAAAATTAAAAAAAGAATTTTAAAGTAGGTAAAAGTTTCCCTAAACGAGTGTTTTTTATTTTGAGCGGAAAATTAGATTATTTATATTATTTTTCAACTAAAATTTTTACTTCCCCTTCTTTTTTAATAACATTTACCACTACATCTTCTCTATATTTTTTTAAATATAAATCTACTTTTCCTCCTTTTACCCTTAAATCTCTTATCCAAATTTCATCTAAAAATTCGGGAAGTGTTGGATATTTGAAACGAATTTCATTTTTTTCAAAAGAAAGTCCCAAGCAGCCTTGAAGAATTAAAAAAACAGCTCCAGCAGACCAAGCTTGAGGATGACAAGCAACAGGATAATGAGTAGGTCCTTCGTTAGGTCTTCTTTCAAATCCACAAAATAGTTCTGGAATTCTATGAAGTTTAAAAAAAGTACTGGCTTCAAAAAGAGACTTAAGAATTTTTAAAGCCTCTTCTTTAAATCCGTATAAAGAAAGTCCAAAGGCTATTAAAGCATTATCATGAGGCCAAACAGATCCATTATGATATGAGAGGGGATTATATCTTTTTTCCAGCGAAGAAAGAGTTCTTATGCCCCAGCCTGAAAAAAAATGTTTTTCAAAAAATAAAGAAGTAAGAATGCGAGCTTTAGAAACACTTATAGCTTTTGTGAAAAGAAGATGTCCTGCATTACTAGCTCTTACTTTACATAAGTTTTTATCCCCATCTAAAGCAAGAGCAAAACATTTTATTTCTTCACACCAAAATTTTTCTTCAATGAGTTCTTTTAGCTTTTCAGCTGATTTTTCCCATTTTAAAGCTAATTCTTTTTCCCCCAAAATTCTTGCTAATTTTGCCCCTTCCCTTTTAGCTTTATATACATATCCTTGAATTTCAACTAAAGCAATAGGAGGCTTAGCAAGTTTACCATCTTCATAAAACACGCTATCTTCAGAATCTTTCCATCCTTTATTAATCAGACCTCTTTTGGAAGGAAAATACTCCACAAAACCATCTTTGTCTAAGTCCCCGTATTCATCTATCCATAAAATAGCTTTTACAATATTTTTCCATATACTTTTAATAAATTCCAAATCTCCTGTCCTTTCAAAATATTTACTTGCTAAAATCACAAAAAGAGGGGTAGAATCTACACTTCCATAATATTTAGCATAAGGTATTTCTCCAGTTTCTGCCATTTCTCCTTTTCGGATTTCATGAATAATTTTACCTGGTTGCGCATCTTGGTCTGGATTTACCTCCTGAGCTTGGGTAGATACTAAAAAGGATAATGTCCCTTTAGCAATAGAAGGCTCGATCCAAAGACATTCTAAAGCTGTTATTATTCCATCTCTTCCGAAAATAGTATTAAACCAAGGAATACCTGCATAAGGATATGGACCAAAGGGTGTATAAGTAGTAAGCATTACAATATCTGCCCACGAGCGTTTTATCCATTGATTAAATTGCTCATTAGAGGTATAAATTTTACAACTGTTTTCCTCCCAATCTTTTAACCGCTTTTTTATATAATACAAAGCTTTTGTATAAGAATACACAGGCAAATTCTCATTTTCTATTACACATTTAATAATTAAATAAAGAGAAAAACTCTCTTTTGGATTAAGTTTTAATTCATAAACAACACAATTCTCATGAATTTCTTCTGAAGGTGGAGAAAAAGAAATCTCAGTAATTCTTAATATATTATCAAGACCTTTATAAATAAATTTTATTTTATTTTTGTTTATTTGAGGACTTAAAATTTGTCCTTTTTTTTCTCTTTTATATCCTCTTACTTCAAAGACGTCTGCAAAGTCATTTTCCAAATAAAACCTTATTTCTAGTTTCACAGGAAAAAAATAAAAATTTTTAATTCTTATTTTCTCATAGCAACAATTCTCATATAAAAATTTCATTCGAAATATATGAATATTTCCTTCTGGAATAATAGTTTCTCTATTTGAAATATGAGGGTTGGTCAAATCCGCTATAAAAAGAGAATTATCTTCCTTAACAGAAGCACTTAAAAGGATAGGCATTTGATCATAAATAGAAAGTTTTAAAGTGGAAAGAAAACGAGTTCCTTTATAATAAATTCCTTCTTCTGGATTTAAATTAATATCTATATTTCCAAAAGAATTAAAAATAGCAAAACTTTCCTCATGTTTTAAGGTATAAGTTTCAAAAAAGGAGGTATTTTTTTTCATATCTTAAAAATTTTATATTGCTTTGACAAAAACTTCTTTTTGAATTAAGTTTTGATAAATTTTAAGATATTCTTGAGCCATTCTTTTAGACGTAAACCTTGTTTCAAAACTTTTTCTACAATTTTTTCTATCTATTTTTTTTATTTTATCTAAAGCCTCTACAGCTTCTTTTATACTTTTAACAATAAACCCGTTTTTCCCCTCTTCTATTATTTCTGGGACAGAACCACAATTCCAAGCTACAACAGGTGTACCACAAGCTAAGGCTTCTATCATAACTAATCCAAAAGGCTCAGGCCAATCAATAGGAAAAATTAATGCATATGCATTACCTAAAAATTCATTTTTTTCTTTTTCTCCAATTTCTCCAATATATTCTACCCAAGAATTTTTAAGCATAGGTTTAATAAACTCTTTAAAATATACCTCATCTGCTTTATCTACCTTTGCAGCAATTTTTAATTTCATACCAAATTTTTCGGCAATTTCAATAGCTCTATCTGGTCTTTTTTCAGGAGAAATTCTTCCTAAAAATGCAAGATATTTACCTTCAGCTGGATAAAATTTATATAAATTTTCAGGAAGTCCATGATAAACTGTAGCTTGCCAATTTAACCAGGGAAGAGGTTTCCTCTGAGCATTGGAAATAGAAACAAAAGGAAAATCTTTAAATTTTTTAAAAAATGGAACATATTCAGGAAGATCAAGTCTTCCATGAAGGGTGGTAAGAAAAGTAAATTTATATTTACTAGCTAAAGGTAAATGTAAATATTCTATGTGAAAATGAACGATGTCAAAAAAATCAATTCTTTTAAAAACTTCTTCTATCATATAAAGATGCCAAATTAATGAATCCTTACAATTTTTATCAAGTCTTAGAGAATGTGGACATATAGAAATTAATTTAGCTTTAGTTTTAGAATCACCACTTGCAAAAAGAACCACCTCATGCCCCATTTTAACAAGTTCTTCTGTTAAGTAAGAAACAACTCTTTCAGTTCCTCCATAAAGTTTAGGCGGAACACTTTCATAAAGGGGAGCAACTTGAGCGATTCGCATGATTACCCTCTTAAAACTTTTGTGATTTAAAAAATAAGAACTCTTAAATAAAAAACAAGGTTATAAAGAATATAGCTTCTTTAATCTTTCAACAAATTTTTCTGCTTCTTCTAATTCCTCAAAAGAAAATATAAAAAGAGGTTTTCTTTTTTTCATTTTAACTTCTACCTTTGCTCCAACCAGCTTACTAAGTTCTTGGGAAAGAAAAACTAAATCTGGATCAGGTTCTTTTTTTCTTTTATGAATATTTTCTTTTTGTAAACGGGTTATTAATTTTTCTGTTTCTCTTACTGAAAGTCCTTTTTGCAAAATAAGGTTTCTTAAAGATATTTGTTTTTCTTCCGAATCAAGTGAAAGTAAAGCTTTAGCATGACCTACAGTAAGTCTTTCTTCTATTAGATCTTGTTGAATAAGGGTAGGAAGTTTTAAAAGTCTTAAAAGATTAGTTACGGTTGATCTATCCTTTCCTACTTTTTCTGCTATTTGCTCTTGAGTATAACCAAATTTTTCAATAAGATTCTTATAACCAAAAGCTTCTTCAATAGGATTTAAATTCTTTCTTTGAAGATTTTCAATAAGAGTTACCAAAAAAGCTTCTTCATCTGAAAATTTCTTCACAATAACCGGGATTTCCTTTAAACCTGCTTTTTTAGCTGCTTCTAGTCTCCGCTCCCCTGCTATACATTCGTATAATCCTTCAGCCTTTTCTCTTACTAAAATAGGCTGTAAGATCCCTTTTTCTTTTACAGACTTAACTAAGTGATTAAATTCTTCATCTTCTTTAAAACTAAATCTTGGTTGAAAAGGAGAAGGCAAAATTTTGTCTATAAGAAGAAGCCTAAAGCCTTCTTCTTCAATTCCTGGAATTAAATCTGCAAGACCTTTACCTAAAGCTTTTTTTTTCATCACTAACCAGTATTTACTATAGGTGGAACAAGTCTTAAGTCAAGTTCCTTTTCTATCTGATAAGCAAGGCTTAATACTAATTCATCTTTAAAATGCGGGCCTATTATTTGAATTCCCACTGGAAGATTGTTAGAAGTAAGTCCTACCGGAACACTTATCCCTGGCACACCAGCTAAATTTACCGGGATAGTAAATATATCAGAAAGATACATTTGTAAAGGATCAAAAATCTTTTCTCCTATTTTAAAAGGTGGAGTAGGAGTAACAGGAGTTAAAATTAAATCTATTTCTTTAAAAGCATTAAGAAAATCTTGTAAAATAAGAGTTCTAACTTTGGATGCCTTTAGATAAAATGCATCATAATAACCTGCAGATAATGCATAAGTTCCAAGCATGATTCTTCTTTTTACTTCCTTACCAAATCCATAGGCTCTGGTTTTTTTATACATTTCTATCAAACTCTTTGCCTCTGCTCTAAATCCATACTTTACTCCGTCATAGCGTGCAAGATTTGATGATGCCTCAGCAGGAGCAATTATGTAATAAGTTGCTACTGCATATTCAGTATGGGGTAAACTAATTTGTGTTATCTTATGCTTTTTTTTAAGTCTTTCTATCACTTCTCCCAAAATCTTAGTCATTTCTTGATCTATTTCACCTTCAAAATATTCTTTTGGAAGCCCTATTTTATAACAGGTTTTTTCATTTTCTCTTATAAACTTTATATAATCAGGAATTTGTATAGGAGCTGAGGTTGAATCTTTTGGATCGTATCCTGCAATTATTTGAAGTAAATAAGCAGTATCTTCTACAGTAGTTGCAAAAGGACCAATCTGGTCAAGAGAAGAAGCAAAAGCAACAAGACCAAACCGAGAAACAAGTCCATAAGTAGGTTTCATTCCTACTACGCCACAAAAAGCAGCAGGTTGTCTTATAGAGCCACCTGTATCTGATCCTAAGGAACCTAATCCCATTCTACTTGCTACTGCTGCAGCAGATCCACCTGATGAACCACCTGGGACTCTTTCTAAATCCCAGGGATTATGTGTAGGAAAAAAGCCTGAATTTTCAGTAGAGGATCCCATGGCAAATTCATCCATATTAGTTTTCCCAATAAAAATCGCCCCTTCTTTACTAAGCCTTTCACAAACTTCTGCCGAATAAGGTGCAACAAAATTTTGTAATATTTTAGAGGCACAAGTAGTGGGAAATCCTTTTATACAAATATTGTCTTTTATAGAAATGGGGATACCTAAAAGTTTTCCCCCTTCCCCCTTTTTCCTTTTTTCATCTGCCTGTTTACTTAAAGTTAGAGCTACCTCTTCATTTATATATAAAAAAGCTTTTATCTTGGGATCCAATTTTTTAATCTGATTTATGGTTTCTTTTACTAATTCCTCACTTGAAATTTTTCCTTTTTCTAAAAGTTCCAAAGCTCTAATAATATTAAGTTCAGCCAAATCCATCTCTTTTAAACCTTAAAAATTTATTTTGTTTTAACTACCTTTGGAACAAGTATCATTTTCTCATAAAGCTGAGGAGCATTTTTCAGAATATCTTCTATATAAGGAAATTCTTTAGGTTCATCTTCTCTAAAAGGTGTTTTAATTCTTAAAGCATGAAAGGTAGGTGGTATTTTCTCTGTATCAAGCAATTGAAGTTTTTTAAAATAATCCAAAATTCTTGAAAGCTCATTAGAAAAAATTTGAGCTTCCTTTTCATCAAGTTCAAGTCTACACAAATGAGCAATTTTATATACCTCTTCTATAGAAATAGCCATATCCTTCCTCCTATTCTTTCTTGCAACACTTTTTTAAGGTTTAAGTATACCCAATTTTTAGCTTTTTTAAAGGCAATTTGAGGTTCATATCCCTTCACCAAATAAGAAAGAAGTGCTGAAGAAAAGACACAACCTGTTCCGTGAAAGGTACCTTGAATTTTTTTCTTTTTTAAAAAGATATAATCTCCTTTGGAAGAATAAAAAAAGTCCCATATAAAATATTTTCTTTCCCATCCCTTAATAATAACTGCTTTTATTCCATAAGATAAAAGTTCCTTTGCAATCTCAAAAAGATGAAGTTTATTTTTTATCTCTTTTTGAGTTAAAACCTCAGCTTCTTTTACATTAGGAGTAATAATATCTAAATAAGGAAAAATTTCATTTTTTAATGCCTCTAAAAATCCATCAGAAGAAAAAAGCGGGAAATTTAAAGTTGCTGTTAAGACAGGATCTAATATTATCCAGGAAATTTTTTTCCTTTCTCTTTTAATTATTTCTGCAATTATTTTTATATTTTGTAAAGTCCCTATCATTCCTATTTTAATCCCCAAAACAGGTAAATCTGAAAAAAGAAGTTCTAAAGCTCTTTTTAAATAATAAGAATCAACAGGATCCCATTTCTCAAAGATAGAAGTGTTTTGAAGGGTAAGGGTGGTAGGAACCCCGGCCCCTTTCAGCCCAAAAAGAGAAAAAACTTTAATATCTGCAAGGATTCCAGCAGAACCAGTAGGATCAAATCCTGCTAAACTTAAAATTATCCCTTTTTTCATCAATTCTTTTTCTTATTTACCAATACAAAAAGTAGAAAAAATTTGGGTCAAAAGATCTTCTGTAGTTATCTCTCCTATTATTTCAGATAGACTTGAAATTGCAGCTCTTATTTCCACAGCTACTAACTCTGGTAAAGGATTAGGTTTGGAAAGTTCTGCTAAGGTATTCAAAAGATAGCTTTTTGCATTTTCAAGAGCTATTTTTTGTCTCAAATTAGGAACAATCTCAGGTACTATAACTCCTTTTTCTGAAGTTATTTTTTCAAATATTTTTTTATTAAGTATTTCTAAATTAGTACCCTCTATTACAGAAATTTCTAAAGTTTCATCAACTCCCCATTTAGAAATAAATTCGTTCCATTCTTCTAAATAGTTAGGTTTGATATCTATTTTATTCAATAATACAAGATGAGGAAATTCTTTTATTTCCTGATATATTTTATAATCTTGTTCTGATGGTTTTTCACTTACATCTACCATAAAAAGAATTAAATCAGCTTCTTTAAATTTTTTCTTTGCTCTTTCTACTCCTATTCTTTCTACGAGATCTTCTGTCTCTCTTAGTCCTGCTGTATCTATAAGCTTAACGGGAAGACCCTCAATATTTGCTTCCTCCTCTAAAAAATCTCTTGTGGTGCCAGGAATAGGAGTCACAATAGCTCTTTCTTCTTTTAAAAGTGCATTCATTAAGGAAGACTTTCCTACATTAGGTTTACCAGCTATTACTAAACTAATTCCCTCTTTATATATTCTTCCTTCTTCATAATTTTTTATAAGGTTTTCAATAACAGGTAAAATTCTTTCTTCAATTTTTTTTGAAAGTTTTTCAGGTTCCATTATCTCAATATCTTCTTCTGGAAAATCTATAGCACTTTCAATTTGTACTAATATTTCTAAAAGTTCATTTTTTAATAAGTTTACTTTTTCAGAAAGTCTACCCATTAAAGTATTAATAGCTAAATTTAAGGCTGTTTCTGTTTTGGCTGATACAATCTCTTGAATAGCTTCTGCTTGAGATAGATCTATTCTTCCGTTAAGATAAGCTCTTAAAGTAAACTCTCCTGGTTCAGCAGGTCTTGCTCCACAAAGAAGAACTATTTCTAAAATCTTTTTAAGAATATAATATCCACTATGGGCATATATTTCCACTACGTCCTCTCGGGTATAAGTTTTTGGTTTTTTCATATATACTACAAGAACTTCATCTATTATCTTATTATCTCTTGGATCTACAATAAAACCATAATAAAGTCTGTGAGACTCAAAACTTTCTCTTGGTTTTACAGGATGAAAAACCTTTTTTAATATAGAAAGACTTAATTCTCCACTTATTTTAATAACACCTATAGCACCCTTACCAGGAGGAGTAGCAATAGCAGCTATAGTATCTTCAGGATAAAGCCGAAGTTGCAATTATTCTTTCCAGTTTAGTATTATTCTTTTTTGCCTCCCTTCTCCTTCTATGGTATAACTTATGTTTTTTTCCTCTTGCTTAAGAATATTAGTTACAATTTTTTGTTCTCTTTGTGAACCAACTTTTATAACTTGAGATTCCCTAGTAGTTTTTACTTTTTCAATTGCTCTTTTTACAGCATTTACAAGTTTTTTTTCTTTTTCAATATCAATTCCCTGTGGTTTAAGAATAATTTTAGGTCCAACTCCCAAAGCTTTAGCTACTACTTTATTAGTTAAAAATTCTAATGCTGAAAGAGGCTCTGCTCCATTTTCAATTAAATACTTTATATCTTCTCCTGAGAATAAAATTTCAACTTGCATTTGATCTTTTAAAAGATTAACCTTGGTTTCCACATTAAACCCAGCATAATTAAGAAGGTCTTTAAGAAACATCAAGGCTTTGTTTGCTCTTTCTGATAATATTTTGTCAGATTTTATCTTGGCTTTGATTTTAATTTTTTTTCCTGAAATACCTAAAAGACTTGAACTTGTATTGTATTCAAGAATTTCTATTTCTAAATCTTGTGGGATGCAACCTAATTCCTGACAAGCAGTTTCAACCAATTGATCTAAACTTTTCCCTTCTAATTCTTTTTCTATCATAGCTTCCACCTCTTAAATTATTTTTTAGCTAATCTAAGAGTAAAAATTTGTTGAATAATAGACAAAATATTGTTAACAAACCAATATAATACTAATCCTGAAGGAAAATTCATAAAAAGAATGATAAAAATCAGAGGAAGTAAGAGCATTATTTTATTTTGTAAAGGATCTGTAGAAGGAGGAGAAAGTTTTTGTTGAACAAACATAGAAACACCCATTAAAATTGTAAGAAGAGGTATCCCATAAAATCTTTCAGGAGCACTTAAGTCACTAATCCATAACCAAAAAGGAGCATGTCTTAACTCAATTGCCATAAGTAATACTTTATACATAGCTATAAATATAGGAATTTGAATAAGAATGGGTAAACACCCAGAAAAAGGATTAATTTTATAAGTTTTATAAATATTCATAAGTTCTTTGTTTAGTGTTTGAGGATCGTCTTTATATTTTTCTCTAAGTTTTTGAATGATAGGCTGAATTTCTTGCATTTTTTTCATACTTTTATAACTCATATGATTTAAAGGGAAGAAAAATATTCTTAAAACAATCGTAATAAAAATAATATCCCATCCAAAATTACCTGTAAACTTGTGAATAAACTTTAGGGTATAAAGTAAAGGTTTAGCAATAAAATCAAAGATACCAAAATAAAGAGCTTTTCCTAAAAGCGGATATTCTTTTTTCATCTCTTCTATTTTTTTGGGACCCATATAAACCTTAAATTTATAAGTTATCTCTTGTTGCGGAGCTAATTCAAAAGGAGGAAGCCATAATATAAATTCTTGTAAATTTTTATTTAGGTTTCGAAAAGTGGCTCTATAGTTAATATTACCTAAATTATCAGGAATTAAAGCTACTATAAAATAAGTATCTTCATATCCAAGATATTTTAAAAATCCAGAATATTCTTCTAATTCATTTTTTATTTTTACCTCATTTAAATGATTAGTATAATAAAAAGGACCTTTAAATACATATTTGGTGCCATCCGCAAAGGGAGAAAAAGCACCTCTTAAAAGAACTCTATCTTTAACAGGAACTTTACCTAAATTTAAAACTTTAAAGTTCATATCTATAAAATAAGAATCTTTCTTAAAAATTAATTTTTTTTCTAGGAGAAGCTCTTTAAAAGTAGTTCTAAAAACCAGATATTCCGTATCTCCTTTTTCAAATATATAATTAGTTTTTTCGGGTCCTTGATAATTAATAATAGCTACCTCAGGAGAGGATTCTAAATAAATCTCTAAAGGTAAGGATTCAGGTGCTCCAGAAACCAGGTTTATTTCTTCTTTTTCCCCCCTTTTTTTAGCATAATTCTTTAATGTAAAGGTTTCAAATCTTACTCCCAATGAAGAAAGGGTAGCGGTATATTTAGGAGAATTTATCCAATAAATTTGAGATCCCTCTTCCAAAATTTTGTATTTTTCTTTTATTTCTGAAGATTTTTGATCTTTCAATAAATCTTTACTTACCTCTTCTTTTTCTATTTTTTGAACTTGAAATTCTTTATAAGATCTTATATTTTCATATTTTGAACTAGAAAAAAGTTTCATATAAAGATAATTAAAGAAAAGAATAACTCCCAAAGATAATACAATAGCTAATAAGGCCCTTTTTTCCATTAAAATACTTCCTCCCTTTTAATTCCATTTGGGTAAATTGGATCATATCCACCTTGAGAAAAGGGGTGACATCTTAAAATTCTTTTTAACCCTAAAAAGGATCCCTTAAGGACTCCATATTTTTTAATAGCTTGTTTTGTATATTCACTACAAGATGGGTAAAATTTGCAATTATATCCTAAATATATAGAAATAAAAGGCGAAATAAATCTTTGATAGAATTCAATAAATTTAATTATCAGCCTTTTTATCATTGAAAGAAGTCTCTACTTTTAAAGAAAGAATTTTTTCTTTTACCATGCTTTCCAGTTTATTATAATCTAAATTTAGTAAATTCGGATGAGGAATAATTATTATATCACAATTTTTAGGAAAACATTCTTTATTTTTTCTAAATAGTTCTCTTATCCATCTTTTTACTTTATTTCTTTGTGTAGCTTTTTTAATTTTTTTAGAAACTACTATTCCTAACCTTCTGTAATTTAAGTTATTTAGTTTATATATTATTAATAAAACCGAATTTATCCAAAGTTTTTGGCCTTCTTTAAATACTGCTTGAAAATCTTTATCTTTTTTTAATCTTTCCTTTTTAGAAAAACCTTCTTTTTTCATTAAACTGTTAGACGCCAGCGTCCCTTTTTCCTCCTATTTTTAAGGATCTTTCTACCTGAACGTGTTTTCATCCTTGCTCTAAACCCGTGTCTTCTTTTCATTTTTATTTTACTAGGCTGATATGTTCTTTTCATACATCTTCCTCCTTCAAATTTTACAAGATATTAACATCTTTTAAAAATTTTTCTACAGTTTAAAATAGATGAAAAATTTTTATAAAATTAATATGGAAAATTCTAAAATCAACCGGATTTTGAATCAAATTTTAATAGAAAAATATTATGAAATACTTAAGAGAAAAGAAAGAGGCCTTTATTTCAGACCATTTTGGGAAAGAACTCCCATAAATTTTAAGAATTATCTATTAAAGCAAAATTTTACAGTAATTGCTGAAATAAAAAGAGCAAGTCCTTTAAAAGGGGATTTAAGATCAGATTTTAATCCCATATTTTTATTAAGGGCATATGAAAAAGGGGGTGCAAAAGCTATTTCTGTAATTACAGAAGAGGTGTATTTTAAAGGATCTTTAGAATATTTAGCTACTATCAGAGTGAATACTAATCTACCTATTTTAAGAAAAGATTTCATTTTTGATCCTGTTCAAATAGAAGAAGCAAAAGCTTTTGGAGCTGATGCAATTTTATTAATAGCTTCTATTTTATCTAAAGATGAACTTTCAGAATTAATTAAATATGCTAATAAATTAGACATTTCCTCTTTGGTAGAAATTCATAATGAAGAAGAACTTGAAAAGGCTCTCTCAGCAGGAGCTAAAATAATAGGAATAAATAATAGGAATTTAGGTACTTTTAAAGTAAACCTCAATCAGAGTATTAAAATTTTCCCCTTAATTCCCAAAAATATTCCAGTAATCGCAGAAAGTGGTTATAATAATTCTAAAGAGCTTAAAGAAATTAAGAAATTAGGATTTAAAGGAGTATTAATAGGAACTTCTCTGGTAAAAAGCAAAGACCCAGAAAAAAAATTAAAAAGTTTGTTGGAGGACTTAAAAGATGTATAAACCAAATTTTGAAAAAGGAGGAAATTTAGTGCCGGCTATTATTCAAGATTATAAAACCGGGAAGGTTTTAATGCTTGGCTTTATTAATGAATCTGCTTGGGAAAAAACTCTTCAAACTAACTTAGTGCATTTTTACAGTAGAACAAGAAATAAACTTTGGCTTAAGGGAGAAACCTCAGGAAATTACTTAGTTGTCAGAGAAATATATGTAGATTGTGATGAAGATACTATTCTTATTAAGGCGGAACCTAAAGGACCTGTTTGTCACGAAGGTTATATGAGTTGTTTTTATCGAAAATTGGAAAATAACGAATTAAAAATTATAGAAGAAAAAATTTATCATCCGGAGGAAGTTTATGGAAAAGCTTAAATTTGGAATTCCTAAGGGAAGTTTAGAAAAAGCCACCATTGAATTATTTGAAAAGGCGGGTTGGAGTATAGAAGTTCATCACCGAAACTATTTTCCAGAAGTTGACGATCTTGAGCTTGAGATGGTAATTTGTAGACCTCAAGAAATGAGTAAATATGTTGAAGCAGGAATCCTTGATGCAGGAATTACAGGCAAGGATTGGATTTTAGAAAATGAATCTAAAGTAATAATTGTAGAAGATCTTATATATTCTAAAATAAGTAAAAGACCAGCTAGATGGGTTCTTGCAGTCAAAGAAGACTCACAAATAGAGAAATTAGAGGATTTAAAAAATAAAAAAATAAGTACAGAACTTGTCAATTTTACAAGAAAATTTTTCCAACAAAAAGGAATCCCTGTAGAAGTAAATTATTCTTGGGGAGCTACAGAAGCAAAAGTAGTTCAAGGACTTTCAGATGCAATCGTAGAGGTTACAGAAACTGGCACTACAATAAGAGCTCATGGCCTTAAAATTATTCAAGAACTTTTAGTTACTTATCCACAACTAATTGCTAATGAATTAGCTTGGCAAGATGAATGGAAAAGAAAGAAAATACAACAAATTGCGATTCTTTTAAAGGGTGCTTTAAATGCTTACAAAAAAGTGGGACTAAAAATGAATGTTCCTGAAGAAAGTCTTGAAAAAATAGTTAAAATTCTTCCAAGTATCACCTCCCCCACAATCTCACCACTTTATCAAAAAAAATGGTACGCTTTAGAAGTCGTAGTTTCTGAAAAAGAAGTTAGGGAACTTGTTCCTAAACTTTTAGAATTAGGAGCCGAAGGAATTATTGAATATAGTTTAAATAAAATAATTTGAAATAAAATATGCAAAGACTTCCTATATATTATATAAAACCTGGTATGAAAACTTACGAAGAGGTAATTGATGCTAATGGCAGAGTTTTGTGTGGAAAAGGAGTAGAGCTTACAGAAGAACATATTAAAAGATTTGAAGAACTTGGGGTAAATTTTATTACTGTAGAAGGAAATCCTGTTTCTTTACCCTGGGAAAAATCATTAGAAGTTGAATTAAAGGAACTGGAAGAGAGATTTGAGGGTGTAACTGATGAAAACTTACTTGAAATAAAAAGAATTCTTAAAGAATTTTTAAAAGAAAAATATAAGGAAAGTGAGGAAACACAAGAACTTTAAAAAATTGATAAATATGGATTTAGATATTTCTGAAAAAAGAAAAATTGTAAAGAAAAAACTTAGACGGTTAGAAGGACTTCCTACACTCCCACCAATTGTTCAAAGACTTAATAAATTGATTGAAAATGAGGAAACTTCTCTTAATCAGATTGCTGAGTTAATTGAAAAAGACCAAGTTATTACTAGTAAAATTTTAAGATTAGCTAATTCTGCTTTTTATGGATTTCCCAAAAGAATCAGTACAGTCCAAAATGCTCTTATGTTTCTGGGAGTAAATATAATTAAAATTTTAATTATTACTTCCTCTATTTTTGATATCATATATAAGGAAGATGTTAAACTTTGGGAACACTCAGTAGGAGTTGCTACTTGTGCAAGAATTTTAGCGGAAAAATTAGAAATAAAAGATCCTCAAGAAGTGGCTACAGCAGGACTTTTACATGATCTTGGTAAAATTATAGAAAAGGTAAGCTTTAAAGAGGAATATAAAAAAATAGAGGAACTTGTTCAAGATGGTAAATCTCCTCTCTTAGCTGAAAAGGAGATTTTTGGGCTAGATCATGCAGAAATAGGAGCTTTTTTAATGAGAATTTGGAATCTTCCTGATAGACTCATTGAGGCAGTAGAAGCTCATCATGAACTCGAAAAAGCTAAAGATTTCAAAAAAGAATCAGCTTTAATTCATCTTGCTAATGTTTTAATTCATGCAAGAGGCTATGGAGATTCTTTATATAATAAAGTCCCACCTTTAGAACAAAAAGCTTTAAAACTTTTAAATTTTAACCTCTTAGAAATAAGAGAAGTTTTTCTTAAATTAGAACCAAAACTTTATGAACTCAAATTTTTTACCGAAGAATTAAGAAAAGATATTTAAAATTGGTTAAAAACTTGGAAATTATAATATGTACTTACCTAAAAAGATTATTTATGCCTTCTTAAAAAAAGATAAATTTTTTACCAAATGGAAACAAGAGCTAATTTATTTTTTAAAGGAGAAATATAAATTAAAATCTTTTTACAGTTTTAAAAAATTTCTCTCTGCTATTCTTTTTGACCCACCTTCTATGGTTATATATTACTATCATAAAAATCCAGAAGGACTGAAAAACTTAGTAGAACTCAAGAAAAAATTTAATATGTTTAATATTCCGTTAATCCTTATATTAGATCATTTTGATTTGGAATGGCTAATTTCAACTTCAGAATGGGGTGATGATTTTGTCTTCCTTAAGGATAAAATTGATGAAGTTTTCGTAAGAATTGAATACGCTTTTCATAGGCTGGAAAGAATTTCAGATAATAACCCTTTAACAGGTCTTCCTGGAAATACATCTATTTATAGAGCAATAGAAAGAATTTTAGATAGATATAAACCTTATGCCGTAGCTTATGTAGATTTAGACAATTTTAAGGCTTATAATGATGCCTATGGTTTTAGTCATGGTGATGAAATGATAAAAACTGTAGCAAAAATTTTAACTACTACTATTTCTGATTTTTCCAGGGAAGATTATTTTATAGGCCATATTGGAGGAGATGATTTTGTTTTTATTGTTCCTTTAGAAAAGGTTGAAACTATTTCTAAGGAAATTATAAAACGCTTTGATACACTTGCTCCTACTTTTTTAAATCCAAATGATAGAGAAAAGGGATATTTTGTCTCTGTTGATAGGATTGGAAATATTTCAAAAATTCCCATTCCAACTCTTTCTATTAGTATAGTTCCAGTTGTAAAAGGAAAATTTAAGCATATAGGAGAAATTTCAGGAAGATTAGCAGAAATCAAAAAAGTTGTAAAAGGGATAGAAGGAAGTACTTATTTTATAGATAGAAGAAAATAATTCTTTTTCATTTTTGTAAAATTTCTCTACCAATTATAATTTGTCCTAAAGCAATTCCACCATCATTAAGAGGAATTTTCTGAGGAATAAATACCTTAAAATTCCTTTTTTCAAGAGCTTCCCATATACCTTTTAAAAGTATTCTATTTTGAAAAGCTCCTCCACTTAAAACCACTTTTTCTATTTTATATTTTTCTTTTAACAATTCTACTACTTTAACGCATACCTCTATAATAGCTTTGTGAAAAGATAGGGCAATCTCTTCTATAGGTATTCCTATATCTTTTAATTCTATAATTTTTTTTATTAAATCCTCTGTAGAAATTACTATTTTTTCTTCTTTTATTTCAAAGGATATTTCTAAATTTTTATAATTTTTAGCAGTAAAAGCTAATTCTTCGAGCTTTTGAGCAGCCTCAGCTTCGGTACTAATTTTTTCACAGATTCCTAAAAGCGCTGAAATCCCATCAAAAATTCTTCCCATTCCACAAGCAAAAGGAGAATTAAGTCCTTTATCAATCATTTGTAAAATTACTTTTAAGGGATATTTTTCTTTATTGGGAAGATAATCCATGGAAATTCCAGCTTGATATAAAAGAGAGGTAGCTATCCTCCAAACTTCCTTTATAGCTTTTTCTCCACCAGGAAGTCTAAAATAAGAAAAATGTCCAACTCTTTGAAATGAGGCTATATCTGCAATAAAAAATTCACTTCCCCAAATTTTATAATCAATTCCGAATCCAGTTCCATCAAAAGCAAGTCCTATAACAGGTTCATAAATTTCATATTCTGCCATAACAGAAACAATATGAGCATGATGATGTTGAACCTTTATTCTTATTTTATCTCCTGCAAGTTTGTCTGTTAAAGATGTAGTGAAGTAATTGGGATGCATATCCGAAATAAAAACCTCTGGTTTAACATCAAAAATTTTCAAAAAATGAAAAACTGTAGATTTATAAACTTCTTGAGTAATTGGAGATTCTAAATCTCCTAAATATTGACTTAAAATAATCACTTTATCTTTAGCAATAGCAAAAGAATTTTTTAAATCTCCTCCGCTAGCAAATAAATGAATTGGAAATTCTTTTTTTACTAGTATAGGAGAAGGAACAAAACCTTTGGATCTTCTTATAAAAATTGGCGTTTCCTTTATTACAAACATTACACTATCATCACTATGAGCAATTATTTCTCTATTATAAGTAACAAAATAATCTGCGATATGACCTAATCTTTCAAAAGCTGAATTATCATTAAAACATATAGGTTCTTCTGAAAGATTGCCACTTGTCATAATTAAAATTAAATCTTTATCTAATGAAAAAAGCAAATATTGAAAAGGGGTGTAAGGTAACATCACCCCTAAATAAGTAAGATGGGGAGCAACAAATCTGCTAACTAATGGTTTTTTTTCTTTTAAAATTACAATAGGTCTTTCTTTGGAAAGAAGCAGTTCTTTTTCTTTGGAAGATAGATAAAGAAATTCCTCTATCTTTTCAATTGATCCTATCATTAAAGCAAAGGGTTTAAAAGGTCTCCTTTTTCTTTCTCTTAACTTTAAAACTGCCAAATCATTAGTAGCATCACAGGCTAAATGATATCCTCCTACTCCTTTTATAGCTATAATATGTCCTTTTTTTAAATACTCATATACTTTCCTAGCAATTTCTTCAATATTTCTTGAAATAAGAGTTCTATCGTTTTTATATAAAAATAAATGAGGTCCACAATCAGGACAGGCAGTAGGCTGAGTATGAAATCTTCTATTTAGAGGATCTTTATATTCTTCCTCACATTTAGAACACATTATAAATTCTGCCATAGATGTGTTATGTCTATCATAGGGAATATCCTTTACAATACTAAATCTCGGTCCGCAATGAGTGCATACTATAAAAGGATAATGATATCTTCTATCAGCAGGATCAAAAAATTCTTTTAAACATTCTTCACAGAGATTGGTATCTGGAGGAATAAAGGTAATTTTTTTATGAGTGACTCTGCTTTTTTCAATCCAGAAGGTTTTAAAACCATTAACTGGTTTTTCTTTTATTTCTACTTCTTGAACAATAGCCAATGGAGGAAAATTATTTTTAATAGCCTTTACTAATCTCTCTAGGGCGTGAACTTCCCCCTCTGCAGAAATAGTAACTCCTTCTGTATCATTTAATACATATCCTTTTATATTGTTCTCCAGTGCTAAACGATAAATAAAGGGCCTAAATCCTACTCCTTGAACAATTCCATTTACTCTAATTTCTAAATGTTTAATCATATTTTTAAATTACACCTTTTAGAATTATTATAAAGATACTATAATATAACCAAACTTAAAATTAAATAGAGGTGAAAAGGTGGATCTTTTCAATAAATATTTATCAAATCCTATCTTAACTGGTTTTTTTTTAGCTTTATTAGCTCTATTTTTACATCTTTACAGAATACCTTTAGAAATCGCAGAAGGATTAAAACATTTTGGTTTTTTACATCCACTTTCTATTTCAATTTCGGGAATTATAATAGGTGCTTTTATATCATCTTGTTTTTTTAAGGAGTTCAGTATCAAGATTCCTTCTAAAATTGATTTTTTAAAAAGTATTATTGCAGGAATATTAATGGGATTGGGAGCAACTTTAGCTTTAGGGTGCAACATTGGAGGATTTTACACCTCTGTAGCTAATTTATCAGCAAGTGGAATTATTATGATGATTGGTATTATAATAGGAACTTTGATAGGAATAAAGTATTTAATATGGGAAGCGGAACATTTTTCTCAAAAAGGAGGAATAAATATTCATATCAAAAATATCGAAAAAATCGGAACCCTTATTGGATTAAGTATTTTTCTTTTTTTCATTTTAAAAATTCCTTATTATAAGAAAGTTTTAATTAGCTCTATTATCCTTGGTTTTTTTATCCAACGAAGTAGGTTCTGTATGGCAAATGCTTTTCGTGAACCTTTTATTTCTGGAGAATCTTTAATGTTAAAAAGTGTTATCTTAAGTCTTATTATTGCTATGATCGGGATTATCTTTTTAAAATATAAAAACTTTTTAGAACCTTACTTTTATGTAAATCCTACTTTCATATGGGGTTCCCTTATAGGTGGAATTATATTTGGTATAGGAATGGTATTAGCTGATGCCTGTGCATTAAGCTCTCTTTGGAAATTAGGAGAGGGACAAATTAAATTAATAATAGTAATTATTTTATTTGGTTTAACTTTCTCTCTTTGTAAATATTATTTAAATATATTAAAAATATGGGAAAAAGGATATTTAGGTAGAAAAATATATCTACCTGATTATCTTACCTATCCCGGGGCTTTTCTTTTTATAATAGCGTTTCTTTTCTTATTCCTCCTATTTGCAGAATGGAACAAAAGAAGTAAAAAATTTATAATTAAAATTTAATGTATTCTTTATTAAAAACTAAGTTAGAAAATTTTTTCAATTTAAAGAAATCTGATACAGACTGGAGAACAGAATTCATAGCTGGTTTCACTACTTTTATGAGCATGGCTTATGTATTAGCGGTTGTCCCTTCTATTCTTTCAAAAACAGGAATGCCCAAAGAAGCAATTTTTACTTCTGTAGCTTTAATTTGCATGATATCTACCTTTATAATGGGTATCTATGCAAATATTCCTTTTGCTTTAGCTCCTGGAATGGGTTTATGTGCTTTTTTTACTTATACTGTTGTTTTAGGAATGGGATATCCCTGGCAAACTGCTATCACAGCAGTATTTATTGAAGGAATTCTTTTTATTTTTTTAACTATCACAAACTTAAGAATAATAATAGCCAAGGCAATTCCTCAGAATATTCAAAAAGCAATCTCTGTGGGAATAGGTCTTTTTATAGCTTTTATAGGTTTACAAAATGCTCATATAATTATAAAAAATCCTGATGTTTTGGTTCAATTAGGTGATCTTTCCAAAAATGAGACTTTTTTAGGGTTATTAGGGATAATTATAACTGGTGCTTTATTATTTTTTAAGATAAAAGGAGCTTTGCTTTTAGGTATAATTATCACTACGTTGATAGGGATACCCTTAGGAGTTACCCAATTTCAAAATTTTAGAATTATAGCTTTACCTTCTTCTTTTTTACCCATCTTTGCTCAATTTAATTTTGAATACCTTTTTTCAGGAGATTTTTTAATTATCATGTTCACTTTTCTTTCGGTAGATATTTTTGATACTATCGGGACCTTAATAGGTATTTCTTACAAAGCAAAACTGATAGATATACCAGAAAAAAGTATATCCTTTAAAAGAGGACTTTTAGTGGATGCCATAGGAACGACATTGGGAGCCATCTTTGGGCTTTCTACAGTTACTTCTTATATAGAAAGTGCTTCTGGAGTAGCTGAGGGAGGAAGAACGGGATTAACTTCTGTAATCACAGCTTTGTTTTTTCTTTTAGCACTTTTCTTTTCCCCGTTATTTTTATCTATACCGTTATCTGCTATTTCTCCAGCTCTTATATTAGTAGGTTTTTTTATGATTTCAGGTATAAAGGAAATAAATTTTGATGATTTCACTGAAGCTATTCCAGCTTTTCTTACTATTCTTCTTATTCCCTTAAGTTTTAGTATAGCAAATGGGTTAACAATAGGAATATTAAGTTATGTATTTTTAAAGGTAATATGTATGAAATATAAGGAAGTTTCTATTCCTACTTTTATTATTGCTTTATTTTTTATAGCTAAATTTATAATAGGTTTTTAAATGCCGAGGGCGGGAGTCGAACCCGCACGGAGTTATCCCCCAGCGGATTTTGAGTCCGCCGCGTCTACCAATTCCGCCACCTCGGCTATCTTAAAATCAAAATATATTCTAATAAAATTTGAAATTTTTACAAGACTAAGTATACTTTAAATAAATACCAGCCTTAAAAGGAGTGAAACCCATGGCTGGACATTCTCATTGGGCTCAAATAAAAAGAAAAAAAGCAGCTCAAGATGCCAAAAGAGGCCAAGTTTTTACAAAGCTTATAAAAGAAATCATAGTAGCAGTAAAAGTAGGAGGAGGTGGAAACCCTGATTTAAATCCTCGTTTAAGAGCTGCTATTCAAGCAGCCAAAGCAGCTCATATGCCAAAAGAAAATATAGAAAGAGCTATTAAAAAAGCTTTGGGTTTAGAAGAAGGCACTCAATATGAAGAAGCTATTTTTGAAGGTTATGGACCCGGTGGCGTTGCTATTTTGATTAACACTATTACTGACAATAGAAGAAGGACTGTTTCTGAATTAAGACATCTCTTTAGTAAATTTGGAGGAACCCTTGCAGAACCAGGAGCCGTATCCTGGATATTTGAACAAAAAGGTCTTATAGTAGTTCCTAAAAAAGACGAAGATAAAGTTTTAGAAATAGCTATAGAAGAAGGGGCAGAAGATACAAAAGAATACGAAAGCGAAATAGAAGTCATTACTGATCCTGCTCGGTTTGAAACAGTAAAAAATGCCCTTGAATCAGCAGGAATCGAAATAATTTCTGCTAAAATTACCATGGTTCCAAAATCTATTGTACCAGTTAAAGATGAATCAGTTGCTTCAAATCTTTTAAAACTTATGGAAGCTTTGGATGATTTAGATGATGTTCAGCAAATATACGCCAATTTTGATATTCCAGAAAATATTATGGAAAATTTAAGTAAATGAAAATTTTAGGAATTGATCCCGGTCTTCATAATTTAGCTTTTGCTTTTTTAGAAATTAAAAATGAAATTCCAGAATTAAAAACATGGGAAACCTTTACAACTAATAAATTAAAAACAGATATAGAAAAACTCACTTATCTTTTTAATTCCTTAAAAAAGATAGTCAAGAAAATAAAACCAGATATAATAGGAGTTGAAGATGTTTTTGTAAAACCTTATTCTAAGGCCGGGACTAAACTTGCCCAAGTTCAAACTATTGTTTTAATCATAGCTGGTCTCTACCAAATCCCTATAAAAGTCTATCATCCCTTAGAAATAAAAAAGTTTTTTACACAATATGGAAAATCTAAAAAAGAAGATCTCTCTCATATTTTGAATTTACTTATAAAGGAAAAAATTGTTAAAGTGAAAGAAAATTTTAATCCAGATCCTCATAAAATGGATGCTCTTGCTATTGCTTTAATAATAGCTTGGGAACAAAATCGTTAAAAAATGTTGTATCAAATTAAAGGAAAACTTAAAGAAATAAATCCCCCTAATAAACTTATTTTACAAACTAATAATTTTATTTGGTGGGAACTTTTAATTCCCTTAAATTTAGTAGATTCTTTAAGAAAGAATTTTTTAGAAAAAGAGATTATTTTTTATGTAGTACCTATATTAAGAAGAAATGAATATATAGAAATATACGGATTTTTGAATAAAGAGGAAAGAGAACTTTTTATTAAACTAAATAACCTTTCGAAAATAGGCCCAAAATTAGCATTAAACTTACTTTCTGTTTTTTCACCTGAAACTTTAAGAGAGGTCATTATTGAGAAAAAAATTCAGGAACTTTCAAAAGTACCTGGAATAGGACCAAAAAGAGCAGAAAAATTATATCTTGATTTAAAAAGTTTATTTTTAAAGCCCTCCCAAAAGGGAATTTTACTGCCTCCAGAAAAAGAAATACTTCTTGAAGAAGCCAAAAGTTGTCTTATGAGTTTAGGATTTCAAAGTAAAGAGATAGAAAAAGTCTTATATAAAGTATTTGAAGATACAGATACATTAGATACACTTATTAAAAAAGCACTTAAAGAGTTTTCCCCTATTTTAAGAGAAGAAACATATAAAGGAGAATAAGCATGATAGAACAATATTTTATTAATTCAGAAAATAGTATGCTTGTAATAATTGATATGCAGGAAAAACTTATCAAGGTGATGGAAAAAGAAATTATAGATAAAGTTATCAAAAATATTATCGCTTTAATTGAAGTCTCAAAGATTTTAAACATTCCTATTATATTGACTGAACAATATCCAAAAGGATTGGGACCAACCATTGAAGAAATTAAAACAGTTCTTCCTTCCTATAATCCCATTGAAAAAATTACTTTCAGTGCTTTTGGCGAAGAAAAATTTATACAAGTTTTAAAAGAAAAAAAAAGAGAAAAAATATTGTTAACAGGAATAGAAACACATGTTTGTATATGGCAAACTTCATTAGATTTCATTATGAGTAATTATACTGTATTTCTTCCTAAAGATGCAGTTTGTAGTAGAAAAAAATTAGACTGGGAAACAGGAATTGACTTAATAAAATCAGCTGGAGGAATTATCACCACAACAGAAACTGTTATATTTCAAATTCTTAAAAAAGCTGGAACACAAGAATTTAAAAAAATTATAAATTTTATAAAGTAATTTTCTTGAATTTTTTTCTATTTTTCATTATATAAGATTTTATGAGAATCTGGAAAGAAAAATTTAAATTTAATACACTTAAAGTCTTTCTAAATTGGTTTTTAAATCTCTCACTTTATTGGAAGGTAGGCTTTATAATTGGTTCTTGTTTTTTTATTAATCTTTTTATAGCTTTTTTATTTTATTTTCTTTTTAATCACATTCTCAATTTATATTCTAAAACTCCTATTTATTATGAAATTCTTACTGAGAAAGCCCTAGCTTATTTAGAGAGTCAAAATCAGTCTTCAGAAAACTATAAACGCTCTTTAGAAGAAATTATCAAAAATTTAGAAAAAGCCAAAGAAGAATACCCTCAAATAAGTCCTCAAATTGGAAAAATAAAAGCCTCTTTTTTACAAAATCCTAAATTGAATTTAGAAACCGCTAAATTAACAAGAGAGGAATTTTTACAAATTAATCAATTTTTTAAAAATCAAAGACTCTCTCAAGAAAGAATTTTAAATAAATACAAAAAAATATCTCAATATTGTAGTTTCATTCTCTTTTTAACTATATTTATTTTTTTAATATGGGGAACATGGGCCTTCTATTATATGGTTAAAAAGCCACTTGATGTAATAGCAGAAAATTTGGACTATATTACTGAAGAAACTGAAGAAACTGAATTAAGTAATTTACAAACTTCTAAAATTCGTTATTCCTTCCGAGACGAAATAGGAAAGGTTGTAAATAAATTAAATGAAATCTTAAAAGAAGTTAATAATTTAAAATCATTTAAAAGAACTATTGAAAACGATGAAACAGTAGATTTAGTTTATGAAAGACTTGGATATTATTTAAAATCATTAGTAGGTATTAAATCCTTTATTATTTTTGAGGTCTCAAATTCCCAAAATACTATGAAGCCAGTATATCTTTCTGACCCTAATTTAGACTATTCTTCAGAAATATTATTTAATGCTGATAAATGCCGAGCAAAAAGAACAGGTCAGATAGTAAATTCTTTAGTTCTTCATGAAATATGTAAGATATTTCCTTTTAAAAACCTGTTTGAATATTATTGCATACCTATGAGTTATGGAGGAAAATGTATAGGTATTATTAGTATTCATTTTTCTTCGGAAGATGTTTCAAAAGGTGACATCCTGAGAAAAATAAGAAAAGTTTATGCTTATATAAAAGAAGCAACCCCGGTAATTGAAGCTAAAAGATTTGCAGAAGCTTTAAAAGAACAAAGCTTCAAAGATGCTTTAACTGGAATATATAATAGACATTTTTTAGAAGCTACTCTTGAAAATTTGGTAGCTCAAATTTTGAGAAGAGATACTATTTTAGGGATTCTTATGTGTGATCTTGATCACTTTAAATCTATTAATGATAGATATGGTCATGAAGCAGGAGATCTTATATTAAAGGAAACTGCTAAACTTTTAGCAAATAATGTGAGAAAATCTGATTTAGTAGTAAGATTTGGAGGAGAAGAATTTTTAATACTTTTAATAGATGTTAAAAAAGAGGAAAGTTTAAAGGTAGCAGAAAAACTCAGAAATATTATAGAAACTTATGAATTTAAACTTCCCTCTGGAGTAATAAAGACCTCTATTTCAATAGGAGTATCAGAATTTCCTATAGATAGCTCATCTATTTGGGAAGCTATTAAATTTGCAGATGTAGCTTTATATAAGGCTAAGGAATCAGGAAGAAATAAAGTAGTAAAATTTAAAAGAGAGTTTTTAAGAGAAGAAAATTATTCAGACTGAGTATTTTCTCTAATAATAGGAATTAACAAAAAAGGTAAAAAGGATATAAAAAAGGTAAAAAGAAAAAAATAAGTATATCCTAAATAATTTACTCCATAACCTGACAAACTTCGTGAAAGAGTTAAAGAAAGGCTAAAAAGAGTTGAAAAGATAGCATATTGTGTAGAAGAAAAATTCTTTTTACAGAGTTTAGTAAGAAAAGTAACAAATGCTGCTGTTCCAAGTCCTCCACTTAAACTTTCAAATAAAGAAGCAAAATAAACTGTTTCTTTAGGAAATTTATCTAAAGAAGCTATAGCATATCCTAGATTAGATATAGATTGAAAAAAACCAAGAATTAGCAAGGAATTTCTGATAGACCAAATATTGGTTAAAAAGCCTCCTAAAATAGAACCCAATATTGTAAAAATACTTCCCAAGGTCCCAGAAATAAATCCTATCTCAAGTCTGCTAAAGCCTCTATCTACCCAGAAAGGATACACCATAGCACCAAGTAATGCATCTCCGAGTTTGTAAGTCAACACAAATAACAGAATAAAAATTGCTCTATCTCTTTTTAATATATCTTTTAAAGGCTCTAAAAATTGAGATCTTAAAGAAATAAGATTATTATCGTTTTTATAATTTTTATATTCAGTTTTCAAAAAATTATTGGAAAGCAAAAAAATACCACCTAAAAGAGTTATGGTTCCTAAAACATAAAAGATTGACTTAAATCCTAAATAATGACTTAAAGCAACCATTCCACCACCAAAAATGATAAGAGATATTCTATAACCTGAGATTCTAAATCCATTAGCTTTACCTAATATTTTTGAAGGTATCCACTCTACGACAAATCCATCAGCAGAGGTATCAAAAATTGTAGAAAAAAAAGTAAGAAGAATAATAAAAACTAAGAAAAATAAAGTAGCTGGATATAAATGAGATAAAACAAAAAAAATTATTCCCATATTTATAAGGGAGAAACCCATCCAAAAACTTTTATAAAAATATCTATCTATAAAAGGTGCAAAAAGAAGCCTTAAACTCCAAGGAAGTCCCGCTATTGAAAAAAGTCCGATAGTTTCAAGGTTAATTCTTTGAGTTCTAAGAAATACAGGAATAAAAGTATAAAAAAAACCAAAAGGAATACCAGAAAAAAAATAAATAAAACTTATATAAAAAAGTTTTTTATTAAGCATTTTTAAATTATAGTATAAATGAAGAAACTAAAAAGCCATGTATTGGCAAATTACCTTAAAGGTACCTAAAAATTTAGCAGAAACAGTAGAAGATTTCTTATATACTCACATTTCTCAAGGATGGCAAACTATAGAAATAAATTCAGAATTCCTATTTATAATATATCTTGAAGAAAAATCTCAAAAATTAGAAGATTTAAAAAAATTCTTAGTTATATATCCACAAATACAAATAGAATCCAGAGTTTTAAAAGAAGAAAATTGGGAAGAAAAATGGAAAGTTAATTTTAAACCTCTAAAAATCGGGAAGAAAATTATTATTTTACCTCCCTGGGAAGATTATAACCCTATTAATCAAGAGATAATAATTATAATTGAGCCAGGACAGGCATTTGGTACCGGACATCATCCAACTACCCAAATGATGTTAAAAAATATAGAAATATTTAAAGAAAAAATACAAACTCCTTATGAAACACTTAAAGTTCTTGATCTTGGATGTGGAACAGGTATTCTTGCTATTGCTTGTGCAAAAATTTTTAAAAATTGCCTTATCTGGGCAGTAGATATAGATATTTTAGCTATAAAAGCTTGCAAAAAAAATGCTCTCCTAAATAAAGTAATAGATAAAATCAAAATCCAGAGAAAAATCCCTAAAGAAAAGTTTCACTTAATTTTAGTTAACATAGGATATAAAGAGATTATTGCCCTCATAAACTCTATTAGATTTCTTTCTCAAAAGGGAACTCATTTATTTTTAACAGGATTCTTAAAAGAAGATGCTCAAAAAATTATAGAAAAATATCAAAAAATTGGATATAGAGTTTTAAAACAAGATATACGCAGGGAATGGGGGTTTTTATGGATGGTATTTCAAGATTGAAAAATCTGTTGACGTATTTTTCTTGCTAAATGTTTTATTTCTTTTATTTTATCCCAGTTCACATTTTTTAAAGCTGGAAAGATAGTATTATTATGAAAAATAGGATCTTCATCCAGAGGATAACGGGATTCTATATTAGCAATTTCAAAAAAAGGAGTTTTTGGAACTGGAGAAAATTCAGCTAAATAAGGCGGTATTTTATGCTCACCTAAAAATAATAAGCTTTTTTTAAAAGCGTCAAAATTTTCTCCTGGTATTCCATATAAAAGATAAGCTCCAATTTCTTTTTCTTTAAACCCTGCTTCTTTAAGATAATTTACAGCTTGTAAAAATTCTTCTAAACTTACTTTATTATCTAATCTTTCTTCCACTCTTTCCAGACCAATTCTTATAGTTTTAAATCCTGATCTTTTTAATAATTGTGCAGTTTCTTTGGTTATAAATCTAGCATGAATAGCATTTGGAGTATGAAATCTTACTTCTAATCCTTTAGAAATTACTTTTTCTAATACAATTCCTAGATGATTTTCAAAATCAAAAAGTAAAGCATCATCATAAAAAGCAAAATCTTTTATCTTATAATGGGTATACCAGAAATATATTTCCTCAAAAATATCCTCAGCATTTCTTTTCTTAAATTTAGGATAAAGAATTTTTGAACCACAATAAGGGCAATTAAAAGGACATCCATAGCTTGTCATAATTACTACATAAGGAATATGACTCTGCATATCAAAAATAGGATAATCATTGAAATAAGGTTGTTGAGAAGGCTCATACCTTTTTTTAATCTTTTCAATAAATTTTTCAATATCTTCATTTACAATATAAATGGGATAATTTTTATAATAAAGAGAAAGTTGATTTTTCAGATGTTCATAACAAAGTTTTACATAAATTCCCCCCACATAAATGGGAATTTCAGGATATTTAGAAGTTAAAAATTCCAATAACACAAAAAGTCCTGGATACCAGTAAGTCATGCTACAGGTTAAAAAAATAGCTTTAAATTTAAGGGGAAATAAAATTTCCTTAAAAATCTTTATTGGAAGTCCATATCTATAAAATTTCCTAGGAATATCTTTAAAATAAACAGGTTTTGAAATTTCTTCTTTGTAAAAATGCCCTGTACCAAAATCTCTTCGTTTAGGTTTTTGGGGAAGCTTAGGATTAAAAGGATCTAAAAGATCAAGGTAATAAACAGAATAACCAAGCTTTCTTAATTTACCTCCTAAAAGAAGTAACCCGTAAGGTTTTAGCCAAAAATCATAAGCTGCAAAATCATAAATCCAAGGATTAATAAGAAGAAAATCATAATCCATTAATATTGTTTACAAATTTTTTCAAAGAAATTATTCTCTGTTAAATCTTTTGGAATGGGCAAAAAGGAAATACCTACAGATTTTCTAGTATAGACTCTATTTTCTTTTTCATTATACCAAGCCCAGTCTTTTTCTTTATAAGTTTTTTTCTTGCAATCAATCTGCCATTTATAAATTCCGTATTTCAAACTTCTACATCTTTCTAATTCTTCCTTTTCTAAAGGAATCCATAAATATTCTCTATATTCTCCGCTTGTTAGCCAGTATATCCAATAATCTTCACACTTTTTGGCTATATCTTCTCTTGGAAGATATAAAAGTTCTATTTCTATTTTTGAATTAGAAAGCTTTTTTAAGGAATTTTGAATAAAAAAAAGCTTTTCTCCTTGCTTATTCTCATTTATTAAAATCAAATTTTTATTTTCCAAAAAAAACAATTGCTCTGCTTTTACTAAAAAAATTAATCCCAAATTAGTTAATACTATAACTAATATCAAAATTAACTTTCTCATTTCTTTTGCTTCTTAATTTTTAAAATTATAATAATTTTAAAGCTCGTCAATATTAAATTTTTACTTTTGTAAGGACTAAAATACCTAAAAATTGAATTAAGACTGAAAAAATAATTAAAGCATAAATAGAAAGGTCGTATAAAACACCTAAGGTAAAACTACCTAAAAACCAAGCTAGTCCAAATCCTGTATGAAATATTCCATAACCTGAACCTCTTTTTTCTTTGGGAGTAAGAATAGACACCATTGCTCTTACAATAGATTCTTGTATACCAAATCCCATTCCCCAAATAACTATTCCCAAAAGACTAAGATAGAAATCTCCTAAAAATACCAAAGGCACAAAACCTATAGATATTAACATACTTCCTATAAGAATTTTTATACCCTTTTTATCAAAAAGATAACCAAGAATCAAAGCTGAAAATGCATCTACACCCATAGCTATTGCATAAAATATAGGAATCCATTCTTCAGATAATATTAATGTTTTTTTGAAATGATATGCAATTAAAGCAAAATCTACATATCCTGCACCCCATAATCCCATACTGATAAGATATAACCAAAAAGTTTTAGAAAAACCCTTTGTTTCTAATTGACTTAATTTTATTTCAAGTTTTTCGGGTGAAGGATAAAATCTTTTAGCTACTATTAAAATAGAAATAGCAATTAATGCAGGTATTAAAAGAATTCCAAAAGCTACTTTATAATTTCCTTTTAAATAAAATATTAACGCTACTATAAGAGGTCCTATTATAGCTCCTATTTGATCCAGAGCTTCATGTATACTAAAACCTAAACCTCTTCCTATTTGAAAAGTAGCATAAGAAAGAATAGTATCTCTTGCAGGTGTTCTTATGGCCTTTCCAGTTCTTTCTGCTATGATAAGAAGAAATGCTAATTGCCAACAACCCACTAAAGCTAAAGCTGGAATAGCAAATAAATTTATGGAATATCCTAAAAAAAGTATTAACCAATATTTTTTAGTTTTATCAAGAATAAATCCAGAAAAAATTCTTAAGGCATAACCTAAAAATTCTCCAAATCCAGCAGTAAATCCTACTATGGTAGCACTTGCTCCAAGAAAAGCTAAAAAAGGTCCTATAATACTACGAGCTCCTTCATAAGTTATATCTGAAAAAAGACTAAGTAATCCTAAAAGAACTACAAAATGAAAAATAGATTTTTTGTTAGGTTCCATTTATATATCTCCTTTATTGATTTAACCCCAAAATAAGTAGATTCTAAAAAAGAGGATCCCCCTGGTTTTCTTGCAAATCCTCCTTTTCCTACATAACAAGAAAATATAAAATCTAATATTTTATAAGGATTTTCAGGAATTTTATTTAAAAGTTGGTAGGATTTTAAAGCAAAATAAGTATTTTCAAGATATGAAGTGGTTCCAGGAAAAAATCCAAAACCTCCATCAAAATTTTGACAATTTTTTAACCAATTTAATATTTTTTCTTTTTTATATTCCCAATTTATAAATTTATTTTTAGAAAGCCATAAAATCATGAAAAGATCTTTTACAGTTCGAAAACGAAAAAAGGTATTAAGAATAGGATCAATCTTAATAGAAAGAAAGCCACATACCTTACCTATATAAAAAAGTTTATCTAAATAACCAGTTTCTAATATTTTTAAATATTTTTTGTTTTTAATAATAATATCTAAAAAAGCTTCTCTAAATTTTTCTAAATACCTAAGGTTTGTTAAACTGAATATTTTACATAAATACCATAAAATCTTTGGAGAATTTCCAAAATATTCAATTTCCCTTAATTTATCTCCTAACCAAGTTATTAAATGTTTATCTTTTTGAGGCTCGTATAAATCTTTATTTTTTACAAAATTTTTGAGAATTTCTAAAATTTCAATTGCATAAAAAGTATCCTCTATAGTTGCAGGAAGTAAAACTGTAGCTCCAAATCCTCCATCATCTTTTTTTCTTTCAATTACAAAATTATATATTTCATAGAAAACAGAAAAATTTAACATTTTTAAAGGATAAAATAAATACGCCCCCAACGGGATTCGAACCCGTGTCTCTGGCGTGAGAGGCCAGTATCCTAGTCCACTAGACGATGGGGGCTACAAAATGGTTATCTAAGAAATAAACCATATTAAAAACTAGTTGTCAATCTTTAATTTAAAAAGACTTTATTTTAAAAATTTTTTCATTTCTTTATAAATTTCTGGTAGTTTAGAAAAGATAACTACTGCCTTTCTCCAAATATTTGCTCTTATTGCTGGAATTCCTGCTACTTCTTCTCCAGGTAAAACCTCTCCTGTTACCCCAGATTTTGCTGCAATTTTTGCACTTTTTCCAATTTTAGAATAAGGAGCTATCCCTGTTTGACCTCCAACCATTACATAATCTTCTAATATTGCACTTCCCCCAATTCCAACTTGAGCAACAAGAATATTTTGTTTTCCAATTTTAACATTATGACCGATTTGAACCAAATTATCAATTTTAGTCCCCTCTTTTATTATAGTGTTACCAAAAACAGCTTTATCTATAGTAGTATTTGCTCCTATTTCTACTTCATCTCCAATCTCTACTCCCCCAAAATGATAAATTTTTATGTTTTTATACCCCTCTTCTAATTTTTCTTGAGCAAATCCAAAACCATCAGCACCTAAAATTACACCTGCATGAATTATACAATTTTTACCAATTTTAGTATAAGGATAAATTACTACATTAGGATAAATAATAGTATTTTCTCCTATTTCTGAATAAGCTCCTAAAAAAACTCCCGGATAAATTACTACTCCTTTTTTTATAATTACTCCCTTTTGAATATAAACCCATGGATATATAGCACAGGGTTCTTCAATCTCAACCTCCTCTTCTATGATTGAATAAGGACTTATTCCCCAGGAAGGTTTTATTTCTTTTTTAAAAATATTAGTAATTTTAGCAAAAGCTACCCTTACATCTTTTACCTCTATCACTGATTTATTAGAAAAATATTTATTAAAATTTTGGGGAGAAACAACAGCCTTAGCTTTTGCTTTTTGAGCATCTTCAACTCTTTTAAGGGAATCCACAAAAATAAGGTCTTTTTCAGAAGAAAAAGGAATAGCATTTATTCCTTCTATTTCAAAGTCTTCTCCTATGAGCTTTCCATTCAAAATTTTTGCCAAGTATGAAAGCTTATATTTCATTAGAAAACTCCTTTATAAAACTCTGAATTTTTTCTAAATCTAAATATTTTCTGTCCCCTGTTTTTCTTATTTTAATTTCTATTTTCCCTTTTTCTTCATAGGCTTTTCCAAAAATAATTTGTAAAGGA
Organism: uncultured Thermodesulfatator sp.; assembly: GCA_964412755.1. GTDB lineage: Bacteria > Desulfobacterota > Thermodesulfobacteria > Thermodesulfobacteriales > Thermodesulfobacteriaceae > Thermodesulfobacterium. Next base: position 76,088 of record CAYPPW010000002.1, read on the forward strand.
ACTCCTATTAAATCTATATCTTTAAATTTTACTCCCGGTCTTTCAGGTCTGTCATCTAAAATTACATCCCAAGTTTTTGAAAGATCTTGATACAGTTTTTCTGTGATTTCTTTAAAATCCTCTTTTAAGTAAACTATTGAAATTTGGAAAGGCGCTATTTGCCAAGGAAAAATAATGCCATTTTCATCATGATTTTGTTCAATAGTAGCTGCTAAAACTCTACTTACTCCTATGCCATAGCAACCCATTATAAAGGGTTTCATTTGACCATCTCTATCTAAAAACACCGCTTTCATAGGCTCACTATATTTAGTTCCTAATTTAAAAATATGTCCTACTTCTATTCCTCGAATAAAAGTAAGAAAATCTCCACACTTTGGACATAAATCCCCCTCACATGCTTTTCTTACATCTGTGATCAAATCAGCTTTAAAAGTAGAACCCAAATTAGCATTAAGATAGTGATATTCGTTTTCATTTGCTCCTATTACGAAATTAGGATATCCTACTAAAGAGTTATCAACAATTATTTTTATATTTAAATCTTTTGGTCCAATAAATCCAGGTTTAGCACCTATAATTTTTTCTACTTCCTCTTCAGTTGCCATTCTAAAAAATTTTCCTTTAAAAAGTTTTTCTAATTTAACCTCATTCACTTCATGGTCTCCTCTTATACATACTGCTATTGGTTCTTTTTCTTCAATTATATAAATTAGAGTTTTAGTAATTTTAGAAACAGGTAGACCTAAAAATTCTGCTACTTCCTGTGCTGTTCTAACTCCAGGTGTATAAACCTTTTCCAAAGGTTTTTCTGGTTCAGAGGAATATTTTTCTCCTGAAATAGCAGGAGTAAGTTCAACATTTGAAGCATATCCACAAACCTTACAAACAGCAAGTATATCTTCTCCTGTATCTGCAATCACCATAAATTCATGAGAAATATCTCCTCCAATAGCTCCAGTATGTGCTTCTACAGCTTTAAATTTTAATCCACAATTGGTAAAAATTTTTTCGTAAGTTTCATACATAAGCTGATAGCTTTTATCAAGTCCTTCCCAAGTAGCATCAAATGAATAAGCATCCTTCATTATAAATTCCCTTGCTCTCATTAAACCAAAACGTGGTCTTATTTCATCTCTAAATTTTACTGCTATTTGATAAAGAATTAGTGGAAGCTCTTTATAGGATTTTATATCCCTTCTCACTATATCAGTTACTACTTCTTCATGAGTGGGGCCCAAACAAAAGTCATGTTCCTTTCTATCTTTAAATCTTAAAAGTTCTTTTCCATACACATCCCATCTCTCTGTTTCTTTCCAAAGCTCAGCAGGTTGAACAATAGGCATAAGAATTTCTAAAGCCCCAGCGTTGTTCATTTCATTTCTAACAATATTTTCAATCTTTTTTAAGGCTTTAAATCCAAGAGGTAAAAAATTATAAATACCTGAAGAAACTTTTCTTATCATTCCAGCTCTTAATAAAAGTTTATGACTTATTATTTCAGCTTCTGAAGGATCCTCTCTAAGAGTTGGAATAAAATATCTACTCCACCGCATTATAGACCCCTTTTATATATATTTTTTGATATTCCTTTGTTTTCAAATCTAAAATTACAAAACTTGGTAATCCTTCTTTTCCTAAAATTTCTCCTGGATTTATAACTAAAGTATTGTTTATTTTTTTGACTTCATATTTATGGGTATGTCCACAAAAAACAAAATCATATTCTCTGCTTTTTGCAAGCAAATAAGCTATTTTTGGGTAATGAACCATCGCAATTTTACATCCTATTACTTCCAGAAAAGCACTCTCTCCATAAAATTTGATATTGGAATATTCAGATATTTTTTGCATTAACAAAAAAATATCTCCTGGATTATTACCTAAAATTAAATGAACCTCTCCTTTAAATTCCCCAAGGATTGGAATCATAAAAGGTGAAATCAGATCTCCACAATGAAAAATTATCTCTACTTTTTCTTTTAAGCATAAATCAATGGCTTTTTTAAGATTGAAAATAGAATCATGACTATCACTCATAATACCTATTTTCATAAACTACCTTCTTTTTAAGTATTCTTCTATTCCAAGGTTTTTCCAAATTTTGTCTATTTTTTCTTTTACTTCTTTACTCATCTTAATCTCTTCAGGCCATTCTCTACTATAGCCTTCTTCTTTCCATTTTCGTGTGGCATCAATACATATTTTTGATCCAAAAGCAAAATATGATGAAGCATGATCCAAAACATCAACAGGTCCTTTTATTATTAAAATATCTCTCTCGGGATCTATATTACTACACATATAAAACAAGGCTTCTTTTAAGTTCTGAACATCTACTTCTTTATCAAAAACTATTATAATTTTAGTGAACATCATTTGGCCAAGTCCCCATAAAGCAGAAGCCACTTTAAAAGCATGCCCAGGATATCGCTTATCTATAGAAACGAAAGCTAAATTATGAAAAACTCCTTCCCATGGAAGATTTACATCTACAATTTCAGGTAAAATTTTTTTTATTAAAGGCAAAAACAATCTTTCTGTCAATTTTCCTAAATAACAGTCTTCCTGAGGTGGTTTGCCTACAATTGTTGCAGGATATATAGGATTTTTTTTCATAGTAATGCAATTTATTTTAAAAACAGGATAATAATCGGGTGTGGTATAATATCCGGTGTGATCCCCAAAGGGGCCTTCTAATTTTCTTTCAAAAGGTTCAACATACCCTTCAAGAACAATCTGAGATTCTGCAGGAACTTCTAAAGGAATAGTTAAACACTTTACAAGTTCAACAGGCTTTCCTCTTAAAAAACCTGCAAATAAAAATTCATCTATATCTTCAGGTAAAGGAGCAGTAGCAGAATAAATTACAGCAGGATCAGGTCCTATCGCTACTGCTACAGGTAATTTTTCTCCTAACTTTTCAGCTTTCCTATAGTGTAAAGCAGCACCTTTATGAATTTGCCAATGCATACCGGTTTCATTTCTGGTAAAAACTTGCATTCTGTACATCCCTATATTGCGCATTCCTGTTTCGGGATCCTTAGTAATTACACAGGGAAGTGTTATATAATAACCTCCATCTTTAGGCCAACATTTCAAGATAGGTAATTTAAATAAATCAACTTCTTTACCTTCTATTATAACTTCTTGACAAGGAGCTTTATCCACTAATTTAGGAAAAATATTTTTTGCTTGCCAAATTTTAGGTATTAACTTTAATTTATCTAAAAAACCTTCCACTTGCTTAATTTCTATAAATTCTAAAAAATTTTGAGCTAATTCATTAATATCCTTTACTCCAAAGGCAAGAGAAACTCTCTTAAAACTACCAAATAAATTGGTTACTACAGGTATTTTATGAGCTTTTACCCTTTCAAAAAAAAGACATGGCCCTCCAAGCTTACATACTCTATCAGTTATTTCTGTAATTTCTAATTCTGGAGAAATCTCCTCTTTAATACGCAAAAGTTCGTTCTCTTTTTCCAAAACTTCTATGAATTCTTCTAAATTTTTATAAGCTTTCATTTTAAATCTCTGCAATATCTTTTCTAAAGGTAAAATCTACTTCTATGGGATATTCCCCTGTAAAGCACGCTAAACAAACTTTATCTCTTAATTCCTCAACAGCTGAAAGTAATCCCTCAATACTTAAATAGTATAAAGTTTTGATATCTAAAAATTTTCTAATTTCTTCCACAGTGTGTTTAGAAGCAATTAATTCTGAAGCAGTAGGAAAATCTATTCCAAAAAAGCAAGGAAATTTAATTGGGGGACAGGATAGAAGAAAATGGATTTTTTTTGCACCTGCTTCTTTTATACTTTTAAGCCTGTTTTTACTGGTTGTTCCTCTTACTAAAGAATCATCTATAATAATAATTTCTTTATTTTTTAAAATATCCCTTACAGGATTTAACTTCATCTTTACTGAAATATCCCTTATTTTTTCAGAAGGCTGAATAAAGGTTCTGCCTATATAGTGATTTCTAATCATACCAAACTCTAAAGGAATACCACTTGCTTGAGCATATCCTATGGCAGCATAATTCCCGGAATCAGGGAAAGGCATAACAAAATCCGCAGAAAGTGGACATTCTTTATAAAGATTTTTACCAAGATTTTTTCTTACCAGGTAGACATTTTTACCAAAAATATAGCTATCTGGTCTTGAAAAATAAATAAATTCAAAAATACAATGACTTACCTTAATTTTTTCCTTTTCAAAAACTTTAAAAGACTTAGGGCCTTCTTTATCTATAATTAAAATTTCTCCGGGTTCTATATCTCTCAAATATTGAACTCCTATTAAATCAAAAGCACAGGTTTCAGAGGAAATTACATATCCTCCATTGAATATTCCTAAAGATAAAGGCCTGAATCCCCAAGGATCTCTAAAGGCTGCCAAAGAATTTTCATAAAGAAGAAGCACAGAATAAGCACCTCTAATTCTTTGCATAGTTTCAGAAATAGCAGAAACAATACCTTTTTTATGATTTTTGGCTATTAAATGCACTATAACCTCACTGTCCATGGTAGTTTGAAAAATGTGTCCTTCTTCCTCAAGCTCACATCTTATTTGATATGCATTAACAAGATTTCCATTATGAGCGATAGCAATTGTTTTTTTAGCAAAGTTTACACAAAAAGGTTGAACATTTTGAAGAATGGTTGAACCTGTAGTAGAATACCTTACATGTCCTATTCCAATAGATCCAGGAAGATTTTTTAATATATCTTCATTAAAAACCTCACTAACCAGTCCTAAATTTTTCCATTCTCTTATTTTTTTACCATCAAAAACTGCAATCCCTGCACTTTCCTGTCCTCTATGCTGTAAAGCATATAATCCAAAATAAATATAATTAGCAGCATCTTTTATTCCAAAAACACCAAAAATCCCGCACATTTTTACTTACCTCCTTTATTCCACCAATCCTCCTACTGTAATTTCTGGAATTCTTATAGTAGGCTGACCATCAGCTACAGGAACTATTTGACCATCTTTACCACACATACCAGATGCAAATTCAAGGTCATTTCCTACCATGTCAATTATTTTAAGTACCTCTGGTCCATTTCCTACCAGGGTAACTCCTTTTACAGGATAAGCTATCTCTCCTTTATCTATTAAATAACCTTCTTTTACTTCAAATACAAAATCTCCTGTTAAGGTATTTACTTCTCCTCCTCCCATCTTTTTTACCAATAATCCTTTATCTATACTTTTAATAATCTCTTCTGGTTCATGGATACCCTTTTCTATATAAGTATTAGCCATCCTTGGTAAGGGAATATGCCTAAAATTTTGTCTTCTACCATGCCCATTTGAAATTTTATTATATTTTAAAGCAAAATATTTATCATAAAGAAAGTTTTTTAAAATTCCTTTTTCTATTAATACTACTTTTTGAGAAGGAGTTCCTTCATCATCAATTTTATAAGATCCATATAAAGTTTGGAAAGTTGGATCATCTATTACTGTAATAAGCTCACTTGCTACTTTTTCTCCTAATTTTCCAGAATAAACAGAAAATCCTTCTTCTGCATGATCAGCTTCTAAACCATGACCTACTGCTTCATGAATCATTGTACCTCCAGCTTCCTTTGAAAGTACTACCGGCATAACTCCTGCAGGAGCTTTTTTAGCAAGAAGCATGGTTAAGGCAAGATCACTTGCTTTTTCAGGCAATTTTAAAAATTCAGGTAATTTCACTACTTCACTAAAAGGTAAGGTTCTTCCTAAAACTTCATATCCTCTTTCTAATCGTCCATCTTTTTCAGCTACAACTATTACTCCTAATCTGAAATAATAACGAATATCTTCAATAAAAGAGCCCTCTGAATTTAAAATCAATACTTCCTTTTTACCTTCATTCATTAATACTTTATAATGTTTTATTTCTTTTACTTTCTTGATTCTCTTTTTTATATTTTCTAAAAACCAAAATCTTTCTTCCAGAATTTTTTTATAAGCGTTTTCCTTTAATTTTTCACAGGTTTTAAATTTATTTTTTTCCGAAAAATTAATTCTTTCTTCTTTTATAAATTCTTTTGCCAAGCTTTCCAAGATTTTTTCATCAAGCTCAGAAGAATAGATAAAATAGTTTTTAAAATCCTCCTTTATTTTTCTAAAGGCTATTCCTTGCTCTTGACCCCAGTTTATCTCATCAACTCTATCTGGTTCAATAACAATTCTTAAAACCTCTTCCCTCTCTATATAAATCTCTCCAAATAAACTACCATCCTTAGACAGAATCTTTAAAAGTTTTTCTATGTTTTTAGGAATGATGATTGACATATTTATAAGTTGCAATCAATATAATACCAAATTAATGTAATTTTGGAACTCATCTTTAGTTAAACATCCTTTTCTACCATAATCTCTGAGACTAAGACTTGCTGAAAAAATCCCCACTTTTAATGCTATTTCATCCCTGAATCCTAATTTAAGTCCCGCAAGAACTCCTGCATTAAAATAATCTCCTGCTCCTGTATTATCTACTATTTTTGAAGCAGGATAAACAGGAACTTTTATTCTTTCTGTCTGGGAGATAAAAACAGCACCTTCTTTTCCTTTTTTTAAAAAAATTTTTTCAATTCCTAAATTAAATAGTTCCTGAAAAGAAAGATTTATTTTTTTAAACTCATATTCTGAAAGAAATAAAATTTCAGTTTTTCTAAACCAAGGAAAAAGAAAATCTTTGCCTAAACCAGCATAAATTTCTCCTGGATCAAAAGAAATTTTTGAAGAAATATTTTCTAAAAGTTTTTTTTGAAAATTTTTACCAGCTTCACTTGCAAAAGAAGAAAGATGGAACCATCCATTAAGAGATAATTCATTAAACTTAAAATTTATATTCTCAAGAAAGTTTTCACTATTGCCTGGACTAACAGCTATAAATCTATCTTTTTTTTTATCAAGGATAATAAGCGCTAAACTTGTTTCTCCTTCTTTTATAATAAAAGTATTATCAACACCTGTTTTTTCAAATTCATATAAAATTTTTTGCCCATAATTATCTTTTCCTGCTGCACCAAGAAAAATAGTTTTAAATCCCCAAGAGGATAAAGCATAAATAGTATTAGCTGAAGATCCACCTCCACATTCAAAAAGAAAAGTCCCTTCTTTTTCTAAAAGATTTAACAGTCTAAAAAACTTTTCTCTTTCTATTACTATTTCTCTACCTGGACAAAAGGAAAGGGATTCAAAGTTAATTTCATCAAGATCTTCTACTTCAAAAAATATATCCCAGTTTAATGCTCCACAACCTATGAAATCAAAATAAAAGTCATTCACATTTTTTATATTTTATAATAAAAACCTTGAAAAGTATATAGATTTTAATAATTTAGTTTTTATAATGAGTGAAATTATTTTTCTTGGAACAGCAGGTGCAAGATATGTAGTAGCTAAACAATTAAGAGCTTCAGCTGGAACAGTAATAAAAATAGAAAATTCATATTTGCTTTTAGACCCAGGCCCAGGAACCTTAGTATATCTTGCTAAAAAAAAGATACCTATAGAAAAAATAGAAACTATAGTGATTTCTCATCATCATTTGGACCATTCAGCAGATTTAAATATTTTAATAGATGCAATAACTGAAGGAGGATTTAAGAAAAAGGGCAATTTATACATAACACAAAGTGCTATAAATGAACCTATTTTACTTCCTTATCTAAGAACATATTTAAAAAAAATAGAAATTCTTAAACCTCTTACTTTATACGAAGAACCTCCTTTTAAGTTCAAAACTACTTCTCAACTTTATCATACGGTAGAAAATTATGGTTTTCTTTTTTTCTTTCCTGAAGGAAAAACAGTTGGTTTTCTTACAGATACAGCCTATTTTGAAAATTTAGCTGAAGAATTCAAAAATGTTAATATTCTTGTCATCTATGTGGTGAGACATAATCCTAAAAATGGGGTCTTGCATTTGAGTCTCTCTGATGTAAGAAATCTTCTTATTAAAATCCAACCTGAAGAAACAATTCTTACACATTTTGGAATGACTATGCTTAAAGCTAATCCCTTTAAAATTGCTCAAGAATTGAGCAAAGAATTAAACCTTAATATAAAAGCATGCTATGACGGAATGAAAATAGAAATTAAATAAATAAAAATTGTAGAATTTTTACTCAGGCTCATTAACTTCAAACTTTAAAAATTAATTCTCTTAATCGGGGAATTTTTACTCATTCTTTTATTTATAAATTTTAAAATTATCTAAATACAAGGTCTTATTTTTAGGCACATATTTTGAATCTATTTTTAATAAACATAATTAAAAAGAAAAGGGGGGGTGTAAAAAATGGCCAAAAAAGAAAAACAAGTATTTGAAGAGATACCTAAAGAAATAAAAATTACAGAAGCTGAAGTAGCAGTTCATTGGGGGGAAGAAGAATATATAGATCCACCTGCAGAATTTGTAAGACAAGCTTATGTAACTGATCCTTCTTTTAGAGAAAAATTTAAAGAAGAAAATTTTCCAGAATGTTTCCACATTTATGCCAATCTTTTAGATTGGGATAGATACTGGCACACCACTTTAGACACATCTAATCCACCTTTCTGGAAATGGTTTGTTGGGGGAAAACTTAATGCCTGTTATAATTGTGTAGATAGACATCTTGAAAAATATAGAAACAAAGCTGCTATAATCTGGATTCCTGAACCTGAAGAAGAACCGAAAAGAGTTTTAACTTATCAAGATTTATATGTAAGAGTTAATGAACTTGCTTCTTTGTTACAAGAATTGGGATTAAAAGCTGGTGATACAGTAACTTTTCACCTGCCGATGGTACCAGAACTTCCTATAAGTATGCTTGCCTGTGCTCGTTTAGGTATAATCCATTCACAGGTATTTGGAGGCTTTAGTGGATATGCCTGTGCTGATAGAATTATAGATGCAGGAAGTAAAATATTAATTACTATTGATGGATATTATAGAAATGGAAAATGGATTGATCATAAAATACAGGCTGATATAGCTGTTGAAGCTTGTGAAAAAAGAGGCCATAAGGTTGAAAAAGTATTAATATGGCAAAGACACAGGGGAGAATATAAATCTTCTTCTAAACTTGTTGAAGGAAGGGATTTCTTAATTGAAGAATTACTAAAAAAACATAGAGGTAAAGTAGTTCCCTATGTTCCTATGCCTGCTGAAGCTCCGCTTTTTATAATGTATACTTCTGGTTCCACCGGAACTCCAAAAGGATGTGTTCATTCAACAGGAGGGTATCTAGCTTATGTAGCAGGAACATGTAAATATATGCATGATATTCATCCCGAGGATATTCACTGGTGTATGGCAGATATTGGATGGATTACAGGACATAGCTATATAGTTTATGGACCTTTAGCTATAGGTGCAACTGTCTTAATGTACGAAGGAGTTCCAACTTATCCAGATCCTGATAGACCATGGAGAATTGCTGAAAGATATGGAGTAACAATTTTTCATACAGCTCCAACTGCAATCCGTATGTTAAAAAGAGCAGGTAGTGATCCTTCTAAATATAATTATAAATTCAAGCTTATGGTCACAGTAGGTGAACCTATAGAACCTGAGGTATGGAGATGGTACTATACAGCTGTGGGGAAAAAACAAGCTGTAATTCTTGACACTTGGTGGCAAACAGAAAATGGTGGTTGGTTATGCGCTCATTTACCAGCAGTAGAAAAAATGAAACCAGGAAGCACTGGTCCAGGTGCACTTGGTATTTATCCGGTTATTTATGATGAAGAAGGTAATGAAATACCCCCTGGTTCAGGTAAAGCTGGGAATATCTGTATTAGAAATCCTTGGCCTGGCAGAATGCTCACTATATGGGGTAATCCCGAAAGAATGGTAAAAGGTTATTATGAGAAATATTGTAAAAATAAGGAAAGTAAAGACTGGCGTGACTGGCCTTATTTTGCAGGTGATGCAGCTACCTGTGATGCTAATGGATATTTTAGAATTCTTGGAAGAGTTGATGATATTATCAATGTAGCTGGTCATAGAATAGGTACAAAAGAAGTTGAATCAGCAGCTCTTACCGTAGAAGGAGTTGCAGAGGCAGCTGTTGTTCCTAAGATTGATGAAATTAAAGGACATGTTCCAGATCTATATATATCTCTTAAGGATGGTTATGAACCATCTCCAGAAATACAAAATAAAGTTAGAGAGGCAGTAAGAAAAATAATAGGACCTATTGCTACTCCTGCTCATGTATATATAGTTCCTGATATGCCTAAAACTCGTTCAGGTAAAATTATGCGCAGAATTCTTGCTTGCATATCAAATGCAAGAAAAGATTATGGAGATGTTACAACCCTTGTTAATCCTGATGTAGTTGAAAAAATCTGGCAATTAGTTCATGGTGAAGAAACCATTTAAAACTAAAACAAGGGCATAAAGGGGTAACCTTTATGCCCTTGTTTATAATCTAAATTAAAGGAGGAAAAAATGGAGGAAGTTAAAATTTTGGGGATGAGGGCAGAAAGTGGAAGATGGGTTTATGTTATTTTTGGTCTTATTATTAATGTTTGTCTTGGAGCAATTTATGCTTTTAGTATTTTTAGACCTCCTTTAGAAAAATTGTGGGGAATAACAGCTACACAAAGCGGGTTACCATTTATGATATTTTTAGCTATGTTTGCTATAGCTATGCCTTTTGCAGGAAATTTAATTCAAAAATGGGGACCAAGAACTACAATGATTTTAGGAGGAATTTTAGTAGGAATTGGATGGATAGCTGCATCCTTTTCTCCTAATATTAATATTTTAACACTATTATATGGAGTTATAGGGGGTATAGGAGTAGGAGTAGTTTATGGAGCTCCTATTGCCACTTCAGCTAAATGGTTCCCTGACAGAGCTGGTTTAGCAATAGGATTAACTGTAGGAGGTTTTGGACTTTCAGCATTAGTGACAGGACCTATTATTAAACAGCTAATTGGAACTGTTGGCCCTTTAAATACCTTTTTATATCTTGGGATAGCATTTTTGATAATCCTTATATTACTATCTTTGCCTTATAAATTTCCTCCAGAAGGATGGAAACCTGAAGGATTTGAAATAAAAACTGCTCAATCTTCTTCTACAGCTACTATAGCTCAGATTGAACTTGATAGAAACGAAATGATTAAAACCGGGGCTTTTTGGGCACTATGGTTAACTTATACTATAGGCTGTCTTGCTGGATTAATGGCTATAGGAATTTCAGCTCCTGCTGGAAGAGAGGTTGGTCTAACTCCTGAAATAGCAGCCTTTACAGTATCCTTATATGCAATTTTTAACTTTCTTGGGAGACCATTATTTGGTGCATTAACAGATAAAATAAAACCAAAGGCTGCTGCAATTCTTTCCTTTTTAATAATTGGAGTTGCTTCCCTATTAATATATACTGTAAGAGAAAAACTTATATTTATTATTGGATTTTGTTTATTATGGTTAAATTTGGGAGGATGGCTTGCAATTGCACCTACAGCAACAAAAATCTTTTTTGGAACCAAATTTTATGGGAAAAATTATGGATTAGTCTTTACTGCATATGGAGCTGGAGCAATTGCTGGAGTTCTTCTTTCAGGAAGGATTAAAGATATTACAGGATCTTATTTCGCAGTTTTCCCCATTGTGGCTGCATTATGTTTATTAGGAATAATAATTGCTGTTTTAGGACTTAAATCAGTTAAAAAAGCTGAGGTAACCTAAATGAAACCTGATTTTGAACCATCTATATTAAGTTTTATGTGTCATTGGTGAGGTTATTCAGCTGCTGATGGGGCAGGAGTGTCCCGTAAAATTCATCCTCCCTATT
>CAYPPW010000003.1:0-23077 GCA_964412755.1 uncultured Thermodesulfatator sp.
ACCAAAGACTTTGATTGGGATAATCCGGAATATGATCCTTTATGGGAAATGACAAGAAAATATGGAATACCATATTTTGCAAATTTTGTTAACTCAGACATGGATCCCGAGGATGCAAGAAGTATGTGTTGCAGACTAAGACTTGATCAGAGAGAACTTAGAAAGAGAGGAGGAGGACTTTTTGGAGCAAATCCCTTAACTGGATCTATCGGTGTAGTAACTATTAATTTACCAAGACTTGGATATCTTTCTACCTGTGAAGAAGAATTTTTTGAACGATTAGAAAGACTTTTAGATCTTGCTAAGATATCTTTAGAAATAAAACGCAAAGTAATAGAAGATTTCACTGAAAAGGGACTTTATCCTTATTCAAAAGTATACTTAGAAGGAGTCAAACAAGCTAGAGGTCAATACTGGATTAACCATTTTTCTACTATAGGAGTTATTGGAATGAATGAAATGTGCATAAATTTTCTCGGCAAACCAATTTATGATCCCGATGCTAAGGCTTTTGCTATAAAAGTTCTTCAATTCATAAGAGAAAAGATTGCTCAATTTCAGGAAGAAACGGGAAATCTTTACAATCTTGAAGCAACTCCTGCTGAAGGAACAAGTTATAGACTTGCCAAAATTGACAAAAAGAAGTTTCCTCAAATAAAAACTGCAGGCACTGAGAGCTCTCCTTATTACACTAATTCTTGTCATCTCCCTGTAAATTATACTGATGATATTTTTGAAATTTTAACCCATCAAGAGGATTTACAAATTTTATTTACTGGAGGTACTGTAGTTCATCTTTTTGTAGGAGAAGAGATTACAGACAGAAATGTAGTAAAAGAACTTGTTAAAACTATAGTAGAAAATTTTAGAATTCCTTATTTTTCTATTACTCCTACTTTTTCTATATGCCCTGTCCATGGATATCTTCCTGGAAAACATGAATTTTGTCCTTATCCACATTCAAAAGAAGATTTTGAAAAATTTGGTATAGAAGTAGATTTGTCATTAGATTTAATAAACAAGTTACCCAAAGAAGCTTATATTTCTCTATAATTTTCGGAGGGAGAGATCATGAAGAAAAAAGAAACATATACTCAAAAAATTAAGGTTATACCATGTGAAATTTATTCTCGAGTAGTGGGATATTTTAGACCTCTTCAAAACTGGAATCAAGGTAAACAACAAGAATTTTTTGAAAGAAAGCCTGTTAAAATAAGTTCTTATAAAAAAATCAAAGTTAAAATCTAAACTTTATGGATAAAGAAGAAAAGAAAAAGATTAAAAAGAAAAGGTTATCCTCAGGAGTTTGTGATTATTGCTGGAAAGAACAACCTTTATGTTATATTTGTGTTAATTGCGGTCTTACTATATGTCAAAGGTGTTTTATAGAAAATCAAAAAATGTTTACCAGAACAGGTATCACTTGGGTTTGTCCAAATTGTTTAAATTGGCAGACTCTTTAAAAATCAAATTCGGCTAAAATAGGAGCATGATCTGAGGGTTTTGTCCATCCTCGTGGGCTTTTTTCTACCCATATATTTTTTAATTTTTCCTTTAAAGGATATGTAATTAAAACATGATCAAGTCTCATGCCTTGATTTTTCTTAAAAGCTGAGAATTGATAATCCCACCATGTAAAAATTCCCTTCTTATCGGGATATTTCATTCTTAAAGCATCTATCAAGCCAAATTCTAAAAAAGCAAAAAAAGATTTTCTCTCTTTTTCGGTAAAGCAAATAGATTCCCTTAATATTTCTGGTTCATAAACATCTATTTCTTGTGGAGCTACATTAAAATCACCCATTATAATAAGAGAAGTTTCTTTTGTAAAATTTTTTTCTAAAAATTCTCTAAATTTCCACAAAAATTGAAGTTTGTAAAAATAATAATCTGAATTAACAGGACTTCCATTAGGAATATATACAGAAAATACCCATAAGTCTTCTATATCTTTTAACTTTATTTTTATTCCTAATATTCTTTCTTTTACATCTGGAAAACTTTCCTCTTCGAAGTTTTCAAATCCTCTGATTATTTTTTCAGCTTTAATTCTTGATAAAATAGCCACTCCATTTCTACCTTTACCTCCTTGATGATAAACTTCATATCCTAATTTTTTAAAATTAAATCCAGGAAATTCTTCGGTTTTAACTTTAGTCTCTTGAAGGGCAAGAAGATCAATAGATTTTTCTTGCAAAAATCTTTCTACATGTTCCTTTCTCATTTTTATGGAATTTATGTTCCAGGTCCCTATAAGCATTTTTTATTTATTTTTTTCTTTCTTTTAGTTAACCTCTCAAAAGTAGAAGAACTTTCCTGCTCCTCTTTTATCATACTATCTTTGGCTCCACAGTTAGGACACTTTTTAGGCTTACATTTACTTTCTTTGGTAATCCCGCAAGAATTACATTTCCAAATAGCCATTTCTTTATCCTCCTTTTAAATTCTTTTTAAATATTATAATATCATTAAATAATAAAAGTAGCATCTCCGTAAGAATAAAATCTATATTTTCTTTTAATTGCTTCTTCATAAGCTTTAAAAATTAAATCTTTTCCAGCAAAAGCACACACCAAAAGAAGAAGAGAAGATTTAGGAAGGTGAAAATTAGTAATCATAGCAGATACTATCTGAAACTGAAATCCTGGATAAATATAAAGATCGCAGAATCCTTTATAAGGAATAAGTCCTTTTTGTTTTACAAATTCCAAGGTTCTAACAACTGTTGTCCCTACAGCGATAATCCTTCTTTTTTCTAAAAGAGCTTTTTTTATTTCTTCAATTACATCATTTTCTACTTCAACATATTCAGGTTCTATTTTATGTTTTCTAATATCTTTTACTTTAATTGGAGCAAAAGTCCCATATCCAATATGAAGGGTGATATATTTAAGGATAATTCCTTTAGAGGTAAGTTTTTTAAGAAGATCTTTATCAAAATGTAATCCTGCTGTTGGAGCAGCTATAGAACCTTCTTTTTCTGCATATACTGTTTGATATCTCTCCAAATCAAAATCCTCTGGTTCCCTTTTTATATAGGGAGGTAATGGAGCCTTGCCATATATATAAACAATTTGATTGAGAGGTTTTTTTTTACTTTCAAGTTCTACTAAAAATTTTCCTCCATCCATTTTTTCTAAGATTTTTACTTTAAGATCTTCTGATATCTCAATTTTAGTATCTTTTTTAATTCTTTTACCCTTTATTAAGGCTTCAGTTACAAATTTTAAACCAAAAGGTTTTTGAAATAAAAGAAGTTCCACATCTCCTCCTGTAAGCTTTTTGCCTTTTAATCTTGCTGGAAAAACTTTAGTATTATTTAAAATTAAAAGATCACCTTTATATAAATAATTTTCTATTTCTGAAAATTTTTCATGAAAAAAAATTTTTTGACTATTTCTTTCTATTACCATAAGTTTGGAATGAGTACGTTCTTTTAAAGGGTAATAAGCTATTAGCTCTTCTGGAAGATAATAGTTATAAGTTTCAAGATTATATTTCTCAGGAATTGAAGCCATTAATTATAGATATTTGGGGGGAACGATTTCAAGACCAAATAAGTCTTCAAAAGTTTCTCTTTTTCTTATTACATAAAATTCTTCTTCATCTACTAATACTTCTGCAGCACGAGGTCTTGAATTATAATTAGAGCTCATCACAAATCCATATGCTCCAGCACTCATTATAGCAAGAAGTTCTCCCTTTTTCATTTTGGGAAGTTTTCTCTCTTTAGCAAAAAAATCACTACTTTCACAAATAGGTCCTACTACATCTACTATTTCATTTTCATCTTCTTTTTCTTCTACAGGAATAATTTTATGATAAGCTTGATAAAATGCAGGTCTTATTAAATCATTCATTCCTGCATCTACAATTATAAATTTTTTTTCTGCATTTTCTTTTACATAAAGTACTTTAGTAACTAAAATACCAGCATTCCCTACAATTACTCTACCTGGTTCCAAAATTATAGTAGCTTTTAGATCTTTACCTTCTTGAACAATAGCTTCTGCATATTCCTGAGGTAAAGGAGGGTCTTCATCTTCATAAACTATACCTAATCCTCCCCCAAAATCTAAATATTGAAGCTCAAGACCTATATTTATTAATTCTTCCCAAATTTTTTTCAAACGAATTAAGGAATCAATAAAGGGAGATAAAGAAGTAATTTGTGATCCAATATGAGCATCTAAACCTATTGGTTTAAGATAGGGATTTTTTTTAGCTCTTTTATAACCATTTATTACCAATTCTTCCGAGATTCCAAATTTACTTCTCCTTAGTCCTGTTGAAATATAAGGATGCGTTTTTGGATCTACATTGGGATTTACTCTGAGAGCAAAAGGAGCTGGTTTGTTAAGTTTCTTTGCTATTTCTCCCAAAACTTCTAATTCTTCAATACTTTCTACATTAAACATCAAAATATCTGCTAAAAGCGCCATTTCTATTTCTTCAGGTGTTTTACCTACTCCAGAAAAAACAATTTTTTTGGGCTCAATACCTGCTTTTAAAACCCTTCTTAATTCACCCCCAGAAACCACATCTGCCCCACTTCCAAGCTTTCTTAAAAGAGAAATTATAGCTATGTTTGAATTGGCTTTAACAGAATAACAAATTAAATGATCCACTTCAGAAAAAGATTCTTCAAAAACTTTAAAATGTCTTGTTATAGTTTTTGCTGAATAAATATAAACTGGAGTTCCTACCTCTTCTACTATTTTTTTTACTGGGACCTCTTCACAATAAAGTTCTCCCTTTTTATATCCAAAATAATGCATTATCAACCTCTTTTTTCTCCCTTATATTACTTTAAGCCTTTTCTTTGTCAAGCAATTAAACATGATAAAACTTGAGAAAAAGAAAAAGAAGGATAAAATAAATTTTATGAATGAAACTCCTGTCGCAAAAAAACCTGTATTATTACAAACTCAAATAGGACTATATATAGGATTAGTTTGTTTCAATCCTATCTATGAAACTTTAAAATTTGTGTTAGAGAAAAGAGAATTTTTTGAAGTAGAATGGCCTGCCTTGGTAACTGTAGAAGAAAAAGGGTTAATTCCTATTTTACTGGGATTACCTTATTTTACCATTCAAAGATCTCAGATTATATGGTATACTCTTCAGATTCCGGAAAATCTTTTAAAACAATATCAAGCTTTTATTCCTCATATGTTTGTTAGTACTCCCTTACAAACTACCTTTTCTCCTTTTAAAAATAACAAATCTGAAGAAAAAAATAAAATAGAAAAAAAGATAATTCCCTTCCCTTCTAAAAAAGATGATACTTCAACCGAATAATCAAAATAAAATTTTTATAGCTCCTTCTCTTCTTTCTGCAGATTTCTCAAAACTTGCTGAAGAGGTTACAGCAGTAGAAAAGGCAGGAGCTGATATGTTACATCTTGACATAATGGATGGAATGTTTGTGCCCAATATTACATTTGGTCCTTTAGTTATTTCATCCATTCGTCCTTATTCTAATTTAATTTTTGATGTTCATCTCATGATCGAATCCCCAGAGAGATATATTAAAGAGTTTGCTGAAGCAGGAGCAGATTGGATTTCTGTTCATGCAGAAGCTACAAAACATCTTCATAGAACTATTTGGAAAATAAAAGAACTTGATAAAAAAGCAGGTGTAGCCTTAAATCCCCATACTTCTATTGAAGTATTAAAATATCTTTTGGAAGATTTAGATTATGTATTAATAATGACTGTAAATCCCGGATTTGGAGGCCAGAATTTTATAAAAACTTGTCTTACAAAAATAAAAGATCTAAAAAATATAATAGAAAGAAAGGGACTTTCAACTCTTATTCAAGTTGACGGAGGTATAAATTCTAAAACTGCACCCTTAGTGATTGAAGCAGGGGCTCAGATTTTAGTAGCTGGATCTGCTATTTTTGGAGAAAAAGATTATGTAAAGGCTATTGAAGCTTTAAAATCCTCCACATAAATTTTATGCTTTTTAATCCATCCTTTAAAATACTTAAAAATAAAACCCCCCATAAAGACAAAAATAATCTCTTATAATAGAAATAGTCTAAAAAAAAACTAAAAATTATTAAAAAAGACATCCAAGCCCTTTCATAAGCCCATTTAGGAGAACTTTTAACTAATCCTTTTTTAAAAAAGAAAAAAGAAAGTGAAATAATATTGATCCAGAATAATTTCCCTGATAGAGGAAAACTTATTAATAAGCTTAAAGGATAAAATAAGGAAAAAATAGATCTAAAAAATTTATCTAAGCTTTTTTTAAATTCCTTAACTGTATTAAAAACCTTTAAAAAATAAGGAATAGCACTTATATAAGAAAATATAGCTATTATCCACAAAGCATAATTTATTAGATAGCTGTAAGGATGGAAGTGAAGAGATATCAATAAAGCTAATCCAGCAAAACTCATCTGAAATAAAGTTTTTAATTTAGTTATTTTAGAAACTTTAATTTTATGAGGAAACCAACTTCTTAAAAAAGATACCAAAACCTCTCTTAAAATAATTAAAAATACAGGAATAAAAATAAAATAATTGAGGTAAACAAGGACAAGATAAACTGAAGTAACAAAAATTTTATCTGCAATAGGATCTAAGAGAGTTCCTACATAAGTAATTTTTCTATACCTTCTTGCTAAAACCCCATCAAAATAATCAGTAATTCCTAATAAAAATCCCATTGCTAAAGCAGTCAATTTGCCAAAATAAGAATCGGATAAAAGCAGTAAACAAGGAAAAGGTAATAAAAATATTCTCAAAATTGTTAATCGATTTGGTGTAATAATTGAAAGCATAATTATTTTATATTATATTAATTGGTATCTTTTAAATCAAAGTATATTCAAAGTATAAAAAAAGAAAATGCAAGAGAAAAAATTTTTGATTTTTGGGCCTGTTAGATCAAGAAGACTTGGGAGATCCTTAGGTATAGAGTTAGTCCCCAAAAAAATATGTTCCATGGATTGTATTTATTGTGAAGTAGGAAAAACCACTAATCGCACTATAAAAAGAAATAAATATTATTCATGGGACTTGATAGAAGCTTCTATTTATCAAGCTAAAGAAATGGAAGATATATTTGATGTAATCACTTTTACAGGAAGTGGAGAACCCACTTTAAATATTTACTTTGAAAAAGCTATAGAACTTTCAAAAAAAATTATTAAAAAACCTGTTGCTGTTCTTACCAACAGTTCCCTTTTATTTATCCCCTCCATTAATTCCTCATTAAAAATGGTAGATATACTTTTACCTTCCTTAGATGCAGCAAGATTTAAAACTTTCAAAAAAATCAATCAACCTCATCCAAAAATTAAACTTCAAGAAATTATAGAAAATTTAAGAACCTTGAGAAAAGAAATGAAAGGAGAAATGTGGTTAGAGATTCTCTTTGTAAAAGAAGTTAACGACTCCAAGGAAGATTTGGAAGCTTTAAAAATTGCAGTAGAATATATAAATCCTCATAAAATTCAACTTAATACAGTAGTAAGACCTCCTGCTTACAAAGGTGTAGAGCCAATTTCTTTTGAAAAACTAGAAGAAATTGCTAGGTTTTTAGGAAAAAATGCTGAAGTAATTTTAAGTAAAGAAAAATTTAAAAAAAGCTTGAGAAAATTTAAAGATGTTGAGGAAGAAACGCTTGAAAAAAAATTTCTTAATTATCTCCAAAGACGCCCTACTACCTTAAAGGAACTTTCTTTAGTATTTGAAATAGATGAAACTTTAACCCGATCTATTTTAGATAAACTTATTTCTCAAAATCTCATTAAAAAGGAAAAATATCAAAAAGAAATCTTTTATTTAGCTAAATAAAATGAAAAAAGATAAAAATTTTTATAAAAAGGTAATTGAAGCTTTATTACATTGTGCTGGACGTTCTTTAACTCCCTCTGAAATTTCAAGGATCTGTGATAATCTTTCTATTAGTGAGGTACAACAAATTTTAAAAGATCTTATAAAAGAATATGCAGAAAGAGGAATAAGAATAGCAGAGGTTGCTGAGGGATATAGAATAGAAACTATCCCTGAGGTAGCTGAATATATTAAAAAACTTATCAAGCCAAAAAAATTTAAATGGACCAAAAGTCTACTTGAGACTCTTGCTATAATAGCCTATTTTCAACCTTTAACAAGAGCCGAAATTTCTGCTAAAAGGGGTGGTATAGATGTAAGTAGCTCTCTCAGGGTTCTTTTAGAAAATAATTTTATAGAAGTAATTGGAAGAAAACCAGTTCCTGGAAGACCCGTTTTATATAGCACAACTAAATTTTTTCTAGAATACTTTGGACTCAAATCATTAAAGGATTTACCTCCTATTGAAGAGCTTAAAAATCTATATGAATTAGAATAAAATGAGAATAAGACAAGAAGTACTCAATGAAGCAGAATTTATTAAACAAGAAGGTGGAGAGATACCGGAAGTTTATTTTTGGAATAGTTATTTTTATCTCACTGAACCTCCTCCTAAAGGGCTTGGCTTATCTCTAAAAGATGAAGAAATCTTATTTTTAAAATGGGCTGTAGTGGAAAGATATTTAGAAATCATCAAAAGAGATTTAACTCCTGAAAATATAGGAAAATCTTTCTACAGAGGAATTAAGAGAGCTGTTATCAATTTAAAAAGAATGAAAAAGTTTATTAAAAAAGAAAAAATGAATGGCAATTATAAAATATGTTTAGAAAAAATCGAAAATTGGATTAAAATTTTTAGTCTCAAAATATCTCCAAATTTTGGGGAAGAATTAAAGGAAGAATTAAAGGAGTTAAAAGAAGAATTAAACACTCCTTTATGATAGGAATTATAGATTATTTAGCAGGGAATTTAACAAGTGTAGCGAGAGCATTATCTTATTTTGGATACAAGTGGATTATTTCTTCTGAGGTATCTCAATTAAAAAAAGCTGAAAGATTAATTTTTCCTGGTGTAGGAGCTGCAAAAAGTGCTATGGAAAGTCTAAAAAAATTTGGACTTGATGAATTTTTAAAAGAGAGTTTTTTAAAAGGAATACCCATCTTAGGAATATGTTTAGGAACTCAGATTATTTTTGAATTAAGTGAAGAAGATAAAGGAACTGAGACACTTGGTCTTTTAAAAGGAAAAGTGATAAGGTTCCCAGAACCCCTTATATGGAATGAAGAGAAACTTAAAGTTCCTCATATGGGATGGAATAGAGTAAATTGGATAAAATCACATCCCGTATTTTCAAACCTTGACCCCGACTATGAATATTATTTTGTTCATAGCTATTTTGGAGTTCCGGAAGATCAAAATATAATATATGGATTAACCTTTTACGGAGTAAATTTTGCTTCTGCAATTGCTTACAAAAATTTAGTGGCTGTCCAATTTCATCCTGAAAAAAGTGGAAAACCTGGCCTAAATATTTTAAAAAATTTTTGTGAATGGAATCCTTAAAGATTTTTAGTTTTTGGAAGGGGTGCAATAACTGTAATAATTTGTTTACCCTCCATCTTGGGAGGGCTTTCAATTTGAGCTTTTTCTTTAACTGCAGAAAATATAGTATCCAATACCCTATCTGCTAACTCAGGATAAAAAATTTCTCTGCCTTTAAAAACTACTCTGATTTTTACTTTATTTTCTTCCTCTAAAAATCTTAGAATATGTCTAATTTTAACTTCTAAATCATGTTTATCTGTTTTTGGACTAAGTTTTATTTCTTTTACTTCTATCTGTTTTTGTTTTTTCTTTGCTTCTTTAGCTTTTTTGGCTTCTTGATAAAGGAATTCTCCAAAATCCATGATTTTACAGACTGGGGGATTAGCTGCAGGAGCTACCTCTACCAAATCAAGTCCATAATCTTCAGCATATTTTAAAGCTGTTAAAATAGGAACAATACCTATCTGTTTCCCATCAGGACCAATTAATCTTACTTCTTTTGCTTTGATTTGTTCATTCACTCTATATTTTTTTTTCAAATCCTTTTGCATATTATTTTTTCCTCCTAATCAATTAGCATCTTAAATTTATTAAAAAACTCAGAACTGCTTATTTTGACTGACCTTTTAAGAATGAACATTTAATAAATATTCTGGATGATTTTGGAGTTTTAATTGATTTATAAAATCTTCAATCTTTATATGATTAAATATTTCCCCTTTCCTTGTTCTAATACTAATTACATTTTCTTTTTCTTCCTTATCTCCTAAAATAATCATATAAGGTACTTTTTCTTGCTGAGCCACTCTTATTTTATAATTTAATTTTTCATTTCTAAAATCTGTTTCCAACCTAAAACCTTCTTTTTTTAATATTTGGGCTATCTTTTCTGCATAGGGAATGTTTCTATCAGTAAGGGTTAAGACTTTAATTTGAACAGGTGCTATCCAAAAAGGGAAAGCTCCTGCATAATTTTCAATAAGTATACCTAAAAATCTTTCTAATGACCCAAGAAGTGCTCTATGAATCATTATAGGTCTATAAAACTTATTATCTTCACCTATATATACAATATTAAATCTTTCTGGAATATTGAAGTCAACTTGTATGGTGGAACATTGCCAAAATCTACCAAGCACATCCTTAATTTTTAAATCAATTTTGGGTCCATAAAAAACTCCTTCTCCAGGATCTATTTCATATTCTAACTCTTTATGTTTTAAGGCTTCTTTTAAAGCGTTTTCTGCTTTATCCCATATTTCAGGAGAACCTACAAATTTTTCAGGTCTTGTGGAAAGAAATACTTTATATTCTGAAAATCCAAAAACTTGTAAAAAATAAATTACCAAATCAAGCACTTGAATTAATTCTTCTTTCAATTGATCTTCTCTACAAAAAATGTGAGCATCATCCTGAGTAAACCCTCTTACTCTCAAAAGCCCATGCAATACTCCGCTCCTTTCAAAACGATATACTGTACCTAACTCACAATATCTTATTGGGAACTCCCTATAACTTCTTCTTTTTTGATTATATATATATATATGAAAAGGACAATTCATGGGTTTCAGCTGATAGGCTCTGTTTTCAAGTTCCATAGGAGGGAACATATTTTCTAGGTAAAAATCTAAATGCCCTGAAACTTTCCAAAGCTCTCTTAAGGCTATATGAGGAGTATATACCAACTGATATCCTCTTTTAAGATGAACTTCCTTCCAGAAATTTTCAATTATATTTCTTATTATTGAGCCTTTAGGTAACCATATCACAAGTCCTGGTCCTATATCTTCTTCTATACTAAAAAGTTCCAGTTCTTTCCCTAATTTTCTGTGATCTCTTTTTTTGATTTCTTCAAGTTTTTCTAAATACTCTTTAAGAGCCTCCTTTTCAAAAAAAGCAGTTCCGTAAATTCTCCAAAGCATTGGCTTTCTTTCATCTCCTCTCCAATAGGCTCCAGCTACCGAAAGAAGTTTAACGGCTTTTATTTCACCGGTAGATAAAAGATGAGGACCTTTACATAGATCTATAAAATTACCCTGAGAATAAATTGATATCTCCCCGTCAGATATTTCTTCAATCAATTCAAGTTTGAAATCTTCTTTAAGTTCTTTAAAAAGTCTTAAAGCTTCTTCCTTAGATAATTCTTTTCTTTCTAAAGAAAGATTTTTTTCTATAATTTCCCTTACTTTTTGTTCAATCTTTTCAAGATCTTCTTCATTAAAAGGCCTTTCATAGTAAATATCATAATAAAATCCCTCTTCAGTTGCAGGACCTATACCAAGTTTTGCAGTGGGAAATAGTTCCTTTACAGCTTGAGCTAATACATGAGAAGCTGTGTGCCTTAGAAAATGAAGTGCCTCTTTATCCGAGGGAAATACAGGGTCAAGTTCAATAACTTCTAAATTCTTTTTATTAAAGCTAAAATGCCAATCTATATATTCATCTTTATATTTAAATCCTACAGGTAATTTTTTGACATATTTTTTTATTTCAGGAATAAGAGATTTTAGAGAAAGATCAGAACTAAGCTGAAATTCCCCTATATTTTTAATTATAATTTTCAAAATTTACCTTATGAGTTCCTTAAATAAACTATAAAAATAATAAAATAGTAGGCGCGGGCGGGATCGAACCGCCGACCTCTTGCATGTCAAGCAAGCGCTCTCCCACTGAGCTACGCGCCTTTCTTATTAAAATGTAAAATAACAAATTTTTACAGGATGTCAAGATAAAGATACCTCTTTTTGGTAAGTTGTGATAAAATAAATTTTCTGAACTTTAGTTAAGATCAAAGGGGGATTCTTAATGGATTGGAAAAATACCCTAAATCTTCCAAAAACTGATTTTCCAATGAAAGCCAATCTCACTGAAAGAGAACCTAAATTTTTAGAATTTTGGGAAAAAGAAAAAATATATGAAAAGATGCTAGAAAAAAGGACTAATGCTTCTTCTTATATCTTACATGATGGTCCTCCTTATGCAAATGAACATATTCATCTTGGTACAGCTTTAAATAAAATTTTAAAGGATATTATAGTTAAAAGCAAATCCATGGCAGGCTATAAGGTACCGTTTATTCCTGGATGGGACTGTCACGGGCTTCCTATAGAACTAAAAGTTGAACAGGAATTAGGAGTAAAAAGAGGAGAATTACCACCCTTAATGATAAGAACTGCTTGTAGAAAATATGCTGAAAAATATATAAATATCCAACGAGAAGAATTTAAGCGTTTAGGAGTTTTTGCAAAATGGGATACACCTTACTTAACCATGGATTTTTCCTATGAAGCAATTATTGCTCGAGAATTTCTTAGATTTCTTGAAACAGAACAAGTTTACCGTAGAAAAAAACCTGTTTTCTGGTGTCCAAATTGTGTTACTGCCCTTGCTGAAGCTGAGGTAGAATATGAAAATCATATTTCACCTTCTATATATGTTAAATTTCCCTTAACTAAAGAGACACAGGAATTTTTAAATAATATGCTAAATACAAAAATTTCTAAATCCATTTCTATCCTTATATGGACTACTACTCCGTGGACACTTCCTGCAAATCTTGCTGTTGCTTTCAATCCCAATTTTGATTATCTTTTAATTAATTGGGATGAAGAATACTTTATTGTAGCTGAAGGAAGAATTTCAGCTCTTTGTGCAGAATTAAATAAAGACCTTCCTCAAATAATTGCCAGATTTAAACCTACAGAATTAGAAAGAAAAAAAGTTTATCATCCCTTTTATGAAAAAGAAAGCTTGATTATCCTTGCGGATTTTGTTACCTTAGAAACTGGAACAGGAATAGTTCATATAGCACCGGGGCATGGAGAGGAAGACTATCAAATTGGATTAGAATATAATTTAGAAGTCTATGTTCCTGTAGATCAAGAGGGGAATTTTTATCCTTATATTCCTTTAGTCGGAGGGTTAGATATTTATAAAGCTAATGAGGTGATATTAAAAATTCTTAAAGAAAAGGGAAATCTTTTTTATTATGACACTGTAGAACATAGTTATCCTCATTGTTGGAGATGTAAAAAACCTATAATCTTTAGGGCTGAAGACCAATGGTTTATTTCCATGTCTGCTAAAAACTTAAGAGCTAAGGCTTTAAAATGTATAGAAAATGTAAAATTTATTCCAGCTTGGGGTAAAACCCGACTTTCTTCTATGCTTGAAAAAAGACCAGACTGGTGTATTTCTAGACAAAGGGTTTGGGGTGTACCTTTAACTGTCTTCAAATGCAATAATTGTGGAGAATATTTAAAGGAGTTTAAATATTATGAAAAAGTGATAGAAATTTTTAAAAAAGAGGGCTGTGATCCCTGGTTTGAAAAACCTGCCAAAGAGCTTTTACCTGAAAATATAATCTGTCCAAAATGTGGAAATTCAGAGTTTGAAAAAGAAAAAGATATATTAGACGTTTGGTTTGATTCGGGAGTTTCTTTTGCAGGTGTTTTAGAAACAATACCAGAATTGAGCTTCCCAGCAGATCTTTATTTAGAAGGCTCTGACCAACATAGAGGTTGGTTTCACAGTTCCCTTCTTTGCTCTGTAGGTACAAGAGAAGTTCCTCCTTATAGAGAAATTCTTACTCATGGATTTGTGGTAGATGCACAGGGAAGAAAAATGTCTAAAAGCTTAGGAAATGTTATTCACCCTCAAGATTTAATAAAGGAATACGGAGCGGAAATTATAAGATTATGGGTGTCTGCTGAAGACTATCGAAATGATATAAAAATTTCTAAAGAAATATTAGCTCGGTTAGTTGAAGCTTATAGAAAAATAAGAAATACATGTAGATTCCTTATAGGTAATCTTTATGACTTTAATCCAAAAAAGGATTTGATATCTTTCGAAAAACTTCCTGAATTTGAAAAATATATTCTTTATAGACTATCTAAACTTATAGAGAAAGTCAAAAAATCTTATGAAAAATTTGATTTCCATATAGTATATCACGAAATTCATCGGTTTTGTGTAGTTGAACTTTCATCCTTAATAATTGACATAAATAGAGATTACCTTTATTGTGAAAAACCCGATAGTTTTAAAAGAAGGGCTACCCAAACTGTATTCTATTATGCTCTTGATTCTTTAGTAAAACTTATGGCTCCTATTCTTTCCTTTACTGCTGAAGATATCTGGCAAAACCTGCCTTATGAAAAAGAAGAAATTTCTGTATTTTTAACTGATTTTCCTTCTTATTCCTTTGAACTTGAAAAAGCAGAAATTGAAAAATGGGAAAAATATCTTCAACTAAGATCCGAATTCTTAAAGCCTTTAGAAATAGCAAGAAAAGATAAAAAGATTATCGGAAGTTCTTTAGAAGCTGAAATGTTTGTCAAAGCTGATTCAGAATTAATTCCCTATCTTTCTAAAAATTCATTCTGGGAATATTTTCTGATGGTAGCTAAATTTGAGTTAAAAGAGGATCTTTCCAAATTTAACGAAAATGAAGAAGTATATTATATTTCTGAAGAATTTAAGGGATTAGAAATAAAAGTAAAGGTCACCTCTTTTAAAAAATGTGAAAGGTGCTGGCAAAGAAAGCCTGAAGTGGGAAAACTTAAAATCCCTGATCTCTGTCAGAGATGTTATGAAGTAATAAAATCCTTTTAAGTTAGAGTATATGCGTTTATTTTGGTTGACTGCAAGTTTAATCTTTTTTTTAGATAGAATAACCAAATACTTTATTTTAAAGGCCTCCTTTTTAGAAATAAAAGTTTTACCCTTTTTAAGGATTGTTAAATTATGGAATAAAGGCATTGCTTTTGGAATGTTTGCTAATGTAGAAAATTATGGAACCCTTATTTTAGGTATTCTTAATATCTTAATTTTAGGAATAACCTATCTCTGGGCAAGAAAAATTTCTTTTCAAGAAAGAAAAAACTCTATTTTCCTGGTTGCTTTAGGATTAATTTTTGGAGGAGGATTAGGAAATCTTATAGACAGGATTTTATTCGGGAAAGTTTTAGATTTCATAGATTTACACATAGGCTCTTTTCATTGGCCTGCATTTAACATAGCTGATCTTGCTGTTACTATTTCACTTTTTTTAATTTTCTTTAAGTCCTTTAAAAGTTAAATGTTTTTAAGATTAATAATTCATTCTAAGTTAGCTGATTTTCTTTTTGGCTTACAAAAAGAATCTGCAGAATTTTATTTAAAAAATCAATTGGAAAATTTTTTCCTAAGAATTAAAAGAGACACTTTTGAAATAAGTCCACCTAAGAATTTTCTCTATTTAAATAAAATTTTAGAGAATTTTAAAACTGAATTTTCTAATTTTTTAGGTTCCTCTCCACCTCCTTTTTCTTTTATCTTAAGTAAAAATATTAACAAGGTAGAAATCCCAGAAATTCTAAGAGCAGGCAAAATCTATATGGAAAATTCTTTAAAGGATGGAATAGCTTCTATTTTAGAAGCTGAAAATATATTTTATAAAATTATACCTTGGAAAAACTTATGGGAAATTGTACTTCCTTCTACTGTAGACCCTAAAATTGAGGTATTTTACAAAGATCTTTTCTGGGTTGGAAAATACGAGTTTTGTCTTTTCTGTAAAACCACATGGCATCCTTCATTGGAGTGCCCTTCTTTTTCAGAAACAGAACTTAAAAACATTTTTCAATCAGCTTTACAATTACCTTTTAAACAACTCTCTCAATTTTTATGGGAAGGAATTTATGAAAACAATTTTTCTTATGAAAAATTAAAATATTTTTATGTAAGAAATTTTTACATACTTCCTGAATTTTTAAAATTAATATTTTTTGCCTCAGATACTTTACAGAATTGGTCTCAATTTAAGATTCATTTAAATGTACCTATTAAGGGAGGAAAGCTTGGTTTAGGGGTAGAATACTTAATGAGAAAGGAATTAGAAAATGCAAGGATTAAATTTTTAGAAGCAAGTGAAGATCCCAAAGCTAATTTAGGACTTGCTTTAATAGAAATTTTGAAAAAGGATTATAAAAATGCCCTTTACTATGTAGAAGAAGCTTTAAATAAAATAAAGACACCTTTCTTAAAAAGTTATTTTCTATTTTTAAAGGGATATCTTCATGAATTAATAGGCTTTTCCATAATTGCTGATGAATTTTACAAAGCTGCTCTTGAAATAGATTTTCTTTGCTTACCTGCTTTTTATTACCTAAGTCTTTCAAAATATAAAGAAGGTAAGCCTTTATCAGAAATAATATTCTCCTTTAATCATCCTTATCTTTTGTACTGGAGTTATTTAGAACCTCTTTTTATAAAAGAACAAAGATCACTTGAAGAATATTTATATGAAAAGATTTTTGAAAAACAAGAAGAAGGAACTAAACGCTTAAAAGAAGCAGAAGATAGATATCACAAAATAAAAGTCTTTTTTTCTGAAAAAGAAAAAAAAGAATATGAAAAAAGACTTTCAGATTTAAGAGAAAGTCTTTATAAAGGAAGCTTAGATAATATTGAAAAAGCCTCTCAGAAGGCTCTTGAAATTGATTTAGAATTTCAAGGATATATTTATAAAAAAATTAAATCTCTTCAAGAAGCTTTAAAGGTTTTAAGAGAAAATGCTATAGTTTTTCAAAGATTTTGGCAAAGATACCCTTATAAATATGAAGATATAACCTTTGGAAAAGATTTAAAAGAGCTTTGGGATTTAATAAATAAAATAAATATAAAAATTAAAAGGAAAGATCCAAGCGATATCTTATCTATTCTTATTTCTGAAATAGACTCAGGGAAACAAAAAGTTGAAAATCTTAAGATACAAAAAGAAAAATTAATTAAAAAATGGAATTTTAGAATGAAACTTGCTAATTTCTTAAGAAATTTTACTCTTTCAGAAATTGCCCTTACTATAATTTACATAATTTTACCTTATTTCCCGGGATTTAAAAATTTGGAAAGATTTTTAACTCCTTCTTCTTTCTTATTTTTTTCTTTTATCCTTTTAATTATTTTTATTTCCCTTTCTTATTTAAAACATTATGAGTGATTTTTTTATATGGGCAAAAGCTGATAAAATCCCATATAGAGTTTTTTCATTTTTATCTCCCCTAAAGGTTCTAAAATTAAATTCTTATGATCAAGTAAAAGACTATTTTAATCAGATAGAAAATTGGCTAAAAAAAGGCTATTATGCTTGTGGATTTATAAGTTATGAATTAGGATATCTTTTTGAAGAAAAATTAAAACCATTTTTAAAATTTAGCTCTTTACCTTTAGCTTGTTTTGGAATTTACAAAAATTTTAACAAAAAATATATTTACCCTAATTTTTCTCTTTTAGATTATCAAGTTTTAAAACAAAATTTTTATAAAATAAAAACAAACATAACAAAAAGAGAATATTATGAAGCTATAGAAAAAATTAAGAACTATATTTTAAAGGGAGATACTTATCAGGTAAATTTTACTTTTAAAATAAGATTTAATTTTAAAGGGGATTTGGAAAATCTTTTTTATTTACTTCTTTTTTCTCAGAGAAGTAAATATAGTTTTTTTATAAAATCTGAAAATACCTATATTTTATCTTTTTCTCCAGAGCTCTTTTTAGAAAAAAGAAAAAATATTATTAAAAGTTCTCCTATGAAAGGAACTCGGAAAAGAGCACCTCTATGGGAAGAAGACCTAAAAGTAAGAAAAGATTTTAAAAAAGATACAAAAAATCAAGCTGAAAATATTATGATAGTGGATTTATTAAGAAATGATTTAGGAAGAATTTGTAAGGAAGGCAGTGTTTCTGTATCTGAGTTATTTAAAATAGAAACTTATCCTACTTTACATCAAATGATATCAACTATAAAAGGTAATTTAAAAACAAATAACCTATATGAAATTTTAAAAGCTCTTTTTCCATCTGGTTCTGTTACCGGAGCTCCTAAAATAAGAACTATGGAAATTATAAATGAACTGGAAAAAGAACCAAGAGGTGTTTATACCGGAGCTATAGGAATCATAAAGCCCAATAAAGATTTTATCTTTAATATAGCTATTAGAACTTTAATCTTTAAAAAAAATTTTAAAGAAGCTTTTTTTATAGGGGAAGGTGGCTTTGGAGGAGGTATAGTTTGGGATAGTAATCCAGTAAAAGAATTTGAAGAAGCAATACTTAAAGCACAGTTTTTTCTCTCGCCTTTACCTTATTTTGCTCTTATTGAATCCTTTTTTTATGAACCCAATAAAGATAATCCCTTGCTTTTATTTCATTTTAATAGACTTAAAAATTCAGCTCATTACTTCAAATTTAATCTACCCCATTGGCTTAAAAACTTTGAACAATTTAAAACTTTTGTATTAGAAAAAGGGAAAAATTTAAATACTAAAAAATACAAAGCAAGACTTCTTCTTTATCCAGATGGAAAATTTGAACTTATTTTTTCTCCTTTTACTCCATGGAAGAAAAATCTTAGAATAGGCCTTGTAAGAAGAAATTTTGATCTTGGAATCTTATTTTTTCATAAAACCACTTTCAGAGACCCTTATAATCTATGGAAAAAAGAGGCTGAAAAACTTGGACTGGCAGAAATTGTGTTTTATGATGAAAGGGGATTCCTTTTAGAAGGAACCATCTCTAATTTTTTTATTAAAAAAGATAAAAAATATTTTACCCCTCCTTTAGAATTAAAAATTTTAAATGGTGTAATGAGAGAATATATGATAAAAACTTTCCAAGCTGAAGAAAAATTTATAAAAATAAGTGATTTAAATTTTGCTGAAGAACTATATATAGGAAATGCTGTGCGCGGGCTTGGTAAAGTCTCAGAATGGATTATATTATAAAAGACTTTTAAACAACAGGAGGTGACTTAATGAAGGAAAGATCATACAAAATTGCAGTTATTCCTGGTGATGGAACAGGACCAGAAGTAATAAGAGAGGGAATAAAGGTTTTAGAAGAAGTTGGCAAAAAATTTAATATAAAATTTAATTTCACCTTTTTAGATTGGGGAGGGGATAGATATTTAAAAACAGGAGAAACTATACCTGAAGGAGGAATTGAAGAATTAAAAAAACATGATGCTATTTATCTCGGAGCCATAGGACATCCTGAGGTAAAACCAGGAATTTTAGAAAAGGAAATACTTTTAAGAATAAGATTTGAGCTTGATCAATATATAAACTTAAGACCGGTTAAACTATATCCAGGTGTATGGACTCCTATTAAAGACAAAGGCCCAGAAGATATAGATTTTGTTGTAGTAAGAGAAAATACAGAGGGACTTTATGCAGGAGGTGGGGGATTTTTAAGAAAAGGAACTCCCTATGAAATAGCAATTCAAGAATCTATAAATACAAGATATGGAGTAGAAAGATGCATCCGCTTTGCCTTTGAATATTGCAGAAAAAGAAATAAAAAGAAAAAAGTAACTTTAGTAGGAAAAACTAATGTTTTAACCTATGCATGGGATTTATGGTATAGAGTATTTCAGGAAGTAGGAGAAGAATATCCTGATATAGAAAAGGATTATGCTCATGTGGATGCAGTATGTATGTGGTTTGTAAAAAATCCTGAATGGTTTGATGTAATTGTTACAGATAATATGTTTGGGGATATTATTACTGATCTTGGAGCTATGATACAGGGAGGAATGGGAATTGCTGCTGGGGCAAATATTAATCCCAATGGAGTTTCTATGTTTGAACCCATAGGAGGTTCGGCTCCCAAGTATACTGGAAAAAATGTCATCAATCCATTAGCAGCTATTTGTGCAGGAATGATGATGCTTGAATGGTTAGGGGAGGAAAAAGCCTCTAAAACTATAGAAAATGCAGTAATTAAGGTTTGTAGCAATCATTTAAAAAGTCTCTCTGCAGGAAAAATGGGATATACCACCTCAGAGGTAGGTGATTTGGTTGCTAAATACATCTCTGAATCTTAAAGAAATACCTCAGGCACCAGGGGTTTATCTTTTCAAATCTAAAAAAGGTGAGATCCTTTATATAGGAAAGGCTAAAGATTTAAGAGCTCGTCTTTCAACTTATGTAAAAGCACCTCCCCTCTCTCCTAAATTGGAAGTTTTATTAGAAAAAACAGATTCTGTTGAATATTTTTTAACAGAAAATGAAAAATCCGCCCTTCTTTTAGAAGCAAATCTTATTAAAAAATATCGTCCAAAATATAATGTACTTCTAAAGGATGATAAAAATTATCCCCTTTTAAGAATACCCATTAAAGAAAAATATCCTTCTTTACAGATAGTAAGGAGAAGAAAAAAAGGAGATTCAGCCCTTTATTTTGGTCCTTTTACCTCAGCCAAGGGTTTAAGAGAAATTTTAAAGCTTCTTTCTAAAACCTTTCCTTTAAGAAAATGTAGCCTTGCAGAAATGAAAAGGAGAAAAACCCCTTGTGTGTATTATCAGATTAAAAAATGTTTAGCTCCCTGTGTTTATTCTATCCCAGAAAATGAATATAAAAAATTGGTAGATGGTGTGATTGAATTTTTCCAGGGAAAAGGAAACGAGCTCATTAAAAAACTTGAAAATGAAATGCACCGTCTTTCTGAAAATTTAGAATTTGAAAGAGCTGCCTTTTTAAGAGACAGAATTGAAGACCTAAAAAGGGTATTAGAAGCTCAGGCTGTAGTTTTAAATGAACCTTTAGATTTAGACCTCTGGGAATTTAAAAAAGAGAATTCTTACGAATATTTTATTGTTCTTTTTGTTCGTTATGGATATCTTTATGGCTTTCAAACCTTTAAAATAAAAAATCCCTTAGAAGAAACTTCCTCCTTAAAGGATGTGATTTTGCAATTTTATATGGATGGAAAGTTTATTCCTGAAAGAATCTTTTTACCATCTGAAATTGAAGAAAAAGAAGAACTTGAAAGTATCTTTTCTGAATTTACAGGAAATAAAATACAAATTCTTACTCAAACTGAAACTTCTGAAATTGCAATCTTAAAAGAACTTGCTTTAAAAAATTTAGAAAATTTTATTATTTCCGAGAAAAGAAGAGAAAAGCCGTGGTATTCAGGTCTTTCAGAAGAATTAACAGAAGTTTTAAGACTTTCTCAGGTTCCCAGATGGATTGAAGCAATAGATCTTTCTCAATTTTATGGATCAGCAAGAGTTGGAGCCATTGTTTGTTATTTTGAAGGAAACCCTGAAAAATCCCGCTACAGACATTATCATATAAAAAGTGAAGCCAAAGATGATTATGCTATGCTTTATGAAGTCATTTATAGAAGACTTAAAAGAGGTTTAGAGGAAAATAACTTACCCGATTTATTCCTCATAGACGGAGGAAAAGGACACTTAGAAACTGCCTTGAGAGCTGCTGAAGATCTGGAAATAAAAGAGGTGGAATTTAGAGCTGTAGCGAAAAATGAAAAAAGACAACCTGAAAAATTATTCATTCCTGGAAGAAAAAATCCCATCTTTTTACCAAAATATAAAGAAGTTTACCATTTTATAGGAAGAATTATGGATAATGCACATAATTTTGCCAAAACCTTTGCTGAAAAAACCAAGGAAAAGGAAACTCTGGGAAGCCTTTTAGAAAAAATAAAAGGAATCGGACCAAAAAGAAAGGAAGTGCTTCTAAAAAATTTTAAAAATTTAGAAGAAATTATAAAAGCCCCTCCTGAAAAACTTGCTCTCCTTCCAGGCTTTAATTTAAGAATTGCAAAAACTATAAAGGAAAAAATTCAAATATACATTCAAAAATAAATTTTTTTTATACTAAAGTATAATTCCAACTAATCCTAAGTTTATTGACTTTAGAAAAAATTTGTGGTATTAAAATTTAAAATAAAATATATTATTAATAATAATACTAAAGAATTAAAACTTTTGATTAAAGGTTTAAAATTTTTAACCGAAAAAATCTTAATATGAAAGTATTAATAAATTTTAAAAATAAACTTATAGCTTATGCTTTATGTGAAATCCTGAAAAAGTTGGAAAATATCAGTCCCTGTATTCCTGAAAAAGAAGAATGTGAGGAAGCAAAAATTATTTTAACTGATTATTTTAGTTTAAATACTCAACTATTTTCAAAATATCCAAAAGCCAAAATTGTTCTTATAGATACAGGACTGAAGGAAAAGTTTTTATTAAAGGTTTTGACTGAATATAAAATGGCAGGAATAATAGCTCCTTATACAGATATTAATCTTTTTAAAAAAGCTTTAAAGGTTATAAGTGAAGGTCAGATCTGGCTTGATAATAGATATCTTAAACATTTAATTCAAAATATTGAAAAGACCTCTCCTAAAGGAATTTTTCTTACACCTAAGGAAAAAGAAATAATGTCTTTAGTTTGTGAAGGATTATCCAATAAAGAAATAGCTGATAAATTAAAGGTAAGTGAACAAACTGTAAAGGCTCATCTTCATAGAATTTATAAAAAATTTGGCATTTCAAGTAGAACTCAATTAGTGAGCATTTTTTTAGAAACTGATCATTTATACTAAAGATTAAAAACTTAAGGAAAATTTTTTCTATCTATTTTTTTAAATCCAAATTTATCTCAAATTAACCCTTTTTTTTAATTTACTCTGCTTTTTTTTTTAATAGGATATTTATATGAAATAAAAACTTAAAAGGGGGTGAGGGTCGTATTTTTAAAAACAGCATCAAGAATTACTTAGATGTATTAGTAAAAAAATTTAAAGGAGGAGGGGTGTTATGATTAAAAAATTAGCATTAGGAGTTGTTACTTTAGGTTTATTATTTTCAGCAAGTTCGG
>CAYPPW010000003.1:23177-55568 GCA_964412755.1 uncultured Thermodesulfatator sp.
AAAATTTTGAAAATTTTGGGATTTTTAGTTTTAAATTTTTCTTTAGTTTCATCTCTTCAAGCTATAAATTATCAAGTAAATGATTGCTTTCCTGATGAATACATTGATAAAATTAATGAAATAGGAATAGATATAAATCAAAATATAGATTTAGACTTGAATATAAATGTACCTTTAACCAAATTTAACCAAGCTATTATTATCCAAATAGGAGACCTAAATCAAGCTCATCAATATCAATATGGAATATTTGATATAGCATTAATTTATCAAGAAGGAAATTTAAATTATGCCTATCAAAAACAACAAGGAAATCATAATCAAGCTTATATTATTGAAGAAGGCTCAAATAACAAGGCTTATCAATATCAATATAATGATTACAATACCGGTATCATCGTTCTGATTGGTAATGGAAATTCTGCTTTTCAATATCAACCAGGGCATTCTACAAACATTATTATTCATCAAGGAAATGGTGCTATAATTTATCAATATGATTAGCATTATTTTAGGAGTTATTTTTTTCATGGTATTACCTTTAAAAATTGAAAAATTTCCTGTTGAGATAGATTTAGAAATAAAAAGGGAAAATAATTTTTTAAAGGTTTATACAATCTGTTATAATCCAGGTTCTGAGGCTTTTAATTTTAAAATCACTTTAAAAATAAATAAAAAAGGTCCTTCAGGAGTTTCCCATGTATTGCAGAATAAAAAAATAACTCTTTTACCAAAAGAAAAAATCAAGCCTGTGCTTGGAGTTATAAAAATAGAGTCTGAAGATTTTTATACTATAGAAATTAAGGTCTGGGATGAAAAGGGAAATCTAATTTTAGAAAAAACCATAAGTTCTGAGAACTTTGTATGAGAAAGATTATTCTGTCTTTTCTTTTTTTATTTTTAATTTTTTATCCCTGTAAATTTTTATCAGGTGAGAACTCTGAAAAAACAGAAAAAGAACCTTTTAAAGAACCCGTTTTTTATGGCTTTGTGTTTGATAAGACAAAAACTAAATTGGGAAGAGATTTTTATGAGACCTTTTCAAGTCTTTGGGAATTTCCTTCTGGAACAGAGCATATGAATATAGTTATTGATGAGCAAGCTGATCCAAGATGGGGAACCCAGATTTTAATCTTTGTTGAAGACAATCTTGTTTATTATACCTTATTAAAACCCCGTGCAGAAGATATTGATGAAAAGGCAGAAGAAGCTGTTCAGACAGTTTTTAACTATCTTATGAACTATCTCCAATATCAGAAATATCTTGAACAAGAAAAGTTTATGTAGGAGGCAAAAATGAAGATAAAAAAGTTTTTAGCAGGCTTTATTTTAAGTTTAGGCTTAACTTCTTTATCTAATGCAACTGAATTAGTTTTTCAATTTACCAATCCTTCTTTTGGAGGAAATCCTCTTTATGGAAGTTTTTATCTTCAGAGTGCTCAGATGCAAAATATTTTTAAGGAAAAAATGGAAGACTGGTGGAGGGAGAGATCCTTAATTGAAAGATTTACGGAAAGTTTTACAAGTCAGCTTCTTTATCGCATGTCTGATTATATTCTGGATAAGATTTTCGGAGAGGACAATCAATTACCTGATAGCCCTAAAACTTATACCATAGGAAATTTTAAAATTGATTATGATCCTACAGGAGATTATTATGTTTTTACCATAACTGATCTTTCAACAGGAGAATCAACTACCATAGAAGTTCCTAAGATTATGTAATTTTTCAGGAGGATGAGATGAAGATAAAAAAATATGGTCTTTTATTATTTAGTTTGGGACTTATTTTAGGAGGATGTGCTGGTCCTCTCTATTCACCTTTTTATGAAAAAGCCATAAGTGGAACAGAATATATTACTTCTGTTCATAAAGATTTAATAAGTTTACCTGCACCTGAAAACAAAATTCCTGTAGCAGTTTATAAATTTAGAGACCAAACAGGTCAGTATAAACCTCCTCTTGCTGGAACAACTTTCTCTACTGCAGTAACTCAAGGTGCAACTGCTATACTGATTAAAGCACTTGAAGATAGCGGATGGTTTATTCCTCTTGAAAGAGAAAATTTAGCTAATTTACTACAAGAAAGAAAAATTATTTTACAGATGAGCCAACAATATAATGATGAGAAATTAAAAGAGTCTGCTCTTAAGGTTTTACAGCCTTTAATTTATGCTGGAGTTATCTTTGAAGGAGGAATAATTGGCTATGATACAAATATTGTTACTGGTGGATTTGGAGCTAAATATTTTGGAGCAGGAGGTGCTGTTCAATATAGGGTAGATAGAGTAACAGTTTATCTAAGAGCTGTTTCAGTAAAAAATGGAGCCATTTTAAAAACAGTTCAAGCAACAAAGGTAGTTCTTTCCCAACAGCTTTCAGCTGGATTTTTTAGATTTGTAAGATTAAACCGTCTTCTTGAAATTGAAACAGGAATTACATCCAATGAACCAACGGAAATGGCTGTTCAGGAAGCAATTGAAAAAGCAGTTCACGATATGATTATAGAGGGAGTAAAAATAGGGATGTGGAAACCACAAGATCCTGAAGCTTTTAAAGCTGTGGCAGAAAGGTATGAAAAAGAAAAAGAAGAAGCCCTAAAGCGCCTAAAATCTGCAGGAGAAGCTGAATTTTGGGGAGTAAAATAAATACTTAAGTTTTCAGATCTTTTTCAATAATTTCTGCTATTTTCTTACCACTCATTAGCATTCCACCAAAAATAGGTCCCATTCTTGGAAGTCCAAAAACTTCACATACTGCTATTCCTGTAACATAAAGCCCTTCTGCAATTTTACCTGTATGTTCTACTACCAATTTTTCTGAAACCTCACTCCAATTTGATTTTTCTCCTTTTAAAGTAATATTTAGTTCTGGATTTTTTTCTGCTACAATTTGTATGATTTCAGCTCCATGACCTGTGGCATCAATAAGGGCTTTTGATTGAGTATAAAGTGGATCAACATGAAGACCGGAAATTTCAACAGCACTCCATTTCCATAAAACTCCTCTTACTTTAGGAGGATTATCCCTAACTATAACATCTTCAACATAAACCCCAAGAAATATCTTTGCTCCATAATCAAGAGCACCACTTGCAAGTTTAGCAATAAACTCAGCTGGATCAATTACATATAAATTTTTATCAGCTTTTTTATACCTAATTTTAAAATCTTCTAAAATAGGGATGGCATCTTCTTGCACTGCTATTTTAGGAATCATATTTCCTCCTCCCCCTATTCCTCCACCAAAAGAAAGTCTCTTTTCAAAAATAACTACTTTAAAACCTTTTTCTGCAAGATATCTTGCAGAAGTTAATCCAGAAGGCCCTGCCCCTACAACAAGTACATCTACATCACTATATTCATAAAGATCCTCCATCCCGTACTTGATTATTGCTCTTTGTATATCAAGTTCCATTTAATCCTCCATAATTTTTTTAATCTCACTAAACTATCACAAATTCCGATATATTCAATATTAGGTGAAAATAATTTGCTTTTGCCTAGATTTTATTATAATAGTTGAAAAAAGAGGACTTTAAAAATGGGAAAAAAACCCATTGGACAACTTCTCAAAGAAAAGGGATTTATTAATGAAGATTATATTCAGTTTGCTTTGCTTGAACAAAAAGCAACAGGAGAAAAACTCGGAGAGGTTTTAGTAAGAACTGGTTTGGTGACAGATTTAGAAATTGCTATGGTTCTTGCTGAACAAAGTGGTTTGCCTTTTTTAGATCTTTCTCAACTTTTACCTTCTCAAGAAGCCTTAAATAAAATCCCTCCTTCCTTTGCAAGAAAATATGAAGTTTTACCCATAAGGATAAATCAAGAACGAAGTCTTGAAGTAGCAATTTCAGATCCCTTTAATTATCAATTAATTGAAGCAATTTCTAGAGTTTCTGGAATGAAAATATCTCCTCTTGTATCATCTTCCTCACAGATTAAAAAAACTATAGAGAGATTTTATTATTTTTTAGAAAATCCTATAGAGGCGCAGATTTTAAATCTTATTGAAAAGCTAAAAATTAATCCTCAAGCAGATTTTAATGTGGAAGATCTTTTTGAAAAACTCTTAATCTTAGCAATTATAAAGAGAGCTACAGATTTACATATAACACCTACAGAAAAAACTGTTCAGATTCATTTAAGAATAGATGGTGTACTGGAACCTTTGGTAGTATTTCCTAAAGCAGTATATGGAAGATTAATAAATGTAGTAAAAGTAAGGGGAAATATGGATATAGCTGAAACGAGACTTCCCCAGGATGGAAGAATGCAGTTTTCCTTTTTTGGAGAATCTTTTGACTTAAGGATCTCTACAGTGAGAACTCCCTATGGAGAAAATTTAGTTTTAAGATTCTTACCCTTAGGTGCCTATGTTCAGCATCTTTTTTACTTAGGTTTTTCTTCGGAACAGATTGATCTTATTTATCAAATCATGAATTCTCCTTATGGAATGTTTTTAGTTACAGGACCAACTGGCTCGGGGAAAACAACTACACTTTTTGCCTGTCTTAGAATTTTAAATCTTTTAGAAAAAAACATCTTAACTGCTGAAGATCCTATTGAATACAGTTTACCTTTAATAAGGCAAACACAGGTGAATGAAGAAATAGGATATAATTTTGCAAAAGCTATAAGACATTTTTTGCGTCAGGACCCTGATGTAATCATGGTAGGTGAAATTAGAGATGAGGAAACAGCTCAAATGGCTGTAAGATCCGCTCTTACAGGTCATCTTTTTCTTTCAACCCTTCATACCAATGATGCTCTTTCTACTATTTTTAGATTAAAAGATCTCGGGATTTCATCAGATATGCTTTCTTCTTCTCTTATAGGACTTTTAGCTCAAAGACTTATAAGAAAAACCTGCCCATATTGTAGAGAAGAATACAAACCAAATCCTAAACTCCTTTATTATTATCAACTACCAGAAGATCATATTTATTACAAAGGAAAAGGTTGTGAACACTGTAGGTTTAAAGGATATCTTGGAAGAACTGCAGTAGCAGAAATCTTTCTTATGGATGAAGATTTTACTAAACTTCTTGCTAAAGATTCATCTTTACCTGAATTTTTAGAACTTGCAAAAACTAAAAATCTTAAATTTATTAAAGATGATGCAAAAAGAAAAGTTTTAGAAGGAATTACTACTGTAGAAGAGATAAAAAGAGTAGTGGGATAATGCCTGTTTATAAATATCAAGCCTTAAACAAAGAAGGAATAGTAATAAAGGGTGAAATTGAAGCTTTAAATTTAGAAGAATTTTTAAATTATCTTTCTCAAGAAGGACTTATACCTTTAAAATATAGAACCAAAGTATCCTTTTTGGAAGATTATTTTAAAAGAATAAAAAGAAGAGATTTAGCTGAATTCTGTCATAACCTGGCTTTTTTAATTTCTGCAGGAGTTCCTATAGTTTCAGCTTTACAAGAT
Source organism: uncultured Thermodesulfatator sp. (assembly GCA_964412755.1). Classification (GTDB taxonomy): domain Bacteria; phylum Desulfobacterota; class Thermodesulfobacteria; order Thermodesulfobacteriales; family Thermodesulfobacteriaceae; genus Thermodesulfobacterium. The sequence continues at coordinate 28,613 of CAYPPW010000003.1, forward strand.
TTAAAGGATACCATTGCAAATCCTCTTTTAAAAAGAAAAGTAGAAAAAATAATAGCTGAAATTCTTAAAGGGAATTCTTTATCTGAAGCTTTTAAAACCGTTAAAATTTTTCCTCCTATTGTGATTTCATTGGTAAAAATTGGGGAAGAAACCGGAAGACTTGAAAAAACCTTAGAAGAAGCCTCTAAACATCTTTATCGGATAGAAGAAATAATTTCTCAAACCAAAAGAGCTATGGTTTATCCTATATTTGTAATTCTTTCCATCTCCGGAGCTTTTCTTTTTTGGTTAATTTATGTATTACCAAAAATTTTAGGTGTCTTCAAACAGATGCAAATTAAACTACCTCTTCCTACTATTATCCTAATAAAAATTGTAGAAACCTTTCAAAAATATTATCCATTATTTTTAATAACTCCGATTCTATTAATTTTTATCTTGATTACATTATATAGATACCGCAAAACCCAAGCAAAAATAGAAAAAGTGTTATTAAAGATTCCCTTTATAGGATTTGTAAAAAGATCAAGCTTTCTTGCCTTCTTTTTTGAATATTTTTCTCTGCTTTTAGAGTCTGGTATAGAAATTCTGAGGAGTTTTGATATTATGCATGAATCTTTAAATACCCAGCTTCCTAAACAAATAGTGTTAAAAATAAAAAATCAGGTTTTAGCTGGATTCTTGATGAGTGAGGCTTTAAAAAAAGAAAAAATATTTAATCCTTTTGATATTCGAATAGTTAGCGTAGGAGAACAAACAGGAAAACTTCCTGAACAAATGAAAATGCTTTCAGAACATTATTTTAATCAGGTTCAAAATTTAATCCAAACTATGAGCAAGGTACTTGAACCTGCTATTATTGTAATTGCTGGTCTTATTTTTTTAATCATTGTAATAGCTTTAATTGGTCCTATATATGAGTTTGTTTCACAACTTGGGAGGATGTAAGAAAATGATTCTAATAATTTCAATTATTTTAATATTTTTTGGCTACTATACTCTTTTTTCTTTAAATCCTGATTTAGTTTATGAAGAATTAGTATTTAAAGTAAGAATGGCACAAATCTCGGTTCTAATAGGAGGGTTTTTATTAGCAATTTATATTTACAAAAGATTTTAAAAATATAAAATTATTTTTAAAAAATGGGGTTTTTTTACCAAGAAGAACAAAAATTTTTTGACTATATAAACTTTTTTGGACTTAAAGAACCTCCTTTTTCTCTTACACCTGATCCTAATTATTTTTTTCCTGCTTCTGCTCATGTTAAAGTAATTGAAGTTTTTAAATATGCTTTTTTGAAAAAAGAAGGTTTTATGATTTTAACCGGAGAACCCGGGCTTGGAAAAACACTGCTTATTAATCTAATTTTAAGAAATCTACCTGAAGATTATGAAAAATTATTTCTTCTAACCCCTACCCTTTCTCCCTATGAATTAATATGGAGTATATGTGAAAAATTAAATCTTTTCCCTTTTAAAAAAAATAACTTCACTAAAGAGGCCTTGTTAAATTTTCTCCAAAAATATTTAGAAACCCTCAAGCAAAGGGGAAAAACGCTTCTCATAGTTATAGATGAGGCTCAAAATTTACCGTTAGAAACACTTGAAGAACTTAGACTTCTTAGTAATTTTGAAACAGAAAAAGAAAAGCTTATTCAATTTTTTCTTGCAGGACAACCTCTTTTAACTGAAAAATTAGGAAGCCAAGCACTTCATCAATTAGCTCAAAGAATAACCATATGGGAAAAATTAACCCCTTTCACTAAAAATGAAACCCAAGAATATGTTAAATTTCGATTAGCAAAAGCCGGACACCCTATTATTACCTTTGAAAAGGGTTTTGAAAAACTTTTATATAAATTTACTCAAGGAATTCCAAGACTTATAAATAAACTAATGGATAGAACTTTATTGGTAGCATATGCTGAAAGATCTCAGAAAATCAGTAAACACTATTTAAAAATTGCCAGAAATTCATTTCCTGATGAAGTTTTTCCGATAAAATCTAAAAAGAAAAGTTTTTGGAGAATATTTTAAAAAGTTTGAAAATGGACCATATCTGGATAATAAAACCTTTAAAAGATGAGGTATTTGAAGGATTTCAATTTGATAAAAAATTTAAAAATTTTAAATTTTTCCCAGAGATAAAAGTCTCTCAATTAAAAAATCAAAAAGTTTATCTTGTCTTAGAACCACAACTTTTTTTTATGGAGGTTATAGATATACCTGGAAAAATATTAGATTTTATCAGAATACAAGCTGAAAATAGAGTAAAAGAAAGCGGAATTTTTCTTTCTCCACCCAGGGCAATTTATAAAATTCTTGAAACTTCTGAATTGAGTTCAAAAACCTTTGTCTTTGGAATGGAAGATAAAATTATTAATAAATATCTTGAAACTTTAAGAAAAGCTCATGTAAGAATTGAAATTATAACTCATAAACTTCTTTCTACTTTTTGTTGGTTTAAAAAAGAATTCACCAATAAAGATATAGCCTTACCTATTTTGATAATAATTTTGGAAAAATCAGGAATATGGTATTTAGTGGTTTCTGAAAAATCACCCTTATATGGGAGATTTTCTGCTGTAGATGAATTTATCGGAATTTCTCTTCAAGCCTTAGCTGAAGATATTTTAACTCTAAAAGATTATTTATATAGATTTTTAAGAGAGGAATTAAAGGGAATTATTCTTTTGGGTAAAGAAAGAAAAAAATTTATAAAAGAAGAAATTTTTGAAACAGTAAAATTACCTTTGATTGAAATGGAGTCATCTTTATTCCCAGAAACTTGTGAATATCCTGAAATATTTGGGACAATAGATCTTGAAGCTGAATTCAATTTTTTACCTTATTCCGAAAAATTTTTCTTAAATCAAATAAAATATATAGAAAAACTAACCCCCTTTTTATTTGGATTTGCAATTTTAAATATTCTTTTAGGAGGATTTTTCTATAAATTCAATTCAGAATTAGAAAGCAAAATAGAAAAAGAACTTCTTTTAATTAGAGAATCAATTGAGGGCATTTCTTCTAAATTACCTGAAGAATCTCTCCAAAAAATAAATACTTATATAAATCTAGAAAAAGAAAGACTGACAAGCTTTAAACTAAATGAATTTTTAATCTGGCTTTCTCAAATTTGGAATAAAAATTTTGTATTGAAAAATTTAAAAATAGAAAATCCAAGCAATAATACTTATAAAATTTCTATAGACCTTGAAATAAAAGGAGATTTTTTATTTACTCAGACAAAAACTGATGAACTAATTAAAAATTTTGGAAAACATTTCAAAATAGAAAGCAGTCAATTTAATTTTGTAGATAAAGAAAACAAAGCTGATTTAAGCTTAAAGTTATCCTTAGCAAAATGAAAGAACTTATAAAAAGCTATCAAAATAAAATTATTATTTGGTATATAGTATGTTTTGTATTTTTCATCTCTTTTATTTTTGCTTCTTCTCAGATTATAAAATTAATAGATAATTATCAAAAATTTCTAACTCTTATTGAGAATAAAAAAAACCTTACACTTCAAATAGAAAATCTAAGTATTTGGATTTCTAAAATAAATCCAGACAGTTTAGGAGAACCTCAAACTATCCCCGTAAATGTAGCTTTGGAAGTAAATTCCATTTCTAAAGCCCTCTCCAATCTTTCTTATCTGTATTCTGAAAATGGTAGCCTTTTTAGAGTTAAAGAATTTACTGTGTCTTCCTGTGAAAAAAATGAAAATGAAACTTTTAATAGTACATGTTTTTATACGATAAAATTATTAGGAGAAAAAGTAAAATATGTGTTTTAATAAAGGTATAATATGAAAGACATACATAAAATTTATTTAATCTTTTGGAGCCCTATTATAATTTTAGTAATTTTTTCTTCTTTAATTTTATACCAATATAAAAAAAGCTTAACTCCTCTTTCTGAAATTAGACTTTCTTCCAATTATATAGAAATTATAAATAAGCTAAATACTCTAAACTCTCTTGAACCTTTCAAATTTTTAGAGGAATATACTGTTATTGTAGATCCCTTTTCTGTAGGTTTTAAAGAAGCATCTCCTAAATTAAACTCTATACCTACACAATTTAAATCTAGTAAAACATTTCATCTTAGTATGATTTATATAGAAGGGACAAAAAAAATATGTATAATAAATGATAATAAATTTATAGAAGGCAGTAAATTAGAAAAGGATATAAAAATATTAAGGATAGGTGATTATTATGTGGATTTACAAATCAGAAACAATGTTAAAAGGCTCCTTTTGGGCCAAACTTTTAGTTTTTAGTTTTTTAATTCTTTTAGTTAGCTGTGCTACAAAGGAGCCTGAAATAAAAACAAGTTCTTCTGAATTCTTAAAAAAAGCTTATGAAAATGAGACTAAAAAAGAGGAAACTTCTTTAATTGTTTCAGAACCTCAATTAATACCTCTATATAAAGAAATTTCTCCTTTTGAAACAAAAATCCTTAGCCTTTCTTTTAAAGATGAAAATTTTGAAAATGTGCTTTATTTCCTCGCTAAAGAAGCTGGTCTCAATTTAATAATTTCTCCAGAAGTTTATCCTTTTATTCCAGAAGAAGCTAAAAAAATAAGTTTTCAATTTAAAAATCAACCCCTTAAAAATATTTTAGAAATTGTTTTAGAATCTCTAAATCTTTGCTATCAAATTAAAAAAGGAATTATTTATATTTACCCTTTTGAAGAAAAAACTTTTTCCTTAGGATTTCTTCATGTAGTTCAGGGAAGTGAATTTAGTCTTGGAGGAGATGTGCTTGGTGGAGAAATGATGATGGGAGGATATGGGGCAGGAGTTGGAGCAGGAATGGGTATGCCTACCATCATTTATACACCTTTAAAAGGAAAATATGAAATAAAGGGCGAATTAGAAAAAAAACAAATTGATATTTATACCCAGTTGGAAGAATCCATAAAAGCCCTTTTAAGTGATAAAGGAGTTTATACTTTAAATAGACTTACAGGAACTCTTTATGTAAAAGACAGGCCTAGTAATATTAAAATGGTCTCAAAATTTATAGAAGACTTAAAAAAGAGATATGAACGACAAATCCTTATTGAAGCTAAAATAGTAGAAGTAGCACTAACTAAAGAACATGATATGGGAATTGACTGGTTAGAAATTGCTAATTATTCTTTAGAAAACAGAATAAGGTTGGATGAATTAAGTTCTCGGTTTAGTACAAGACCCAATGAACCTACTATAGCTCTTACTATTACAGGAAGACCTGATATTAACCTAATTTTAAATCTTCTAAAACAATACGGCAGTATTAATCTTCTTTCTAATCCCCGTTTAAGGGTTATTCACGGACAGCCTGCTTTAATAAGTGTAGGAAGATCAGTAGAATTCGTAAAGCAAATTGAAAGAGAATTAATTACAGCTGAACAAGTAGCACGGGTTCAAATTAGTGTAACCACTTCCTCCATTTTTGATGGGGTCTTATTAGGAGTAACTCCTTACATTTCAGAAGAAGGCGAAATTATTCTTCATGTAGTCCCTATAAAAAGTGATATTATTTCCTTAAGAAAAGAAGATTTTGGAGAAGATACCTCTGTAACTCTTCCAGAAGTAAACCTAAGAGAAATTACCTCTATTATTAAAGTTAAACCAGGAGATGTAATAGTTTTAGGAGGTCTTATTCTGGAAAAAGAAAGCTTAAATGAAAGAAAAATTGCAGGCTTAGGAGATATTCCTGTTCTTGGAAATCTTTTTAAAAGGGAACAAAAAACTTCACAAAAAACAGAATTGGTAATTATTATAAGAGTAAATTTAGTTTAAAAAATGAATGGTTTTTACGAAATTATTCAAAAATTAAAAAATAAACCTGAAAAAAAGAAATTTGGATATAAAAAATATAGAATAAGGCTTTTTACCATTTTAATATTCTCATTTTTAACAATATCTGGTTTATCTTTAATTTTTTTAACCTCATATATTAAAAAAAATTTTAGACTCACTAAGAATTACCAAAGTCAGGTTAGCCTTTCTAAACCAGAAATTCTTTCAAAAACTTCTCAGCCAACACAAATTTCCGTTTCTAAAGAATCTGTAACCAAAAAAACCGATTTTCCTTTAAAAGCTCCTACTTCAAAACCTGTGCCTTACAAGAGTTATGTTAAAATACCTCCCGGAGCTGAAGAACCTTTATCTTTTGAAAAAAAGGTTTCAAAAACCTCTGCAGAATCAGAGTCTCATATTGAAGATTCCCCTATAGAAGGATTTATTTTAACTAAAGAAGACCTGCTTAATAATCTTCTTATAATAGCTGAAGAAGAAAGAAAAAAGGGAAATTGTGAAAAAGCTATTTTTCATTATCAAAGCTATTTAAAAGAAAAGGAAAATCCATTTGTAATGAATAATTATGGAGCTTGTCTTGTTGAACTTGGAAAATTAGATGAAGCTATAAATATTTTTAATAAAGCTCTTTCTATTAAAAATGATCAAGAAATAAAATATAATCTGATAATAGCCTATTTTAAAAAAGGAGATAAGGAAAAAGCCTGTAAAGAATTAAAAAGTTTAGATTCTTTTTATCAGGAAAAATTTAAAGAATTTTGTAAATAGTTTTTAATTATCTTGAGGAATACAAATATTCCCCTGTTTAACAATTATTATCTGACAATTTTTATTAAGGTCATAAGTTATTAAAAAAGAATAAGTAAAATTCCCGCAAAGATTATGGCAATTAGCACTTATATAAGTTTCTAAATAGTCAGATTGAGAAAGTTGAACAAAATTACCCGAAGAACAGGACCCTCCAATTTCTTTATACGAATTAATATTATTATCTAAAATTACTCCTAATACACTACAAATCCCCCCTCCAACTGCATAACTACATCTTTGTCTTTGAAGTTCAAAAAGAGAGACATATTCCACTATATCATCATATTCCTCTTGTCTTAAAAAATCATACTGAAAATCATCAATATTATTTTGACCCTGAGGATAAATAATTGAATTTGTTTGGATATTAAAATTAAGGCTACTACTTACCACTATAAAAGCAATATTATTTTTGGTTTCTCCTTTATCAGTAATAGAAAAGGAGGTTGCATTTAAATTGCATAAATCAGTTGAATTATTGGTTAATTCAGGGGTAACTATGTAAAGAAGAGCTTTATTTTGACTATCAAAACCTTTAACCCCAACTATATTAAAAGCAGGATCAGAAATAGATGGATTGTATTGATCAGCAGGTCTTGCTTGCGGTAAATAGCCAAATCTTATTCCATAACCTTTTAATGCTTCAATTGCCCTTCTAACATCTTCTCTACTTTCCGTATATTTTGTTCTTTTAGTTAAAACTCCTATTAAACCTGCTCCAAGTCCGATAAGAAGACCTATAACAACAAGAATAATAGCAAATTCAACTAAAGTAAAAGCTTTAGATGACTTCAATTTTAAAGTCTAATATATAAATCATAAATTGTATTAGGATTAGCAACATAATCTCCGCTTCCTCTTATAGAACCAGTATTATATATTCCGTCATCATACTGCTGATCAATACTCTGACAGACATCACCAGGAACATTATCAAAACCGATCCAGTGAGTAGTTAGACCTTGAACTGTAGCATATCCAATTCCCACACTTCCTCCGTAAGGATTCCTTGGTGCTATCCTTCCATTAGTATTATCAGTTGCTCCTGTTAAGATATTTGCAAGCCTTAAATGCTGCCAAGCTACACAAGTTTCTCCACCTGAACCAGCTCCACAATTTATATTAAATCCACCAATTAATCCATCCCCATTTCCGTTAGGAACACCACCCGCCCACCGTGAGCTAGCATAAGGATCATCTCCTGGAAAAGCATTATATTTATCATAATAAGTATAAACCGCAGCTAAAACCTCTCTGTATTGATTGTAAAGCCTTTTCATCTTTGCATTATTTATTAATTCCTGTCCTTTTAAAATAGCTCCTAAAATTAAACCAATGATTACCAAAACAAGTGCTAATTCAACCAATGTAAATCCCTTAGCTTTTCCTCTCATCTTACCCCCCTTAAAAATTTTCAAATAATATATTTACTGATCCTCTTCTGTCAAGTTGTTATATTATAAAATCGGCTTATCTTTAATTTTCTTTAATATAAATTAGAGAAAATTCCATCTTTTAAGCTTTAAATTTAATGTTTTTCTATCTACTCCTAGCTTTCTTGAAGCTAAACTTTTATTCCAATTCAAAATCTCAAGAACCTTTAAAATATAATTTTTTTCTACTTCTTCTAAAGGTAGAATATGTTCTTCTGAAATATTTTCTAAGAAAATTTCTTTTGGAAATTCTTTTTTTATAGGTGGCTCACCTTCAAATTCTGCTAAATATAAATCTTTTTCACTTATTATTTCTTTAGTAGAAAAGATAACAATCCTTTCAATTAAATGTTTTAATTCTCTTACATTACCTGGCCATTCATAAGACATAAAAATATCCATCACCTTTGGGGAAAAGGCTTTAAGTTTTTTCTTATACTTTTCAGCATAATATTTAAGAAAATATTCAGCAAGAAGTGGTATATCCTCTTTTCTTTCCCTAAGAGGTGGAATGTGAAGACGGACTACATTTAATCTATAATAAAGATCTTCTCTGAAATTTCCTTTTTTAACTTCTTCTTTTAAATCCTTATTAGATGCTGCTATAATTCTAACTTTAGCTTTAATGGTCTTTATACTTCCAACTGGACTAAATTCCTTTTCTTCTACCACTTTTAATAACTTTGCCTGAAGATCAAGAGGAATATTTCCTATTTCATCAAGAAAAAGTATTCCTCCTTGAGCCAGTTCTATCTTTCCAATTTTAGAAGAATATGCTCCTGTAAATGCACCTTTTACATGACCAAAAAGTTCGCTTTCAAAAAGAGTAGGCACTACACATCCACAATCCACACATACAAAAGGCCCTTTATAAATCAAGTCCATTTCATGAATCTTTTTTGCAAGAAGACCTTTTCCTGTACCTGATTCTCCTGTAATTAAAACATTGGAATCGGTAGCTGCAATAATTTTAGTTTTTTCCAAAATTTCTTTAATCTTTGGATGTTTACCTATAAAAGGGGTTGTCTCTTCTTTTTCTCTTAAACTAAGTTTGAGATATAAATTTTCTAAAGTAAGCTTCTTTTTTTCTAAAGCCTTTTCTAAAGCAAGTTTTGCCTGATATATAGAAAAAGGTTTTTCCAAAAAATCAAAAGCTCCCATTTTAATGGCTGAAACTGCTGTTTCAATATTCCCATAAGCTGAAATTACAATAATTTGACTATCTAAATTAATTTCTAAAAAATCTCTTAAAAGCTCAAGCCCGTTTCCGTCAGGGAGTTTTAAATCGAGAAATACTACATCATATTCATATTTTGAAAAAATAGCTAAAGCTTCACTTTTATTTTCTGCAAGATCAACTTCATAACCCTCTTTTTTAAAAAAATGAGATAAACTCTCTCTAATAGAAATTTCATCATCTACAATAAGAATTTTACCTTTATAGGGCATCTTCTCTCAATGCCTCCCGGGTAGGTAAACTGATATTTATTTCTACACAAGCTCCACCTTCTCTTAAATTATAAACTCTAATCTGCCCTCCATGTCTTTTTATAATTCCGTGACATATAGAAAGACCAAGTCCTGTGCCTTTGGTTTTATCTTTAGTAGTAAAAAAAGGATCAAAAATAAAAGGCATAATCTCTAAGGGAATACCTGGCCCTGTATCTTTAATTTTAATAATTATATTATCATTCTTAACAAAAGTTTCTACTGTTATTTCTCCTTTTCCCTTCATAGCTTCAGCAGCATTTGTAAATAGATTAAAAAATACTTGTTCAATTTGAGTTTTATTAGCATATATCATAGGAAGATCATTCCATAAGTTCCAATTAACCTTTATATTTTTAAAAAGTTGATACTCTGAAATTAATTGATACACCCTTTTTAATACCTCATTTAAATTTAACCATTCCTTTTTACCTCTTTCTGGTTTACCAAAATCTAAAAGACCCTTCGTAATTATTTTACATCTATTGGTCAAAGCAATAATTTTCTCTACCCAGTCTTTATAAGGAGCATCAGAGGGAATTTCTTCCTTTATCATATTTGCATAAAGTAAGATTCCACTTAATGGATTTTTTAATTCATGTGCAATTTCACCTGCAAGTTTTCCTAAACTTGCCAGTCTTTCTGTATGAAACCAATATGGAAACTTCATCCAATTTTTTTCTTCAAAAAATATGTGAAGTTTTTTGGCAGAATCTAAAGGAATATTCAACACATAAAAAAGTTGCTTTTCAAAAGTAAAAAAATTTAATCCTGGATCAAAAAATAAAGAACCAAAAAAATCTTCTAAATAAGCATTTTCTTTTTCTTTAAAAAAAATTAAAAATTTATTGAAAAACTGAGAGTTAAAATCCCAAATTTTATGTTTATAAGTATTGCCCTCCTTCACTACATAGGAAATAACAGCGCAAAGTTCCAGAGATTCTAAACTATCTCTTGAAAATTTATATATTTCCTTTTTTTTCTTAACCTTCATTTTTGAAATATTTCTCTAATTTTTTTATTTCTTCAAAATAGGCACTTGACATAAAAACTATTAAAGTTTTTTGTAAAACATTCTTAAAATTAGGAAATTTATCCTTTAAAAAATAAACTTCTTTCCCTTTATTTTTAAGAGATTGTGATAAATAGCACATATCAATTCTTTCAATTTCAGGAATGGTTTCCAGTCCTGGAGGAATTTTGAGATAAATTTCATCTGCAAAACTCAAACTATTTACATATTCTTCTTGAAAAATTTTTCTTTTGCTGGAATTGGTGCGAGGTTCAAAAATCACAACAGTTCTTTCAGGTTTTATACTTTTTATTAATTCCTTTAGAGTTTCTTTTACTGCAGTAGGATGATGTGCAAAATCATCTATCACAACTAAATTGTGATTTGAATATAAAACCTCTTGTCTTCTTCTTATCCCAGGAAAATTCTCAAAAGCAAATTTCCAATCACAAAAATGAAGCTCCAAACCATAAAGAAGTGCAATTACAGAAAGAGCATTTAAAGCATTATATTCTCCTGGAAGATTTAATACAAATTCTAAGTTTTTTTGAAAAGGGGTATCTACTACAACCTTATTTATAAATTTTTCTTTTTCAAAAGTAGTCTCACTTTTTAATAATACAAAATCAGCCAAAGAATTTTTCCCATAAGAGATAACTTTTGCCTCAAAATCATTACTTTTCAATAATTCTTTTAAATTTTCATCATCTTTGTTATAAACTATAATTCCTTCTTTGGGAACGAGTTTTATTAATTCTTTAAAAGTATCTTTTAAACTTTCTATATCAGGATATACATCAGCATGGTCATATTCAAGAGCAGTAAGAATTATTGAGAAAGGGTTATAATATAGAAATTTAGCTTTTTTATCAAAAAAAGACGCAGGATACTCATCTCCCTCTAACACAGCCCAAAAACTTTTACCTATTCTATAATTAAGAAAATTATGTTTTAAAACGGCTCCTACTAAATAAGTAGGATCCATTCCTAAAATTTCCAGAGTATATCCTAATAAACCAGAAACACTTGATTTTCCGTGAGTCCCTGCACAAAGGATAATTTTTTTATTTTTCAAAATAAATTTCATCAAAAATTTAGGAAATGAATAAAGAGGAATCCCTAATTCTTGAGCAAGAAGTATTTCTGGATGATTCCTTTTGATAGAATTTCCTACTATAATAGCTGAAGGTTTTATTTTTTCAATATTTTTGGGATCAAATCTATAAATAGAGATTTTTAATTTTTCTAAAACTTCTGAGGAAGGAGGATAAATTCTTTCTTTTTCGGAACCATAAACTTTAAACCCTGATTCTTTTAAAATCCCAGCAACCCCACACATAGCTATTCCGCCAATTCCTATTAAATATATTTTCATTCTTCCCATATTATTTCTATGTCAGGATTTTGCAATACTTCAAAAGCTGATCCTTCTCTTATTGCAATTTCCAGTAATCCTTCACTTCCAAAAAGTGCAACTATTTCTCCTTTCTTAGCATATCCGTATGATTTTATTAAGGGAACCTCCTTTTTGTTGACAAAAATCTTGAATTTATGCTTAATCATACTTTTGTGAAAATTAGTAATCAGATTACCAAAATGATCTATATCCCAGATTGAAAGTTTTAAACCTCTTGAGGTTTTTTCAGGAAATAAAAACTCTATTTTATTAACATTATTTTTAGAAAGGGGAACTGAAATTTCTTCTAAAGGTTTTTCATTTAAAATATAAGCTACTATCGGAGCAAATAAATCCCTACCATGAAAAGTCTCACTATAAGGTGGTTTTAAAATTTTTTCTTCAATGATTTCAAAAGCTAAAAAGTCTGGATTTTCTTCATAAATTAAGGTAAAAATTCCATTATCTGGACCTACAAAAATATAATCTTTCGTTTTAACTACAATTGCTTTTCTTTCAGTTCCTACTCCCGGATCAACAACAACTAAAAATATAGTCCCTGTTGGAAAATATTTATAAGAAAAATATAAAGTTATGGCTCCCTTTCTTATATTATAAGGAGGTATCTCATGAGTAATATCAATTAAATTAATAAAATTAAAATTTAAATCTCCCAATTCTTTCAAAATTCTTCCTTTCATTACTCCTACATAATGGTCTTTCAACCCAAAATCAGTAATTAAGGCTACAGTTTTATTCATGATAAAGAGATTAAAGCTACTTCTTCACCTTGTGAGATTTTTAACTTGGCTTTTTTAGAATATTTTATTAATAACTTCTTAATATATTCTTCCGGAGGATTTCCTTCTATTACTACAGCAGTAGGTGCTGGAACATTAAGGGTATAAGTTTTATAAACCTGACCTACCATTTTTTTGATTCTCTCATTTTCTTTCTGATTTCTTCCAAGAACTATCCACATTTTTTCTTCTAAAAAATGTCTTCCCAAAATCAAAAGCTGAGAGGTTAAATAATTTAAAGGTCTTTTTTCTTTAATAACGGTAAGGATCCTTCCCCCTATTTGAGGATCGGTAAGAAGACAACCTCCAGCAGGAGGAGGAATTTCTTCAATGTGAAATTTCTTAGCAAGCTCTAATTGAACATTTCTTTTTCTTCCCCTTATATCCAAAAATTTTTCTCTTTCAACTAAACCCTTAAGTTCAGGCTGACTGAGAGGTAAAAGTTTAGCAGAAAGAGGCCTTAATAAAAATCCTTTTAAACCGGACTTTTCTTCAATAAGATATAAAGTATTTTTATTTTGACTCATTGGTCTTTGACCTAAAACCTCTCCAGTAGCGATAAAATCTGCTTTTAAATGAGACATAAGTTCTTTTGCTTTTTTAAACATGAGAATTTTACAATCTATACAAGGGTTAGCATAATCTCCATATCCATATTGAGGATTCTTTAGCATTTCTAAATATTCCTCTGTAATATCAATTAAAATTCCTTTATCAAAATTAAATTGTTCTATTTTTTTATGAAAAGAAGTAGGATCTTCTTTATACTTCCATCCAAAAAAGGGAGTAATAAATTTAACAGCTATAACATTTATTTTCTGTTCTTTTAAAATCAGCCCTGATAAAAGGCTATCAAGTCCTTCTGAAAAAAGAAGGACAGCTGTAGGCATTATAATAATTCAGCAGATAAAAATTTTTTTGCCAAATCCAGGTTTTCAGGCTCTCCAAGCATTCTGGAAATTTCTTTAAGTCTTTCCTCTCCTTGAACTTTTTTTATTTCTGTTTTGGTTTCTCCTTTCTCTATCCTTTTTTTCACTACATAATGAAGATCTGCAATAGCTGCAATTTGAGGAAGATGGGTAATACAAAAAATTTGATAATTTTTAGAAAGTTCTTTTAGTTTTTGAGCCATCTTTTTTGCAGTAATACCTCCTATCCCCGCATCTACCTCATCAAAAATCATAGTTCCAGGTTTTACCTTTTCTTTTAACAATGATTTACAGGCAAGAAAAATACGAGACAGTTCCCCTCCAGAGGCTATTTTATCAAGGGGTCTCAAAGGTATACCAGGATTAAAAGAAAATAAAAATTTGATTTCTTCAAGCCCTGTTGAAGTAAGATTTTCTACTTTAGGCTCTTTAGAAATTACCTCTATCTTGAATTCTGCTTTCTCCATACCAAGTTCTTTTAATTCTTTTTTTAAAAAATTTTCTAATTTAGGAACCCCTTTTATCCTCTCTTCACTTAATTTTAAAGCTTTATCCAATAACTCATTCCTTAATATCTCTTCTTCTTTAAGTAAGGCTTCATAAGTTTCTTCTCCAGAATCTAAGAGATTAACTTCCTTTTTTAATTCCTCTAATAATTGAATTAATCCCTCTGTATCTTTTTTATATTTTCTTTTAACCTTTTCATATCTAGCTAATCTTTCTTCTATTTCATTTAAGGCTGAATCATCTTCAGGTAAATGAGTTAAATAAGAATTAAGATCTCTTGCTATTTCTTTAATTTCATAATATATAGAATTAACTTTCACGTAATGCTCCTTAAATCCGTTTTCTATTTTACTTAAACTATCAAATGCAGAAAGAATTTGATGAAAGAACATCTCTATTTTATCAAAAGCTGAAATAAGGTTTTGGGTTTTTTCTTTTAAAAAAACCAAGTTTTTCAATCTTTCTCGCTCCTTTAGAAGCTTTTTTTCTTCTTCGGGATCTATATTAAGTGTTTCCAGTTCTTTTATCTGGAAAAGTAAAAAATCTTTTTTAAGATTTGCTGAAGAAATCTGTTGTTCAAGATTTTTGATTTGAAAAAGTAAATTTTTATATTTATAATATGTATCTTGATATTCCTTTAAATCAGGAAGTAAATCTAAGAAGTGGTCCAGAAATTCAAGTTGTTTTTCAGGGGAAAGAAAGGTATAAAATTCATGTTGACTTGTAAGCATTATTAAATCTTTTGTAAGAGCTGAAAGTTCATTAAGAGTGGCTAGAGAACCATTAATATAAATTTTTTGTCTATTAGGAGAAATAATCCTTTTAATATGAGCTTGTTCATCAGGAGGATAACCCATTTCCTGAAGTCTTTTAAAAATAATTTCTCCTCCCCAAATAAGTGCTTCTAATTCACCTTCCTTTGCTCCAGGTTTTATATAATGAGTTCCTCCTTTTTCTCCTAATAACAATTTTATAGCTTTTATTAATAAAGATTTGCCTGCTCCTGTTTCCCCTGTAAATACTATAAATCCTTTTTCTAAATTTAAATGAATATTTTCTATAAGAATAAGATTTTTAATCTTAATATCTAAAAGCATCTTAATATAATTTTAAACTATTCCTAATTTTTAAAAAGATTTCCTATCCCGAAACCAAGGAGAAATTAGAATAATTATAAAATAAAAAAATATTAAATTTAAAAAATTACCCTTGACTTTTTGAAAATTTTTAAATAATCTAAGTGGTATAAAGTGGTAAAAAGTGGAAGATTATGTTTAGAGGAAAATTTAAGCATAATATTGATGAAAAAGGAAGATTTAGTTTGCCTGCAAAATTTAGAGAAATTTTGAGAGTAAAATATGGAAATGAAAATCTGGTAATAACTAATTATCCGGATTGCTTAATTGCTTATCCTGTTGAAGAATGGCAAAAAATAGAGGAAAAATTGATGAGTCTTCCTTGGGATATACCTGAAGTAAGACGATATGTAAGATATTTTTTAGGGGCTGCTGAAGAATGTCAACCAGACAAACAAGGAAGGATATTACTTCCTCAGTCTTTAAGAGAAGAGATGAAACTTGAAAGGGAAGTAATTCTTTTAGGAATGTTAACTCATTTTGAAATATGGAATCCTAAAGACCTAGAATTAAAATTTAAAGATACTAAAGAGAATTTTAGTAAGGTTATACAAACTATAAATCCCTATATAACAGGAGTTAAAAATTTTCCATCATGAACCTGTATTATTAAAAGAAGTGTTAAAGTGGCTTAATGTAACAAAAGATAAAATTTATGTAGATGGAACTGTAGGATTAGGAGGGCATAGTAGGGCTATATTAGAAGCCTCAAGTCCTTCAGGAATTTTATATGGTTTTGAATGGAATGAAGATTCTTTTAAAATAGCTCAAGAAAGATTAAAAAAATTCGGAGATCGTGTCAGGTTATTTAATAAAAATTTTATATATATAAAGGAAACACTCAAAAATGAAGGGATATTAGCAGATGGAATCCTTTTAGATTTAGGAATCTCATCCTTTCTCTTAGAGCATTCCAAAAGAGGTTTTTCTTTTCAAAAAAATGAAATTTTAGATATGAGAATAAATTCTTCCATTAAATTAACTGCTAAAGATATATTAAATAACTATGAGTATCAAAAATTAGTGGAAATTTTTAAAAAGGGAGAGGTTCCAAAAGCTGAAAAATTTGCCAAATTTATCTGTGAAAAAAGAAAAAAACAAAGTTTTGAAACAACCAAAGATTTAGTAAAAGCTATAAAGGAGTTTTTTAAATCTTCTAAAAAAGATCTATTAGCAATAATCTTTCAAAGTTTAAGAATTGAGGTTAATAAAGAGTTAGAAAATTTAGAAATAGCTTTGAAAGATCTTCCTGAGGTTTTAAAATCCTCTGGAAGGATTGTTGTAATTTCCTTTCATTCCTTAGAAGATAGAATAGTCAAAAATTCTTTTAGAACCAATCCTAAAATAAATATTCTTACCAAAAAACCAATCACTCCTTCATCGGAAGAAATTAAAAAAAATCCAAAAGCAAGAAGTGCAAAAATGAGAGTGGGGGAACGGATATGAGAACACAATATCACACCTATACTTCTAAAACCAAAAGTGAAGAGGTAATTTCTTTAAAAGAATTAATAAAGAATTTTTTAATAAATAGTTTTATCTTTCTTTTAGGAATTCTTATATTTACCTTTAGTGTGGGAATAGCTTACAATACATACCTTCTTATTAAATTAAAAACAGAAAAAAATTCTTTAATTACAGAAAACAAAACTTTAAAAAAGGAATATCAATTTTTAACTTCTCAAGAAATGGTATTAAAAAAGGCAAGGACCTTGGGTTTATATCCCCCACAAGAACAAGATATTATAAAGTTAAGGTAAATGCAAAAAAGAGAGACCTTTTTAGTTTTTTTGGTTGTTTTTATAATTTTCACTACAATATTATTAAATTTTTCTATTAAAAAATCAGGTGGAAAATTAATAAGCCCTTATTATGTTAAAAGAGGATATATATTTGACAGAAATCTTAATCCCATCGTTGTCACCTCTGAAAATTATAAAGCCTATTATGTTATAAAGGGAAATTTTATAATTAATTCTCAAGATTTATCTATTATTAGAAAATATTTAGGAAACGCCTTAGATCTTCCTAAAAAGGGAATAATACTTCTCTCGGAAGAATTGAGTTTAGATGAAATAGAAACCTTAAAAAAAGATAAAAATGTAATCATTGAAAAAAATTTTAAAAGAAAAACTTTTTATCCCTATCTTAAGGATGTAATAGGTGAAGTTGCATATAATGAAGGAATATCTGGATTAGAAAAAATTTTTAATAACTCCCTAAAATGTGGTAATCCTCTTATATTATCTCTTGATTTAAATTTAGAAAAAAAGATTTATAATACCATCCAAGAATTTAAAATAATCAATTACGGAATAGCTGTTTTTAATATTGAAACAGGAGAAGTGTTAGGATATTTAGAAAATAAAGATACTAAAATCTTTGAAAGTTATTTTCCCTTAAATCTTTTTGGAATTCCTGAAAAGGAAATTAAAAGTTTTGATTGGACATTGGGAAATAATCCAGTAATTATTGAAGGAAATATTAAAAAGATAAATATGTGGCATCTTGCAAAATGGTATATGGAAAAAATGTGTAACCATGATATTTCTCCTACTCTTATATATACAAAATTCCCAAAGTGTAATTTTTCTTTGGAAATTTCTGAAAAAAATAAAACCAAATATGTATATAATTTAAACAACGATACTTTTATCACTATAACTTTTAAGAAAAACAAATTGCTTCTTTCTTCCTTACAAGTGCCGTCTTTAGAATTAAATCAATATATAGTAAATAAACTTATATCTTTTTTATGAAAACCTTAGGAGAAATAATAAAAAATTTAGAAATTTTAAAAGGTTATTATGGAAGCCAAATTATAAAAAACTGGGGGCCTTACAAAAATCTAAAAATAGAGGGTATTACTGAAAATTCCAGCGAAGTAAAAAGCAATTATCTTTTTATAGCACGAAAAGGTTTTTCTTTTAACGGTGAGACCTTTATTGAAGAAGTAGTTAAAAAAGGTGCAATAGTAATTATAAGAGAAAGTGAATTAAATCCTGCAGAAAGTATTCCAGGAATTATCCAGATACAAGTAAAAGATCTAAGAAAAGCTATTTCATCTATAGCTTTTAATTTTTATGAAAATCCTCAAGAAAAGTTACTTTTAATAGGAGTTACTGGAACTAATGGAAAAACCTCTGTAAGTTTCTTTACTAAAACCCTTTTTAATTTAATAGGCATAAAATGTGGATATATAGGAACTCTTTTTTATGAAATAGATAGAACTATTCCTGCAAAAGAAACTACCCCCTCAATTTTATATGTTACTTCTTTATTAAAAGAAATGGTAGATAAGGGATTTAAAGCCTGTGTAATGGAGGTCTCATCTCATGCTCTTCACCAAGACAGAATTTTAGGCCTTTTATTTGATGTTGCAGGTTTTACCAATCTTTCTAGGGATCACTTAGACTACCATGAGAATATGGAAAACTATTATCAAGCTAAAAAAAAGCTTTTTACTGATTATTTAAAGCCTTCTGGAAAAATAGTCATTTCTCTTGAAAATGAATATGGAGAAAGGTTAGCAAAGGAATTAAAGACTCTTTCTCCTCTTTTAGTAAATAATAAGGAAATAAATGCCAAGGTTGTAGATACAAAAGATGGATTAAAATTAAAAATAAAGATTAAAGATAATGATTATGAAAGTTTGGTTAATCTTTTTGGAGATTATCAAATCAAAAATTTGGTGACTACTTTAGGTATTTTAATGGTTTGTGGTTTTGAAATTAAAGAAATTTTAAAATATTTAAAATTTCTTAATAACCCTGTAGGAAGACTTGAATTAGTGGGTGAGTATAAAGGAGCCAAAATATTTGTAGATTATGCACACACTCCCTCTGCATTGGAAGAAGCACTTAAAAGTTTAATTCCACTTAAACAAAATAGGCTTATAGTAGTTTTTGGATGCGGAGGAAATCGAGACAAAGGTAAACGACCTATTATGGGAGAAATTGCAAGTTCTTTAGCAGATAAGATTATATTAACTTCTGATAATCCAAGATTTGAAGATCCCTTAGAAATTATAGAAGATATTAAAAAGGGAATAAATTATAAAACACCATATAAAATTATAATAGATAGAAAAGAGGCTCTAAAATTTGGTATAAATATTTTACAAAAGGGGGATATTCTCTTAGTAGCAGGTAAGGGACATGAAACTTATCAAGAAATCCAGGGAAAAAGAATACCTTTTTCTGATCAAGAGGAAATTTTAAAAATTATAAAAGGCTTAAATTAAAATGAATATAGAAATCAAACTAACCACAGAAGATATAATAAAAGCAGTTTCTGGAATACTTATTAATGGAGATATGGGCATCTCTTTTAAAGGGATTTCTACAGATACAAGAATTATAAGACCTGGTTATCTCTTTTGGGCTTTGAAAGGAAAAAATTTTGATGGACATGACTTTTTTAGAGTCTCCCTTAAAAAGGGTGCTAAAGGGATGGTTTTTTCATATTTCCCAAGAGGATTTAAAATTGAGGAAATACCAAAAACTATTTCCATAATTTTAGTAAAAGATTCTTTAAAGGCTTTGGGCGATTTAGCTAATTTTTGGAAAAAAAGAATAAACCCTATTATAGTAGCTATTACAGGTTCTTGTGGTAAAACTACTACCAAAGAAATTACTTATGAAATTGTATCCAAGTTTTTTATTTCTGCTAAAAATTGGGAAAATTATAATAATCTTATAGGGGTACCTTTATCCATTCTTTCTATGAAAGAAGGGACAAAAGTAGGAATTTTAGAATTAGGTACTAATCAAAAAGGAGAAATAGAAAGACTTTCAAAAATTGTAGAACCTAAAATTTCTGTGATTACTTCCATATATCCTTCTCATTTAGAAGGGCTCGATTCTATAAAAGGAGTTTTAGAAGAAAAAATTAGTCTTTTTAAAAATACTCATCCTAAAGGAACTCTTATTTATAATTTTGATCAAGAAATTTTAAAAAACTCCGTCAAAAATTTCCCCCAAAATAAAATCTCCTTTGGTTTTAGTCCAGAAGCTGATATTTCTTTTCAAAATTTATCTTTAAAAAATGGGAAAATAAGAGGTTCAATAATTTTTAATACAAAAGCATATGATTTAGAAATAAATAACATAGGAAAGCACAATCTTTTAAATTTATTAGCAGCTTTAGCTGTAGCTATTTCCTTAGGAATAGATTTAGAAAAAATTATTCCCCTTTTTGAAAAAGAAATCTCACTCTTTCAAAGAGCAAAATTTTTAAATAAAGGCCCTCATCTAATTATAGATGATACTTATAATGCTAATCCTGGTTCAGTAAAAGCTTCTTTAGAATATTTTAAAGAACTTGCTTCTAATTATCAAAAAAAGATTGTAATATTAGGAGAAATGAAGGAACTTGGTAAAGAATCGGAAAAATACCACAAGGAAATAGGAAAATTGGTAAATAAAATAGCAGATATAGCTCTTTTTATAGGAGAAACTGCTTCTTATTATGCAGAGGGTTTTAAATCTTATGATACCAAAAATAAGTTTTACAGAATTTTTGATAGTGTAGAAAAATTTTTGGAAATTTGGCCTATTAAAGAATTTTTCAAAAAAGAAGAAAAAAACATCATTTTAGTAAAAGGCTCAAGAGCTTTGAAAATGGAAAGAATTGTAGAAAAACTTGTAGAGGAGAACTCTTAATGCTTTATCATTTATTTTACTATCTTAAAGATATATCCATTATTTTTAATGTTTTCAAATATATAACTTTTAGAATGATATGTGGTGCTATTACTGCTTTCATTTTGGTATATCTACTTATGCCTCCTTTTATAAGGTTTATGAAAGAAAAACAATTTGGTCAGATAATAAGGGAAGAGGGACCTCAACATCATATAGTAAAAACAGGTACTCCTACTATGGGAGGATTAATCATAGTTTTAGCAGTCACTTTATCGGTTCTTCTCTGGTGTAATTTAACTAATTATTTAATATGGCTATCTCTCTTTGTACTTCTCGGTTTTGGATTTATAGGTTTTCTAGATGATTTTTTAAAAATAAAAAGAAAAAAGAATTTAGGACTGAAGGCTCGTCATAAAATTTTAGCACAGCTTTTAATAGTTTTATTTTTTTACTTAATACTCTTTAAATACTTTAATTTCCCTTCAACTTTAAATTTCCCCTTTTTCAAAAAGTTAATTATTGATATAGGAAGTCTTTACTTAATCTTCACTATGTTAGTAATTATTGGTAGTTCCAATGCTATGAATTTGACAGATGGACTTGATGGACTTGCCATTGTTCCATTTATGGTGGTTGCGGGAGTTTATAGTATTTTAAGTTATGTAGCAGGGCATATAAAATTTGCTAATTATTTATTTCTTCCTTATATTCCTTATGCAGGAGAACTTGCCATTTTCTGTGCTATTCTAATTGGAGGTGCTTTAGGATTTCTTTGGTATAACGCACATCCTGCAGAAATTTTTATGGGTGATGTGGGTGCTCTTGGTCTCGGAGCTTCAATGGGAACTATCGCTATTATGGTAAAACAGGAATTTTTACTAATTATAGCTGGTGGAATCTTCGTAGCAG
Source organism: uncultured Thermodesulfatator sp. (assembly GCA_964412755.1). Classification (GTDB taxonomy): domain Bacteria; phylum Desulfobacterota; class Thermodesulfobacteria; order Thermodesulfobacteriales; family Thermodesulfobacteriaceae; genus Thermodesulfobacterium. Next base: position 50,497 of record CAYPPW010000003.1, read on the forward strand.
AAGCTTTATCAGTTATTTTACAAGTGGGTTATTTTAAACTCACTAAAGGTAAAAGAATTTTCAGAATGTCTCCTCTTCATCATCATTTTGAATTGAAAGGATGGCCCGAAAATAAAGTGGTTGTTAGATTTTGGATTATATCGCTCCTTTGTGGATTAATAGCATTAAGTACTCTTAAAATAAGGTAATTATGAATTTAAAAGGAAAAAAAATAGTCATTATAGGGTTTGGCAAAAGCGGAAAAGCAGCTACAAAACTTATTTTAAATCAAGAACCAAAAGAAATAATAGTTTCTGAAAGTATGGATAAATCTCAGATTCCCCTAGAAACTTTAAAGTTTTTTGAATCTCAAGGAGTTTATTTTGAAACAGGAGGGCATAAAAAGGAAACTCTCCTTTCTTCTGATCTTATAGTAGTAAGTCCTGGGGTACCAAGAGAAATATATCAAATTTGTATCAAAAAAGGAATTCCAGTTTTAAGTGAATTAGAACTAGCCTGGCAATTATTACCAGAACCAAAGAAATCTGAAGTAATTGCTATTACTGGAACTAATGGAAAAACTACCACTACTGCCATTGTTTCGGAACTTCTTAAATTATCTGGATACAAAGTTTTTACTGGAGGAAACTACGGTATTCCCTTATCTGAATTAGTTATCTCTAATACTCCTGTGGAAAAAATAGTTCTTGAAATTTCCAGTTTTCAATTGGAAAATATTCATACTTTTTGTCCTAAAATAGGAATTCTTTTAAATATCGCTCCTGATCATTTAGAAAGATATACCTCCGAAGAAGAATATGCTTATTATAAATATAAAATTTTTGAAAATCAAAAAAATGAAAATGACAGTATTTTACCTTTTCAGGAAAAATGGTTTGATAAATTTAAAAAAGTGGTAAAAGGAAAACTTAATTTCTTCGATGAAAAAGAAAATCTCAAAGCTAAAGCTTTTATTAAAAATGAGGGATTTGTATTAAATTTACAAACCCAAGAATTTTATTCTTTTTATGGTTTTAAACTTTTAGGTATCCACAATAAAATAAATTTTATGGTAGCAAGTTTAGGAGCAAGATTGGGAGGTGCAACTCAAGAAAGTATAAGAACCCTAATTCCTCAATTTACTGGATTCCCTCACAGGCTTGAATACATAGGAGAATTTAATGGAATTTATTTTATAAACGATTCAAAAGCTACAAACGTTTCGGCTACAATTTCAGCTCTTAAAAGTCTTCCTGGATGCTCTATCATCCTTATATTAGGAGGAAAACATAAGGGTGGTTCTTACGCAGATCTTATTCCTTACATAAAAGAAAAAGTAAAGACTTTAATTCTTATGGGAGATTCAAGATTCATTTTAGCTGAAGAATTAAAAGATCTTACAGAAACTCATATTACTGAAAATTTAAAAGATGCTACACTTTTAGCTATAAAATCTGCTAAACCAGGAGATATAGTGCTTCTTTCACCTGCATGTTCAAGTTTTGACCAGTTCAAGAATTATGAAGAACGAGGAAATTATTTTAGAAATCTGGTATTAACTTATACAAATATATATTTGGATGAAAGAAAAAGAGGTGTTTTACATTGAAGTGGCTTATTGTAGCTGGAGGAACCGGAGGACATCTTATTCCAGGAATAGCTATTGCTCAAGAATTGTTAAATCTTGAAAGGGAAATATTTTTTATATCTGGAACAAGAAAAATAGAAGAAGTGATATTGAAAAATAAACCCTTTGAAATTTATAGAATAGATGTGGAAGGATTTATAGGAAGGTCTTTCAAAGAAAAATTGAGAGCTCTTATAAAAATGATAAAGGCTCTTCACATTTCTTATAAACTTATTAAGAGAATAAATCCTAATATAATATTTGCTACAGGTGGATATATTTCCTTTCCTGTAATCCTAACAGGAAAATTATTAGGCAAAAAAACCGGGTTACATGAACAAAACATAGAACCAGGAATAGCTAATAAGATATTAAGCTATTTAGTAGATAGGGTGTTTTTAAGTATAAAAGAAAGTGCAAAATATTTCCCAAAAGAGAAAATTGTTTTTTCTGGGAATCCGGTAAGAAAAGATTTATTGAAAAGTTATAGAAGAGAACATCCCGGAAAGGGCCTTTTAATTTTGGGAGGAAGTTTAGGGGCAAGGTTTATAAATGATTTAGCTTTAAAAATTGTTCCTGTACTTTTGGAAGAATTTAAAGACCTTTTAATAATTCACCAAACAGGACTTGAAGATTTTGATAGGGTTAAAGGAGAATATGAAAATCTACTAAACAAAAATGCTTTTGAGCGTTTGAAGCTTTTTCCTTTTATAGAAAATATGGGATGGGCTTATTCTCAAGTTGATTTATTTTTAGGAAGATGTGGAGCAACTACAGTAGCTGAGCTTTTTGCAGTAGGACTTCCTGCTATTTTTATTCCCTTTCCTTATGCAACAAGAGCTCATCAAGAAAAAAATGCTAAAGCTGTGGCTGAAAAAGGAGGAGCCATACTAATTTTACAAAAAGAAGCAAGCCCTTCTAAAGTTTTAAATGAAATAAAATCACTTTTAACAAATGAAGAAAAATTAAAAAATATGGCAGAAATTATGAAAAAATTTTTTATAAGTGATTCTGAAAAAATTATTATTAAAGAAATGGAAAAATTGGTTAGCTATGCTTGAAAGAAAAAAAATACATCTAATTGGAATTGGTGGAGTTGGAATGAGTGGTTTAGCATTAATACTTACAAAATTGGGACATGAGGTTACAGGCTGTGATATAGCTAAAAGTAAATATACAAAAATGTTAGAAAAAGCAGGTGTTAAAGTATATTATGAGCATTCGGAATCTCATTTAAATTCTGTAGATATTGTAGTTTATTCTTCTGCTATACCTCAAGATAATCCGGAAATTTTAAAAGCTAAAGAATTAGGTATATGGTTAATTTCAAGAGCACAAATGCTATCTGAAGTAATGAGCATGTATCCAAAAACTATAGTGGTAGCTGGTTCCCACGGAAAAACAACTACCACCTCTATGTTATCTGAAGTGCTAATAAAACTTAATAAAAATCCTACAGTTATAGTAGGAGGAATAATAAACAATTTTAAAACCCATTCTCTTTTAGGTAAAAGTGAATATCTCATAGCTGAGGCAGATGAAAGTGATGGCTCTTTTTTGTGTTACAGACCCTATATTGAAGTAATCACTAATATAGATAAGGAACATCTTGATTTTTATGCTGATTTCAATGCTGTTAAAAAGGCTTTTATAAATTTTATTAAAAAATGTTCTTCCCAAGGTAAAGTAATTTTATGTGGAGATGATCCTGGGGTAAAGGAGGTATTAAAAGAAATATCAGGACCTTTTTTACTTTATGGGTTTTGTCCAGAAAATCAACTGGTAGGGAAATTAAAAGATGAATCCCCTTACCCTGAAGTAGAAATTTACTATTTAAATAAATTTTTAGGGAATTTAAAGCTTTCTGTACCAGGTAAACATAATGTAATTAATGCTTTAGGAGTAATTGGAGTATGTCTTGAACTCAAACTTTCTATTTCTAAAGTCATAAAGGCACTCCAAGAGTTTAAAGGAGTTGCAAGAAGACTTGAATTAAAAGGTATATGGAACCAAACAATTTTAATAGATGACTATGCTCATCACCCTACTGAAATTAAAGCAACTTTTTCAGCTTTAAAGAATCTTTATCCTCATAAGAAAATAATTGTTATTTTCCAGCCTCATCGATATACAAGAACTAAATTTTTATGGAATGAATTTTTATTTACTTTAAAAGACCCGGAAGTTTTAATTTTAACTGAAATATATCCTGCTAGTGAAAAACCTATCCCTGGAATCTCTGGATATAATTTCTACGAAGCAGTAAAAACCTTAAGATATCCTCATCCTACTTTCTTTGCAAGTTCCTTTGAAGAAATCTTACAAATCTTAAAAAAAATCATTGGCAAAAATCAAGTAATTATAACTATGGGAGCAGGAGATATATATAAACTTCATAAATATCTTTTAAATAAAGACCAGAGAGAAAGTTATGCTATTTAAAGAAGTAGACCAAAAATTAGAAAAATTAAAAATATTTTATAAAAAGGAAGAACCCTTAGCTTATTATACTACTGTAAGAATAGGTGGAAAATGTAAAAGGATGATTTTCCCTGATACAGAAGAAAAATTAGTTTCAATTATTGATTTTTTCGAAACAAAAACAATTCCCTTTTTTGTAATAGGGGGAGGAAGTAAACTTTTAATTTCTGATAAAGAATTTAATGGAGTAGTAATTAATTTATGCGAGTTTAAAGAAATAAAAATAATTGAAGAAAACGAGAAAAAATTTTTATTAAAAGTAAGCGGAGGTACTAAAATTAATCAAATCATTTCCTTAGGAATTAAAAAAGGCTTTGGAGGGCTTGAATTTTTAGCAGGTGTTCCTGCTTCAGTTGGTGGAGCTATTAAAATGAATGCAGGAGCCTTTGAAAATACTATTTCTCAATTTGTAAAAACCCTTAAAATTTATCAAAATAAAAAAATAAAAACCTTAATTTCTAATGAAAATTTATGGAATTACAGATGCTTTAAAGAACCAGGCATTATACTTTCTGCAGAACTTGAATTAATAAAAAGAGAAAAGGAAAAAACTAAAAGCCTTTTAAAAGGCTATTTAGAGAAAAGAAAAAAAACTCAGCCTCTTTTTGAAAAAACTTTTGGGTCTGTTTTTAAAAACCCGCCTTTTCACTATGCTGCAAAATTAATAGAAGCCTGCGGATTAAAGGGATACAAAATCGGAAATGCTAAAATTTCTGAAAAACATGCTAATTTTATAGTAAATTTGGGAAATGCAAAATTTATTGATGTTTTAAGCCTTATAAAATTAGCTCAAGATAAAGTTTTTTCAAAATTTGGAATTCTTTTAGATTTAGAGGTAAATATTGTAGAGCCCCATTTATGATAACAAAAATTATAAAAAATAAATTATTTTGGATTTTTTTTGCTTTTATTTCCTTATTCTCAGGTATTTTTTATATCCTATATTTTACTAATTTATTTATATTAAAAGAAATCGTGATATCAA
>CAYPPW010000003.1:55578-86357 GCA_964412755.1 uncultured Thermodesulfatator sp.
ATATCAAATACTACCAAAATTTCTAAAGAAGAAATTATAAAAGCAACTGAATTAAAGGGCGGTGAAAAACTCTTTACTATTCCTATAAATAAGATTAGAAAAAAAATTCTCATCAATCCTCTTATTGAGGAAGTAATTATAGTAAGGCATCTCCCTCATACCTTAGAAATCAAAGTTAAGGAAAGAGAACCTCTTGCTATAATTGTTCAAAATAATAAAGGTTATTTAATAGATAAAGAGGGTGTTCTTCTTACTCCTATTATACCAGAGGACTATCAATTTTATCCTGTAATAGAAATTAAAAATGAAGAATTTAAGAAAAGTTTGCTAAATTTTTTAGATTGGATAAGGGAACACAAAAATTATTTACCTGTTTATGAGAATTTATCTAAAGTGGTTTTAGAGGAAAACAAAATAGTTTTTATAACCAAGCATGACATCACTATTTATTTCCCTTTAGTATCTCAAAAAGATTGGACATATTTCTATAAAAATTTAGATAGAATTATAACTTATTTATATGAAAAAGAACTTATTGAAAAGGTAGAATTGATAAGGATGGATTATCCTTTGGGAGTTGCTTTAATAAAATTTAGGAGTTAATGAATGAGTAAAGAAGGAAAGGGAATTTTAGTAGTTGATGTAGGAACTACAAAAGTTTGTGCTCTTATAGGAGAAGAAAAGGAAGGTAAGTTATGGATTACAGGAATGGGTTTAGTTCCCTCTAAAGGTTTAAAAAAGGGTACCATAATAAACATTGACGAAGCTACTCAAAGTATTAAAAATGCTATAGAAAAAGCAAAATCTCAGGCTAAAGTTTCCTTAGAAAGCGTTTATACAAGTATTGCAGGAAGTCATATAAAAACTTTATCTGGTTCAGGAGTAATAGCCTTAAAAGAAAAGATGGTTACTACATCAGATGTTGAAGAAGTTTTATCTTCTGCTCAGACTATTGAACTTTCTCAAGACAGAGTAATCTTACATGTAATTCCTCAAGAATTCATTATTGATCAAACCCGAGGAATTATTCAACCTGTAGGAATGTCTGGGATTAGACTTGAAGCCAATGTTCAATTAGTTACCTGCAACCGTTCTGCTCTTCAAAATTTATTAAGATGTTTTGAAAATTTAGGCATAGAAGTAGATGGAGTAATTGTTCAAGGATTGGCTTCTGGAGAAGGGGTATTAACCCCTGAGGAAAAGGATTTAGGAGTTATCCTAATTGATCTCGGAGGTGGTACTACAGATGTAGCAATTTATTGGGATAATGTATTAAGACATATCTTTTCTCTTCCCGTAGGTGGCGAACTCCTTACTAATGATCTAGCAGTAGGTTTAAGAACCTCAAGAACTGAAGCAGAAAGAATAAAAATTGAAAATGGAGTATGTCTTAGAGATTTAGTAGAAGATGATGAAATTATTGAAGTTGCGGGAACAGGAGATCGTCCTCCTAAAAAAATAAGCAAAAAGATATTAGCAGAGATAATAGAATTAAGAATAAAAGAACTTATAGAAATAATTGAGAAAGAGTTATATAGGCAAGTTTTTACTGATAAAGACTCTTTTGATATAAGATCCAGAATAGGGAGTGGAATAGTTATTACAGGTGGTTCTGCACTTCTTCCAGGATTAGTATATTTATTTGATCAAATGTTAGATCTTCCTACAAGAATAGGATTTCCTTTCAAATTGGCAGGTCTTACTCAAGAAACTCAACATCCCCAATTTGCCACTTCAGTAGGGATGCTCCTTTATGCTTATAATATACAAGAAAGAACAAAAGAAGAAAAAAAAGAAAGCATCGTGCATAAACTAAAAAGAAGTTTTGTAAAACTTCTTAAGGGGGGTTAAATTATGAAACTTTCCTTTGAATTGATAGATGAAGAAACGAAGACCCAACCTAATATTAAAGTAATAGGAGTTGGAGGGGCTGGTGGAAATGCTGTGGCTAATATGATAAAAAAAGAACTTAAAGGAGTTGAATTTATAGTAGCTAATACAGATTATAAGGTATTGCAATTAAATCCTGCATCTTTAAAAATTCAATTGGGTAAAAAATTAACTAAAGGATTAGGAGCTGGTGGAAAACCAGAAATCGGAAAACAAGCTGCAGAAGAAAGTGAAAAAGAAATAAGAGATATTTTAAAAGATGCGGATATGGTATTTATTGCTGCAGGAATGGGAGGAGGAACTGGAACCGGAGCAGCTCCAGTAATAGCGAATATTTGCAAAGATATGGGAATTTTAACTGTAGCTGTAGTTACTAAGCCCTTCACTTTTGAGGGTAAATTTAGAACTAAAATAGCTGAACAAGGAATAGAAGAATTAAAGAAAAGTGTAGATACTTTAATAACTATACCCAATGATAAACTCCTTACACTAGGTTCTCCGCAAGAAAAACTTGCGGATATGTTTAAAAAAGCTGATGATGTATTATATTATGCAGTAAAAGGTATATCGGATTTAATTTTATCCCCAGGATATATAAACCTTGATTTTGCAGATGTTAAGGCTTTGATGAATGAAAGTGGAGGAACAGCATTAATGGGAATGGGTGAGGCAAAAGGTGAAACAAGAGCTGAAATAGCAACTGAATTAGCTATCTATAGTCCTCTTTTAGAAGATATTTCCATTTCAGGAGCTAAAGGAATTTTATTAAATATCACTGTTCACCCGGAAACTTTAACTATTCATGAAACTCAACTCATTACAGGCACCATATCTAAAGAATTGCATCCAGAGGCTAAGGTATATTGGGGAGTGGTATTTGACGAAACTTTAGATGATTCTCTTCGGGTTACAGTAATAGCTACAGGATTAGAAAAATCTCAAGAGAAAAAAGATAAAGTAGTTTCTATAAAAGATTTAAAGAAAAAAGAAGAAAAATATAGTTTATTAGATGAAGAAATATTGGAGATTCCTACCTTTATTAGAAAAAATGCGGATTAACTAAAGGGGGGTGAGGGGCAATGATTGAAATTGCCTCTTTTGAAGATCCCGTAAAAAAACAACCTCTAAAATTAGCTTTATTTAATATTGAGGAAATTCAAAAACCTCCTTTTCAAAGAGATATTTCAGAAAGTTTAAAAAAACATTTAGAAATGGCTATAGAAAAACTCGGCTTTCTAACTCCAATTGTAGTAGTTCCAAAAGATGGAATTTATTATGTAATTGATGGTTTACATAGACTTGAGGCTATGAGGGATCTAGGAGCAAAAGAAATACTTGGTATTGTAGTAGATGAAAGCCTTTATCATTATATTCTTGAGTTTAATACCGAAAAACCACCTAATGTAAAAGAAAAATCCAAACAAACTTATAGATTATATCAAGATTTGTTAAGAGAAGACCCTAATTTAATTGAAGAAGATCTTTTTACTTATTTTAAAGATCCTATTCTCATTACCTTTGGTTTTGCTATAGAAGAATTAGACCCAAGATTTCCTGCAAGCTTTTATGAAAGTTTTGTTTCAAAAATTGACCAATTTTTAAATTTACCTTTACAGGAAGCTGCTGAAGAAAGGAGAAAAAGAGCTAATGCTTTAATTGAGTTAAATCAAGTGGTTAATGAAAAATATGCTGAATTGGGATGGGAGAATGCTTTGCTAAAAGGAGAAATAGTAAGGAAAGCTGTCCAAAAAGCTTATGGAATTAGAGTAAGAACAATTGAAGAAGAATTTTATGCTGCAGTTGAAAGAGTAAAAGAAGCTTGTCAAGAACTTACAGCTGAAGATTTTGGAGAAAGCATAACTTAATGGAATCTCATTATAAACCTATTTTAAGATATATAGATGTAATCCCAGCTCAACATGAAGGAAAACCAGTCTATTTATTAAGAGATCCTACAGGAATAATAGAGGAACTAATAGTAGTGCCTCAAAATGTATTTTTTTTACTTCCACTTATGGATGGTAAACATGATCTTCGAGATTTGCAAGTAGAGGCTACAAAAAGATTTGGAGAAATTATCCCTTTAGAAGAAATTATTAAAATTGTAGAATTTTTGGATGAAAAGGGTTTACTTTGGAGTAAAAATTTTGAAGAAATAAAAAATAAAGCTTATGAAAAATGGTTATCTCTTCCTTTTAGACCAATGGCACACGCTAACCAAGCTTATCCATTATCTCCTGCAGAAGCAAAATTTTTTTTAGATGATATCCTGAACCTTGCTAAAGTAGAATCTCAACAAAATATAAAAATTTTAATTGCTCCACATATTGACCTAAAAGTAGGAGCAAAAGCTTTTGCAGAAAGTTATAATAGATTTAAATTACCCTCGGGCTCAAGAGTAATAATATTTGGAGTGGGTCATCATTTAGATTTACCTTGGTCAGTTTTAAGTAAAAACCTTGCTACACCTTTTGGAATAGTGAAAAATGATAGAGGAGGATTTCTTTATCTTAGGAATTCAAAAAAAATTGAACTCTTCCCAGACCATATAAGTCATAAATTAGAACATTCTATTGAATTTCAAGTTTTATTTTTACATCATCTTCTTAAAAATGAATTTGTAGTTCTTCCTTTTTTAATAGGACCATTAATTACCCTCTTGGATGAAAAAAACAAAGATTTAGTAGAAAAATTTACAGAAGGACTTGCTGAATTAATTGATGATAAAACATACATAGTACTTGGAATTGATTTCTGCCATTTGGGTCCCAGATACGGAGACCCTTTCGTAGTATCAGAAGTTCATATTCATAAGGCCTTAGAAACAGATAAAACTCTAATTGATCTTACCTTTAATGGCTCATCAGAAGAATTTTTAACTAAAGCAAAAGAAGTTCTTCCTTTAAAAATATGTGGAATCTCAGTCTTATATCTCTTAAATCTTATTCTTAACAAAGCTAACATAAAAGGCAATTATGAAATATTTTATCAATCTGCTCTTCCCTTTGGTCAAGGATCTATAGTTTCAGTAATTTCAGCAGGTTTTTATTTTTAAAAAAAATTCATCAATTTTTTGAAAATCTTTTTTCCCAGGATAAATCTCCAATCCCCCTGCTATATCAATAGCATAAGGAGAAACTTCTTTGATAGCAGATAAAACATTTTCTATATTTAAACCACCAGCTAAAAATATTTTATAACCTAAATCAACTGCAGATTTAGCAATTTTCCAATCAAAAGTTTTACCAGTTCCTCCAGGTATCCCCTTTACAAAGGTATCAAGTAAAAGACCATAACTGGCCTCCCAAGATTTAAGTATATCTAAATCAAATTTAGACCCTATTCGGAAGGCTTTTATAATTTTTTCTAAACCTATCTTTTTAGCAAATTCTAGAGATTCATTTCCATGAAGCTGAATTAAATCTACCCCCCAATCAAGCACTTTTTTAACTTCTTCATATTGGGGATTTACAAATACTGCTACCCTTTTTGCTTTTTTTACTTTTGATAAAAGCTCTTTAAGCTGATCTCCTACGAATCTGGGAGATTTAGGATACATAATAAATCCCATATAATCTACTGAAAAAGTATTTAAATATTCTATGTCTTTCTCAAATTTAAGTCCACAAATTTTTATTTTAACCATTTATTAAGATTTTCTATCAAAATAAATATTTTTACCTTTTACACTTAAAGGAAGCCCTATAATAATTTGACCAGGTAAAAGATTAAGCTTTTTAGCTGCAACACCTATGGTATACATTACCCTATTATCTATACATAAATCTTTAGCTTTAGCAGCTGCAGAACCTATAGCAATTCCCATATCAAGAAGTTTCATAGCACAAATGGGACCCTCTAAATCTAAATTAGATTTTGGATAATTTAAAATTGTATCACAGCTAAATCCACAGGCCCCACAATTAAGTCCTAAAGGTTTATTAAAATTTACAGAAATAAGAATTATAGCTTCTGAATTTCTTACACTTTCTGCATCTCTTTTAAAAAATTTAAAGGCACTCCCCTTTTCATCTCCTATTCTTTCCATTTCTCGTGCCAGCATCTCTTTTTCTTTTTCCTCCATAATTAATCCAAAGATAAGATCGTCTAACCCTTTTGCCTTAGGAGCAGTTCTTGCTGCTACTAAGATTTCTTTAGCTAAATTTTCAATAATTTCTTTTTCTGGATTAACCTTCATCTTTACCTCCCTGTGATCTTAAATTTTCTGATTTTTTAGCTTTTCTTAACTCTAATTGATATTTAACGATTTGACCCAAAAATATTATCATTCCAGAAAGAAGCCCTAAAATAAAACTTATAATAATTACTAAAGCAAGGGGGATATTCTCCAATGTAATCCCTGGAAACAAATAAACTCTAACTTTTGGTTCTATATTAAAAACTATAAAAAATGTAATTAGTAAAATAATCAAAATCCATATAATTATTCTCCCGATCATTTCATCTCCTGCTTTTTTAATTTTATTTACAATACTTGACTATTTTATCAAATCTTTTTAATTTAAAAAAGATATTTTTAAACCAAGAAAAAGGGAGGGGAAATTATGGAACCTAAAGTATTATCTCTTTTGGGCCAGTCTGAAGCCGGAAAAGCCACTTTTTGTGAAACAATTTGCAAACTTTGTGGAGAAACTATCAAAACTCCTAAAAAAGAACCTTTTTATTATTTAAAAACTTATGGATTGAAATATAAAAATACTCCGATGTATATTTTATATACCCCGGGAGATGAAAATTTTATAGGAGAAGTAAAATGGGCACTAAAAGTTTGTGATGGTGCCATTATTTTAATTGATACTACTAATCCCTTAAAATATCATAATCTTAGAATACTTGAATTTGTTAAACAAGAAAATATTCCAATTTTTATATTTTTAAATAAATTAGACGAATTAGAAAAAGCTAATATTGAGGAAACTCTTGCCAATCTGAGCCAAATTTTAGAATATCCTTATATTCCTATTATTTATCCCTATAAAGAACCTGCAAGTTTTTCTTTAATAGATGTAATTGAGGAAAAACTTATTACAGAGGAGGGATTAAAGATTAAATATCAAGAAATACCTGCTCATATTAAAGATAAAATTACGGAAACAAGAGAAAAATTATTAGAATATGCTGCTGAAAGCGATGATGAGTTAATAGAAAAATATCTTGAAACAGGGCAACTTGAAAAAGAAGAAATTCTAAAAGGATTAAAAAGCTCAATAAAGTTAGGTAAAATTAATCTCCTTTTTGGAGGTTCTGCTAAAAATGGACAAGGATTAACAATTTTTTTAGAATATCTAATTACTCTCAGTCCTTCTTATAAGTTTAAATTGGAAAAAGAAAAAATAACTCATCCTTCTATAGGTTTTATTTTCAAAAATTATATAGACCCTTATGCAGGAAAACTTTCTTATGGAAGAATCTTTGCTGGTAAGTTTGAAGCTGAAGGAATAATCTATACGCCTAATAAAAAAGAAGAAAAATATACCCAGATTTTTATTCCAAAAGGTGACTCCTTAGAACAAGTTAAAGAAGTGAATGAGGGAGAAATAATAGTTTTTTCAAAAGTAGAAAGTTTAACTACAGGAGACACATTTTCTAACACTTTAATTACTCAAAGCTTTAGTATTCCAGAAATGCCTTTTCCTATGCTTACTATGGCTCTTCACCCGGAAACAAGAGCAGATGAAGATAAAATAAGTTCTGCTATCACCAAAATAAAAGAAGAAGATCCCTCTATTGTTTTTAAAAGAGATGAAGAAACAAGGGAACTTTTAATTTCAGGTATAGGACTCCCCCATATTGAAAAAACCTTAGAAAAATTAAAAACAAAATATGGAGTTAAAGTAAAATTAACTACTCCCAAAATTCCTTATAGAGAGACTATCAAAAAACCTGTTCAAAATGTTATTTATCGTCATAAAAAACAAACTGGTGGAAGAGGACAATTTGCAGAAGTTCACTTTCATATTTTCCCTTTAGAAAGAGGAAAAGGATTTGAGTTTTTAGAAACACTAACAGGAATGAATGTGCCAAGAAATTACGTACCTGCAGTAGAAAAGGGAGTTAGAGAAGCTATGGAAAAAGGTCCTTTAGCTGGGTATCCAGTGGTGGATGTAAAGGTCCAATTTTATGACGGTAAGTCTCACGAAGTTGACTCTTCAGACCTTGCTTTCAAAATTGCAGCATTTCATTGCTTTAAAAAAGGAATAGAACAAGCCAATCCAACCCTTTTAGAACCTTATTTAGAGATAGAAATAACTGTCCCAGATGAAAATGTAGGAGATGTGGTAGGAGATTTAAATGCAAGAAGGGGAAGAGTGCTAAATCTTGAAAAGGAAGGTAAAAATACCAAGATAAAAGCTCTTGCTCCAATGGCTGAACTTCAAAATTATGTAATTACTTTACAAGGAATTACTGCAGGAAGAGGTTATTTCACTGCAAAATTTTCTCATTATGAAGAAGTTCCTCCTTTTATTGCAGAAAAAATTATCGCTGAAAGCAAACAAGCTCAAGAAAAGGAAAATAAATAAATGAAAATTGGCATTTTAACACTTAGTGATAAAGGAAGTAAAGGTGAGAGGGAAGATTTTTCAGGTAAAATTTTAAAAGAATTTTCTGAAGCTGAAGGATGGAATGTTATAAAATATAAAATTATTCCTGATGAAAAAGAACTAATTAGGGAAACCTTAAAATCTTGGGTCGATAAGGAAAAACTTGATTTAATCATTACAACAGGAGGAACAGGGGTTTATCCAAGAGACGTAACACCAGAAGCAACTAAGGAGGTTATAGAAAAAGAGATCCCAGGTATTTCAGAGTATATAAGATATATAAGTTATCCAATTACTCCTATGGCAGCTTTAACAAGAGGAATAGCTGGAATTAGAAAAGAAACTCTTATTATTAACCTTCCTGGAAGTCCAAAAGCCATAAAGGAAATCTTCCCTTATCTGGTTCCCATTATTAAACATGCCCTTGAAAAAATTAAAGGTGATTCAAGTGAATGTGCAAGAGATTAAACTTACTCAGATGACCAAAGCCTCGGGTTGAGCAGCTAAACTACCACAAGAGTTTCTTGTGGAGGTCTTGAAAAATTTGGAAATACCTTCTCATCCTAATTTAATTCAAAGTTTTGAATACGGAGCAGATGCAGGAATATATAAATTGGATGACAATACAGCCCTTATTTTTTCTGCAGACTTTTTCACTCCTGTAGTTGATGATCCTTACACCTTTGGACAAATTGCAGTTGCTAATTCTCTTTCAGATATATATGTATGCGGAGGGAAACCGCTTTTGGCTATTAATTTAATATGTTTTCCAAAAAAGGGTATTCCGAGAGAAATATTAGAAAAAATTTTAGAAGGCGGTCTTTATAAAATGAAAGAGGCTGGAGTCTTATTAGTGGGTGGCCATAGTGTAGATGATCCTGAACCAAAATACGGTCTTGCAGTAATAGGTATTGCTCATCCGGAGAAAATTATCACTAATAAAAAAGCAAATGAAGGAGATTTACTTTATCTCTCAAAACCAATTGGATTAGGTATTCTTATCACTGCTTATAAAGGAAATTTATTTAATAAAGAATCTTCTCTTTATGAAAAAATGATAAATACTATGACAGAATTAAATAATAAATTAGCTGAAATTATGATAGAAATTGAACTAAAATGTGCAACTGATATTACAGGATTTGGACTTGTAGGACATGCTCTTGAAATGGCTGTAGCAAGTAAAAAAGACCTGATTATTTATGCTCATAAAGTCCCTTATTTTAAAGAGGCAAAAGATTTTATCCAAATGGGAATCATTCCAGAAGGAGATTACCAAAATTTAAATTTTTGCAAAAAAAATATTAGAATAAGTCCTCAAGTTTCAGAAGAAGATCTTATTTTATTATGCGATTCCCAGACCTCTGGTGGATTTTTGATTTCGGTTCCTCCTGAAAAGAGGGAAATTTTTGAAAAAAAAGCTGAAGAAAAAAATATAAATATTCAATTAATAGGAAAAGTAAAGAATCCCAAAAACAAATGTCCCACTGTAGAGATTTTGCCTTAATCCAAATCAGATATATTTTTAATAAATTTTATAAATTCCTTCTCTAATGGGGTTATTTTCCTGAGCCTATTATAGACAAGATAAAATTTTCTTTTTATAAGAACATCTTTAATTCTAATTATTTTCAGAAGATCAAGTTTAGTTTCAAGCTCTATAGCCAACGATGAAATAAAACCATATCCAAGACCTTCCTTAACAGCTTCTTTTACAGCTTCAGTAGATCCCATTTCACCTACTATATTTAACTTTTCAATATCAATTCTCTTTTTTTGTAATATTTCTATCACTTTTTTCCAGGTCCCAGATCCTTCCTCTCTTTTAATCAAGGGTAAAGAATAAATTTCTTCTAATTCTATTTCTGTTTTTGAAAAATTTGATGGTCCTATTAATACAATTTCATCTTCATAACAAGGAATATGCACTAATTCTTTATTTTTAAAAATTGCTCCTATCATACCAATATCAAAATCTCCGCTTAAGACTCTTTCAGCAACTTCCTTACTATCTCCAACCTTTAAAAATAAGGAAATATGTGGATTTTTTTCTTTGAATTTTTTAATAAGTTTAGGTAAAATATATTGCCCAGGAATGGTACTTCCGCCTATTTCAATTACTCCCCTTTTTTCATTTTTTATTAATTCTAATTCCTTTCCCATTTCCTTTAAAAGTCGTGTTATCTGTTTCCCATATATATATACTATTTTTCCTGCTTTACTGGGTCTAACTTTTCTGGTATGTCTTTCAAATAACTTTATTCCCCAAAATTCTTCTAAATCCTTTATTTGAAGTGTAATAGTAGGCTGAGCAAGATGTAAAAGTTTTGAAGCCTTTGAAAAACTTTGAGTCTCATAAACTTTAATGAAAGCTTCCAGCTTTCTTAAATCAATCATAATATCACATACCTTAATATAATTATTTTCAATTAACAAGAAGTTAATTTATAAAAAATTATAATAAATTTTAACAAAATTTATTTAAAATTTCTATTTGACTTTAATTAAAGATTTTAAAATATTTTATTTTAAAATGCATAAGGGAGAAAAACTATGAAGAGATTTGAAAATTTTTTTGCCACTAAAGGAGGAATAATTTTTGTGGGCACGATAATTGGAATTTTGGGTGCTCTTTTACAAAGACTTGGGAATCCTCCCAATATGGGAATATGTGTAGCTTGTATGGAAAGAGATATAGCAGGAGCTTTGGGACTTCATAGAACTGAAATAGTTCAATATATGAGACCAGAAATTATTGGTTTTGTTTTAGGTGCTTTTCTTGCTGCTTTAATTTTTAAAGAATACCGCCCAAGAGGAGGTTCTGCACCTTTTATTAGATTTGTTTTAGGTATTTTTGCCATGATAGGAGCCTTAACCTTTCTGGGATGTCCTTGGAGAACACTTTTAAGGCTAGCTGGAGGAGATGGTAATGCTATTTTTGGACTTTTAGGATTAATTACCGGGATATTTATAGGAACACGTTTTTTTAAAATGGGGTATTCTTTAGGTAAATCTCAAAGATTTAATTCTAAATTTTCAGGAATATGGTTTCCTTTTATAATGATATTATTTCTAATTCTGCTTTTTATTGATCAATTTTCATTTGAAATTGATCAAAAAACTATTTTGTTTTACAGCTTTAAAGGCCCGGGATCCATGCATGCACCTATATTATTTTCATTATCAGCAGGGCTTTTAATAGGTTTTATAGCTCAAAGAAGTAGATTCTGTACTATGGGAGCTTTTAGAGATCTTATTTTATTCAAACAATTTCATCTTTTTTTGGGAATAGTTGCCCTTTTTCTATCTGCTCTTGTTACTAATTTAATATTAAACCAATTTAATCCAGGATTTGAAAATCAACCAATTGCTCATAGCATGCAAATATGGAATTTTTTAGGAATGACTTTAGGGGGGTGGGCTTTTGCTTTAGCAGGAGGATGTCCAGGAAGACAATTGTTTTTATCCGGGGAAGGAGATAATGACGCAGCTATATTTGTTACGGGAATGATTATTGGTGCAGCTATTTCTCATAATTTGGGATTAGCTGCTTCTCCAAAAGGTATAGGCCCTCATACAAAAGAAGCGATAATTTTAGGATTATTAATATGCTTAATTATTGGTTTTACCCAAAAAGAAAAATAGGAGGAATTAAAAAATGGCAGAAATAATTGATGTAAGAGGACTTTCTTGTCCTGAACCAGTGTTAAGAACCTTAGAAATTATTAAAAAAACAGATAAAGAAAAACTTGAAATAATTGTAGATACAGATACCTCTAAAGAAAATATTATAAGAATGATAAATTCAGTAAAATGGAGAATTGTAGAAATAAAAAAAGATTTAGATTCTTACAGAATCATTATTAGTAAATATTAATATGAAATTTTTTAAAAAAATATTTTTCAAAAATAAAAAGAATTTTAAAGGAATACTTATTTTTGAAAATACTTCTCAAGTAATAGAAGCTGAAAGAATTTTAAAAGCAGCTGGTTATAAAATAAAGGTGGTAGCTCCTCCTTCAGCTATAAGAAAGGGGTGTGATCTTGCTATTGAATTGCCAATAATAGAAAGTTTAGGTATATTAGAGTTTCTTAAAAATAAAAAAATTGAATATTTAGATTTTATTTCTTGTAATGATAATGAATTACTTAAACCTGTTGATATTTTTCAAATAAAGGATTTTGGTAAATATTTAATGGTTAGAGCCGCTAATATGAAACTTACCATTGATAAAGAAAATTTAATAATTGTTAATATTTCTGGTGGAGGATGCCCTGATGTTCCTTATCTGGCCTCTAAATTAATCGGGTTAAGTTTAAACACAGCACCTCAACCTAAAGAATTAGCAAATACTCTTTGCGGATATGCTTTACAACTTGCTTACGAAAAAATAAAAGAACTTCTGTGTTTATCATAGTAGGTATAGTCCCTATTGAAGACCTTCCTCTTATTTATGGAGAAGCTAAATTATTAGAAAAATCTTTGGAGATTCAAAATTATTCTATTCCTATAGAAAGAGGAACCTCTGCCCTAATAGCTGCAGCTATAAAAGTTTTAGAGGTATTCAAAAAAGAAAATCCCTTTACCTTTTTAATAGGAGATATAGGGAAAGGAAGGGGAAGTAAAAATCTTTATAAATTTTTAAGTGAGAACATAGAAATTTATAAACCAAAGGTAATTACCTTCCATTATATTTTACCAGATGTTGACGGATGTTTAAAATTAATATTAGCACTTGAAAAGTTATCTCCTAAACCTGTGCTTATTGCGGATGCAGGATTTATGTATGCAGTGAAAATGGCAGGATATTCCGATTTTTTTGATCTCTTTACTCCTGATCTTGGAGAACTTGCTTTTTTAGCTGATGAAAAAGCTCCACATCCATTTTATACTCGAGGGTTTTTATTAGAAAATGAAAATAATATAGAAGAGTTAATAAAAAGAGCTTATAAATATAAAAATGCTTCTAAATATTTATTAATAAAGGGTAAAAGAGATTATATTGTATGTGAAGGAAATATTTTAAATATAATAGATAACCCTATAGTAGAAGAATTAGAAGCTATTGGAGGAACAGGAGATACTTTAACAGGAATTATATCAGCTTTAGTATATACAGGGTTTAATTTAGAAAAAGCTTGTGAAATAGGGTGTCAAGTTAATAGATTGGCTGGTGCTTTATCTATTCCTTCACCCGCAACTCAAATTCAAGAAATTATACCTTATATTCCAAAGGCTTTAAACACTATTCTTTTCTAATTACAGTTAATGTTATATTTTTTTAAAATTTTTAACCAACCATTAAAACTTTTATATCCCGTTATCTTTTCAACTAAATAACCCTGTTGGTTCAAAATATAAGTCGTAGGCGTAAGTGATAAATCCGGAAAAAATCTAAAAATATCTGAAGGAGCTATTCCTACAATATAAGTAAGATTATGAGAAGATACAATCTGAGGAAGCAAAGGTATTCCTTCTTTATCCACCATTAAGGAAACTATTTCAAAATCCTTGTTTATACACATATTATTTAATTTGTTCAAAATGTTTAACTCTACCGAACAAGAACCACAATAACTTGTAAAAAGATTTAAAAATACATATTTTCCTTTAAAGTTATTTAAGGAATATTTTTCTCCCTTATAAGTATAAAACTCAAGGTCTACTAAAGACGAAGCTAAAGGTTTATAATAATAGAGATAATAAAAAATCCAAAATGTTATAATTATAGTGATTATAATTAAAACTAAACTTTTTTTAAATCTCAATTTTTACTCCTTTGAAATATTTTCAAACTATATTTTAAATCATTATAAAGTTTTTTCTATAAATTTGCAAATAAAATCTATTAACCCTTCTACTTCTATTTTAAAATCCAAAAAATATAAATTTTTTTGAAAATTTAATTTTATACCATCTTTTAAGGTAGTAAGATAATTTTCATTAGGATCCAATTTGAAATTTTTATAATCATAGTGATCTGAAAAAGCTATTTTTTGCTTTATTCTTAATTTTAGTAATTTTTCCAATACCTCAAAAAATTGTTTATTTTCTCCTAAACCACAAAAAGCTATAAACTCTTTTTCTCTAAAATCTTCAATTTCTTTTAACTCGTGATTTAATATTTTCCAATCTTTTCTATAAAGTTTAAAAATTGGCTTTTCATTGTAAAAGAATTCAAAAGGCTTTATTTCTTGATAAGTTAAAATTATAGCATGAGCTCTTTTTAAAGAGTTAATAGGCTCTCTTAATCTTCCAAAGGGAAAAATAGTATCTTCTAAATCCTTATTTTTTAAAAGGACTAAGTCTATATCTCTTTTTAACCTTCTATGTTGAAATCCATCATCCAGAATAATTAATTCAGCAGAAAGAGATTTTAAAGCTATTTTTCCACCCCTCACCCTATCTTCATCAACAATTATACTTACAGGCATATTTGAGTTTTCAAAAATTTTAGCCAATAAAAAGGGTTCATCTCCTGCCTCCTCCCAGTCACTTTTTACCTTACCTTTATACATAACTATAATAGGGCCCCTGCTTTTTCTCTTATATCCTCTTGAAAGAACTACAACATGAAAAGTTGAACATAACTTTTCACAAAGATATCTTACTAAAGTGGTTTTCCCACTTCCTCCCATTGATATATTACCTACTGAAATAATAGGCACAGGAAGTTCAAAAATTTTAAGAATATTTTTATCATATAATAAATTTCTTAATAAAATTATATAAAAATATGGATTAATAAAATTAAGTAGATTATTCATTTAAACCAAAATTCATAAATCCTTTTAATTATGAAATTTTATGGTATTTTTACTTGAGTTACCTAATTATTTTACTCTGAAAATTAATTATCCCAATATGGAGGAAACCAACATGGAGAAAAAAATTCTATGGGCTCCTTGGAGAGGAGAATATGTATCTGGGAAAAAAGAATCTACTTGTATTTTTTGCCCACCTGATAATAATCTGCCAGATGAAGAAAGACTTATCCTTTATAAGGACGAAAAAACTTTAGTAATAATGAATAAATTTCCTTATAATACCGGACATCTTCTTATTGCTCCAAGAAGACATGTAGCGAAATTGGAAGATTTAACTGAGGAAGAAATTTTAAATATAATGAAAATGTGTCAAGAAACAGTAAAAATTTTAAAAAAGGTTTTAAAACCTGATGGATTTAACATAGGATTTAACTTGGGAAAAGTTGCTGGAGCAGGCTATCCAGAACATATTCATCTTCAGTTAGTTCCTCGATGGGAAGGAGACACAAATTTTTTGGCGGTACTAGATGAGGTAAGAGTAATTTCTCAACATTTAATTTCTCTTTATAAAACTTTATTCCCCTATTTTCAATCCCTAAAACTTTAACTAACTAATAATCTTACAAATTTTTTCTTCCCTATTTTTAAAAAATACTCTCCTGGAGAAACATCTATTTCCTCTTGAAGAACGGGTTTTTTATCTAAATCTATAGCCTTCTGAGAAATTAGTCTTCTTGCCTCTGAACTGCTTTTAACTAACCCTTGGTCCCTAAGAAACCCAGGAAGCCAGATTTTACCAGCTTTGACTTTTATCACTTGAGCAATTAAAGTAGGAACTTCTTTTTTACTGAAAACTCTTTCAAACTCTTCTTCAGCTTTTTCAGCTTCTTCTTTTGAATGAAATTGAGAAACTATATTTTTGGCTAAGTTTTTCTTAACTTCTTTAGGGTGATATTCCCCATTTTCTACTTTTTCTTTTATTCTATTAATTTCATTTTCTTGATAATCAGTAAGAAGTAAATAATATTTCCACATAAGTTCATCGGGAATACTCATTATTTTACTATACATTTCAAAAGGTGATTCCATTATTCCTACATAATTCCCGAAACTTTTGCTCATTTTCTGTATTCCATCAAGTCCTTCTAAAAGTGGCACTGTTATGATAACTTGTGGCTCTTGACCATATTCTTTTTGAATATCTCTTCCTATGAGTAAATTAAATAATTGATCTTTCCCTCCTAATTCTATATCAGCCGACAAAGCTACTGAATCATATGCTTGAAGTAAAGGATAAATCAATTCATGAATACTTATAGGTAAATGCAAATCTAAGCGCTTTTTAAAATCCTCTCTTTCTAAAATCCTCGCTACAGTATATTTAGCACACAGCCTTATAATCTCTTCTACAGACATTTTAGAAAACCACTCGCTATTAAATATTACCTTTGTCTTATAAGGATCTAATATTTTAAAAACTTGTTCTTTATAAGTTTGTGCATTTTCTAAAACTTGTTGTCTTGTTAAAGCTGGACGAGTCTCTGACCTCCCACTTGGATCTCCTATCATAGCTGTAAAATCTCCTATTAAAAAAATAATCTCATGCCCAAGATCTTGAAATTGTTTTAATTTTCTCAAAAGAACAACATGTCCTAAATGCAAGTCAGGAGCTGTAGGGTCAAAACCTGCTTTAATTTTAAGAGGTTTATTTTCCTTATAAGATTTTTCTAATTTTCTTATTAACTCCTCCTCCTCAATAAGATCAACTATACCTTTTTTTATTATATTTAAAATTTCTTTTATCTTTCTTAACACCTTTACCTCCTTTGCTTTTCATAAAAATTTTTAATAGCTTCAACTAAGCCATCTATAGTATATTCTTTAGCTTCTATATGTGGCTCAAATCCAAAGTCTCTTAAAGTCTGAGAGGTTACAGGTCCAATTGAAGCAAAGATAAGGTCCTTAAAACTATCTCTTTTTATTTCTTTACAAAGTTCAAAAAAATTTTTTACAGTAGATGAACTCGTAAAAATTATCATATCAGGTTTTTCTTTTAAAATTTCATCTAATTCTTGTTTTGATTCATAACAAACTCTAGTTTCATAAATAGGCAATATCTTCACATTTGCTCCCATTTCTTTTAATTTTTCAGGAAGAACATCTCTCGCATTTTTTGCTCGAGGAATAAGAATAAATTTATCTTTAATTTCTATTTTTGAAAAAGCTGAAACTAGCCCTTCTTGAGTAAATTCATCTTCTGGCATCAAATCTGGCTTAATTTTAAATTCTTCTAAAGTTTTTTGAGTTGCCTTTCCTATAACAGCTATCTTAGCTTTTCCTAAGATTCTCAAATCTTTCCCTAATTTCCACAATTCTTGAAAGAAAATTTTAACAGTATTTTGAGAAGTAAAAATTATCCAATGGTATTGAGAAAGGTTTTCCAAAATTTTATAAAAATTTTGATCTATAACGGGTTCTATTTTGATAGTAGGGATCTCATAACATAAAGCCCCCAATTCTTCAAGTTTTTCAGCAAGTTTACTTGCTTGTTCTCTTGTTCTAGTAATTACAATTTTTTTACCATAAAGAGGTTTATTTTCAAACCAATTTAATTTATCTCTAAGTTTAACCACTTCTCCTATTACAATTATTGCTGGAGCTTTAATATCCTTTTTTTCTACTTCCTCCACTATATTTTTCAAGGTTCCGCAAGCTGTCTTCTGATTAGGTAATGTCCCCCATTGAATAACTGCTACAGGTGTATCAGAAGATTTTCCATTTTTTATTAATTTTTCTACAATATAAGATAAATTTTTAATACCCATTAAAAATACCAAAGTTCCTATTTTTGATAAAGCAGCAAAGTTTATTTTACTTTCCTCTTTACCTTCTGCTTCATGTCCTGTAATAATAGCTAAGGTTGAAGTGTAGTCTCTATGAGTAACAGGTATCCCTGCATAAGCAGGAACTGCTATAGCTGAAGTAATACCTGGAATTACTTCAAAAGAAATACCCTCCTTAACTAATTCTTCAGCTTCTTCTCCTCCTCTTCCAAAAAGAAAAGGATCTCCTCCTTTAAGTCTTGCTATTTTTTTCCCTTCTTTGGCTTTTTTTACAATTAAATGATTGATTTCTTCTTGAGATAGGGTATGTTGTCCTGCTTTTTTACCTACATAAATTTTTTCTGCATCTTTTTTACAAAAATCTAAAAATTTTGGATTTGCAAGATAGTCGTATATTACTACATCAGCCTCTTCTAAAATTTTCTTTGCTTTTAAGGTAATAAGACCCGGATCCCCTGGACCAGCTCCAATTAAATAAACTTTTCCTTTTTTCATCTTAGTCTCTTTTATAAATTTCTTTCAGAACCCCTTCTCCTCCGGCTTTCAAAAGTTTCTTAGCTAATTTTTCCCCTATCTTTTCTGGTTCTTCAATATTTCCTTCCTCTTCACCTTTATAAAATCTTTCCCCTTCCATATCACCTATAAACCCCACCATGAAAATTTTTGAATCTTTAATCCATGCATAAGCACCTAAGGGAACTTGGCACCCTCCACCCAAAGTTCTTAAAAATGCTCTTTCTGCTTTTATAGAAATTTCTGTTTCTCTAGAATGAATTTTACTTACGATATCTTTAATCTTTTGATCTTTTTTTCTTATTTCTATACCTAAAGCCCCTTGCCCCACAGCTGGAATCATCTCATCTATAGAAAATCTTCTAAATTCTATTTTAATTCCGAGTCTTTTTAGTCCTGCTTCAGCTAAGATTATTCCATCAAATTGCCCTTCTTTCCATTTTCTTAAACGAGTATCTACATTTCCTCTTAATGGCAAAATTTCTAAATCCTTTCTCATTTTTTTTAATTGGGAAAATCTCCTCAAACTACTTGTTCCAACTTTAGAAAATTGAGGTAACTCATAGATACTGCGATAGATAGAAATCCATACATCAAAAGGTGACTCCCTTTCTGGAATACAAGCAATCTCTAAATCTTCAGGGATTATAGAAGGAATATCTTTCATACTATGAACTGCAAAATCTATCTCTCCTCTTAATAAAGCTTCTTCTATCTCTTTAACGAATAAACCCTTACCTCCAATCTTACTTAAAGGTGAGTCTAATATTTTATCTCCTGTAGTTTTTATTATTATTTTTTCAAACTCAATCTTAGAATGAAAAAGTTTTAATTTGGCTATTACCCACTCAGTTTGAGCTAAGGCTAATTTGCTTCCCCTTGTCCCGACTTTAATATTCATTTTTGATTAAAAATTAATGACAACTACTACATGTACCAGCTTTACAAGTGGCACAAACTGAACCTGAAGAACTGATAAATTTATTCCCTGACTTAAAAGCTACTTGAGATATCAATTTTCTTACTTTTTTACTTTTACATTTCTTACAGCTAATTTCATTAAAATTATTTCCAAATACTAATTCCTCAAACACTTCACCACACTCTTCACATTCAAATTCAAAAATAGGCATAAAATTACCTCCTTAATCACAAATTGTAAAATCTGATTTTTTAAAAAATAATACTAATCCTTTATTTCGTCAATTATTTAGTTTATTTAGTAAATCCCTAATTTTGTCTAATGAAATAATATATTTTTGCCTACAAAAATGACAAATAACTTCTACATTTTCATTCTTTCTTAAAAATTCTTGAAGTTCCTTTTTACCCAAAGCAATAAGCATATTTTCTACTCTTTTTATACTACAAGTACATTTATATCGAAGTTTTCTTTTTTCGAGTATTTCTATATCTGGAAAAAGCATTTTCAAAACCTCTTCCGGAGTAAATCCTTCAGATAAAAGTGAAGTTATAGGAGGAATTTTTTGTATTTTTTCTTCAAGTTCCAATACTTCTTCTTGCTTGGCAGTAGGTAGTTTTTGCACCAAAAATCCACCAGCTGTTAGAATGCTCCCATCCCTATCTACTAAAACCCCTAATGATACAGCTGAGGGAATCTGCTCTGAGGTAGTAAGATAATATGCAAGATCTTCTGCTATTTCTCCAGAAATTAATTTGGTAGAACTTTGGTAAAATTCCTTCAATCCCAAGTCTTTTACTATAGAAATAAAACCATTTTTACCTACTGCTTCACCTACTGGCAACTTTTTATTTTTAATTTCTAAATAAACCTGTGGATTTTTTAGAGTGCCTCTTAAATTTCCTTTGTAATCTCCCTCAGCCAATATTTCCCCTAAAGGACCTCCTCCATTTATTTGAAGTGTAATTTTCCCTACTTTTAAATCAGCAGAAAGTAAAGCTACTCCTGCTAAAGCTCTTCCCAAAGCTGCAGAAGCAAGAGGGCTTAAATTCTGAAGTTTTCTAACTTTTTCAACTACATCTCCACATTTTACAGCAAAAGCTCTAAAATTTTTATTTTTAGGAATACCTCTCACTACATAAGCCATCTTTTAAAACCTTTATTTCTTCCATTATTTTTATTGCAGCTCTTGGATTAATAAGATTAGCAGTCCCAATTTGAAAAGCTTTTGCACCACAAAGTAAATACTCTAAAGCATCTCTTCCAGAAATTATTCCCCCACATCCTATTACAGGAATTTCGAGTTTCTTAGATAATTCATACACTAACCTTAGAGTTAAAGGTTTTATAGCTGGACCTGAAAGACCTCCTTTTAAAACTTTAAATGGCTTTAATTCTAAAACCTTTAAAGCTGGATAAGTATTAGCTACTACTATGGCATCGGCTTCTTCTCTTTGACAAATTTCAGCAATTTCAAAAACTGCACCCACTGGAGAAAGTTTAACTGATAAAAATCTATTCCATTTTTTTCTTAATTTTTTTAATAATGTCTTAACTGCTACAGGATCTGAAGAAAAATAGATTCCTCCTTTTTCAACATTTGGACAGGATATATTTATTTCTACACCCTCTATTTTTTCTTCTTTCAACTCTTCTACAAGATTTACAAAATCCTCTATTTTTTCTCCATGTAGATTAACAATTAAGGGGATTTCATAATTTTTAAGTTTAGGCAAATAAATTTTTTTAAAAACACTTATCCCTGGATTTTCAAGCCCTATAGAATTAATTAATCCACAGGGAGTTTCAGATATTCTAGGAGGCGGATTACCTTCATTGGGATAAATAGAAATCCCTTTTGTCACTAAAGCCCCTATATTTTTTTTAATTTCTTGTTGAGTTAAAAATTGATCTAAATTTTCACCTAATCCCCAAGTACCAGAAGCAAGCATTAAAGGAGTTTTTAACTCCAAATTTCTTATTTTAATAGATACCATTTAGATTTATCTCCTCTGATAACAAGGTAGGACCATCTATACATAGATGAAGATATCCTCCTTTTTTTAAAGGCACTACACATCCTTTACAAAAACCTGTACCACAAGCTAAAAAAGTCTCCATTACCAAATAAGCATCTACTTTAAACTTTTCAGCGATCTTGGCTATTTTCTTTAGCATCTCAAAGGGACCACATGCTAAAATGGTTTTTGGATTTTTTTGAATTTCTTTTTCTAAAAGTTCAGTAATAAATCCTCTATATCCCTTAGATCCATCATCAGTAGATATTTCTATGGGAATATGAAATTTTTTAAAAAAATCAAGTCTTACCAATTCATTTTTAGTTTTTGCACCATAAAAAATCTTACGAGGTAGATATTTTTTATCCTTTTTGTTTTTTTGCAAAAGATATCCAAATCCAGCAACTCCTACTCCTCCTGCACACAATATATAATCTTTTAACCGAGGGAAGGGTTTACCTAAAGGTCCCCAAAATTCAAGAAAATCTCCTTTTTTTATCTTACTCAAACTTTTGGTTCCCTTACCTACTACCTGATAAAGAATATATAAAATATTGCTTTCTATAAAATGAACACTAAAAGGTCTTGGGATAAGGGGATCTAATTTTTCATTCAATCTTATTTTTAAAAATTGACCAGGTTCAAATTTTTTTAAAATATTTTTTGAGACCTTTATTCCTAAAAGATAAATATTTTCAGATTCTTTTTTATTTAATATTACTTCAGCAATATACATTAAAAAATTTCCTTAAGAAAACTTAATGATTCATATTTTTGAAATTCTTTTCTTAAGCTCTCTAATAATTCTCTAAAAGTGATTTCTTTTTCTACATAAGTTCTATATAAGAGACCTGCCCATTTTTTTAAATCTTTTTCCTCAGGTAAAATGGGTAATTCATCCACATCTAAATTATTTAAAAGGTATTCTGGAACTTCTTCAATGGTTTGTTTTTGGTAGTTATACCAAAATTTTATAAGATCAAAAAGATTCCCATATAGACCTCCAAGATCTATGTTTTCAACCAGCTGCAAAGAAAGAGTACTTACTTGGAAGAGAAAAGGAGGGAGTTCTGCTGCTATACTTTCTTTACACTGAATAGTAGAAGCCATAATTCTGCACATAAGCGGTCTTCTTTCATATATCATACATAAATTTTGAAAATTCAAAAAAGGGCAAGGATTTAAACTTTCTGATATTTCCTCCAATGGGGGTTCTGAACCCTCTTTATAACAAAGTAGAATCTGATTATGAGTAACCTTGGGACGTGGATATCCTTCAATTAAGAAAAGTTTTTTTATATCTTTTTCTGTAAGAATTTCAAAAATATAATAAGCTTCTATACTTGTAGCAAAAATCCTTTGAGTACAACATAAACTACATCCAGGTTTACATGCTAAAGGATATTTATTATAAGTATCTTCTATATGTTGATATAAAACTTTTAATAACTTGATTTTTTCGGAAATAGCAAAATCTAAAACTGTATTAATGGCCTTCTCCTTTATAAAGTTAGCTTTTAAAATTTAAGTGGTATTTAAATTCCGTCAAGTTACCTTTTCTTAAAAATCTTTAAAAATCTTTCAAAAAATAAATATGTCTCTTGCGGACCTAAAAATTTACAAAGCGAAATAAAAACCACAGCTCCTATAGGAACACCTAAAATAACCATTAAAATTTGGTTTACCACAAAAACCTCTAAAATTTTTAGACTTCCTATAAGAAAAATTCCAGCGATAATTAAGGTAAATAAACTTTTTAAAATAAATCTCTTTTCAGGGATACCAAGGTAGGAAAATCCTATAATTAGCAAAAAAATTGATTGAATAAAAAGGGAAAAACTTGTTCCTAATGCAACTGCATTGATCCCCATTTTTTGGATAGTAAAAAGAATAACAATTACATTAGTAACTACAGCTATTATACTTCCTATAGCTGGAATTACAGTTTTACCTAAGGAATAAAATAAAGGTACAGCTGTTTTAGAAATCCCATAAAAAGGGAGACCTAAAGCTAAAATTTTTAAGATTTTACCAGTATTTAACGTATCATAAAAAGTAAATTTTCCTCTTTCAAAAAGAAGAGCTATTAGAGGATGAGAAAGCATAAAAAGACCTATAGCAGAAGGAAAGGATAGACTTAAAGAAATAATTAAAGCCCTTGAAAAAGTATCCTTGGCTAGTGCAAAATCCTTTTTAGCAATTTGTCTTGAAAGCTCTGGTAAAAGAGCTTGAGAAAGTCCTACACCAAAAAGCCCTAGAGGTACATACATAATTCTAAAAGCATAAGAATACCAGGAAACTGCTCCTTCGCCACAAGAAGTAGCAAAAAAAGTATTAATAAATATATTTATTTGTACTACAGAAAGACCCAAAATTACAGGAAGAATAAGTCTTAAAACTTCATTGAAATTAGGATCTTTAAAATTTGGATAAAACTTAAAAGAAAAACCTTTTTTCTTTATTATAGGATATTGAAAAACAACCTGAAATAGCCCACCTAAAGTAACCCCTGCTGCCATGGCATAAATAGGATCTACATGCAATTTTACAAGAACAAAGTATCCAGAAATACCTATAATAATAGATATAAGATTAAAAAGACCTGAGGAAAGTGCAGGAAGAAAAAATATTCTGAAAGAATTTAACATACCAGCAAGAATAGAGGCTAAACTTATAAATAATAAAAAGGGCATCATTATTTGAGTAAGCCTTATAGTAAGACCGAATTTATAAAGATCTTTTTTGAATTCTGGAGCAATAATAGAGACTATAGCCTCAGCAAATAAAATCCCTAAAGTTACAGTTATGATAAGAACAATTATAAAATTTGAAATAAGGATTTGGGCTATTTTAAAACTTTTTTCTTTTCCTTCTTTTTCTAAACTTGAACTAAAAACTTTTACAAAAGCAGAACCAAGAGCTCCCTCTGCAAAAAGGTCTCTTAAAAGATTAGGTATTCTATATCCCACAACAAAAGCATCCATACTTTTGCCTGCCCCAAAAAAATAAGCAAGTACTTGTTCTCTTACAAGCCCAAGAATTCTACTTATAAAAACAGCAATAGTAACTGATAAAGCTGAACTAGTTACACTTTCTATTTTTTTCATTTTTATCTTGGCAAAATGTTAACAAAGATTATTATAATTAAAATATCTTTTTAAAAAAAGTAAAAATTGTAGGGAGGCATTTTTATGCCTATTAGTACTATTGAAAAAGCTCTTGAGGATTTAAAACAGGGAAAAATGATAATTGTAGTAGATGATGAAGACAGAGAAAATGAAGGGGACTTGGTATTACCAGCAGAAAAGGTAACACCTGAGGCTATAAATTTTATGGCTAAATATGGGAGAGGTCTTATTTGTCTTGCTATTACACCAGAAACAGCCGAAAGATTAGAACTATCTTTACAGCCGAGAAGAGGTATGGACCCCTATGGAACTGCCTTTACAGTTTCAATAGATGCCCGTCATGGAATTACAACTGGAATTTCAGCTTACGATAGAGCTCATACTATAAAACTTGTAATTGATGAAAATAGTAAACCTCAAGATTTTATTACTCCCGGTCATGTATTTCCTATAATAGCAAGAAAAGGAGGGGTATTAGTAAGAGCTGGTCATACAGAAGCAGCTGTAGATCTTGCAAGACTTGCAAATTTAAAACCAGCTGGAGTTATTTGTGAGATCATGAAAGATGATGGAACTATGGCAAGGCTTCCTGATTTGGAAAAGTTTGCTGAAGAACATAATCTTAAAATCATAACTATTAAAGATTTAATTGCATATAGAATAAAAATGGAGAGTCTTGTAAAAAGAGAGGTTGAGACTTATCTTCCTACTTCTTATGGAATTTTTAAACTTATAGCTTATTCTAATTTTATAGATAAAGCTACCCACATAGCTTTAGTAATGGGAGAAATAGATGAAAATCCGGTTTTGGTAAGAGTTCATTCTGAATGTTTAACAGGAGATGTCTTCAATTCTTTAAGGTGCGATTGTGGACTTCAACTTAAAAAAGCTATGGAATTAATTGGAAAAGAAGGAAAAGGTGTTCTTCTCTATTTAAGACAAGAAGGAAGAGGAATAGGACTATTAAATAAATTGAAAGCTTATAAACTGCAAGATGAAGGAAAAGACACTGTTGAAGCAAATATTGCCTTAGGATTTAAACCAGATTTAAGGGATTATGGAATTGGTGCTCAAATTTTAAGAGATCTTGGAGTAAGACAAATGAGGCTTATGACAAATAATCCAAGAAAAATTGTTGGATTGGAAGGTTATGGAATGAAAATAGTAGAAAGGGTGCCATTGGAAATTCCACCAAGACCGGAAAATTATAATTATTTAAAAACTAAAAAAGAAAAATTAGGACACTTAATTACTTGTTTAAAATAACTCAAAAATCTTGACAAAAATCTAAAATATAATATTTTAAATAGTTGAGGTTGCCGGGGTAGCTCAGTTGGTAGAGCAGCGGACTGAAAATCCGCGTGTCCCTGGTTCGATTCCGGGCCCCGGCACCTTCAAAATAAATTTCTTAATTAAAGCTCTAAATCCTTTCCACGATAAAATCTTACTACTTTTTTAGCAGGAATAGTAATCTCCTCTTTTGTTCTTGGATTTCTTCCTTTCCTTTCTTTTCTCGTTACAACTTTAAATGTGCCAAACCCAATGAGTCTAACATCTTCCCCTTTTTTTAAAGTTTCTTTAACTGTGTCCAAAAAAGCATCAAGGCATTTTTTAGCTATAGCTTGTTTAACTTCAGCCTTGGAAGCAATTGCTTTTACAAGCTCCTCTTTAGTCATTCTTTAATCACCTCCTTTTAGTTTTTTAATATTATATATAATAATAACAAAATATGAGAAAAAATCCAGATATAAAAAATTTAAAATTTTTAAATACCTTTTCACTTAATAAACAGAATTTTTATAAAAATAAAATATAAAACTCATACAAAATATTTCAGAACACTTCAAAACTTAGATAAAAAGTGATTTTTAAATTATTACTTCAAAAAAAGTTTTTTGTGTTTTACAGTATTCATCAAATTCAAAAATCAAGTATTGTAAATCTTTAGATTCTAAATCAGTTGTCTTTTTATCTTTATCAAAATCTGGAAACAAAGTTTGAATATATTGAAAAGCTAATTTAAAATTAGGATCTTCCTTTATAGTTTCTAAACACCCATATTCCTTTAATGAACTTATATTGGCAAATAAATCCGATAAAAATAGCAATCCTCCTTTCTCCTTTTGGGGTTTATTAAAATAATGTACTAAATCATGATGATGAAATACAATCTGAACTAAATTATCTGGAAAATACCATTCTTTCATTACTATAGCTCCCAACTCTGCATGATCAATACCAAATTGTTCTCTTTCCAAATTAATCAATATATCTTTACATCTAATTTTATTCTCCAACCAAATACTCTTAATTTTTTTATATTTTTCTTTAAATAAAATTTCAAAAAATAGTTTGCCTAAATCATGAATTATCCCAGCAGTAATCACTTCTTCGGTTTCTCTTGTTCTTAAGGAAAATTTTTCTATAAACCATCTACAAGCTAAAGATGTTTTAAAAGAATGAAAATATAAATCTTTCTCTCTTTGCAACATATCTGAAACAAAAGCTCCTAAAAGAATATATCTAACTGCTTGAAGCCCTAATAAAATCAAAGCATGATATACTGAACTAATTCTTTGAGGAAAGCCATATAATGGAGAATTAGCGACTTTTAATATTTTAAGTGTAAGTAAAGGATGAAATTCAATCTCCTTTGCTAAAATAGTTAAGTCTATATTTTCGTCTTTAATTGCATTATCTATTTTTTTTACTAGCTCAAAAGGAACAGAAAATTTGATATCCCTTTCTAAAATATTTTTTACTGCCTTTAATGTATGAACCCTTTCTTTCATATCTTGAAGAATAAACAATTCTATAAAATAAATCGACCAAAAATAAATTTATATTAAAATTATAAAATTAAAAAAATTTATAGGAGGATTTTTATATGGAAAATTTTGTTTTTTATAATCCAACCAAAATTATTTTTGGTAAAGGAGAAGAGAATAAAATAGGTGAAATCTTAAAAAAAGACAATATAAGAAAAATTCTTTTTATTTATGGAAAAGGCTCTATAAAAAGAACAGGACTCTATGAGAGAGTAGTTGGGTCTCTTAAAAAAGCTAACATCGAATTTATAGAATATTCTGGAGTTAAGCCAAATCCCGTCTTATCTCATACTTTGGAGGGTATTAAAATAGCTAAACATGAAAAAGTTGAAGCTATTTTAGCTGTAGGTGGAGGTTCTGTTATTGATGAGGGAAAAGCTATAGCAGTAGGAGCTGTAGTAAAAGAAAATATCTGGATATATTTCAAACATGAAAAAGAAGTGCCAAGTGCACTTCCTTTATATGCCATCTTGACTCTAGCTGCTACTGGGACTGAAATGAACGGTAATGCAGTTATTACGAATGAAGAAACCAAAGAAAAACTTTATATCAGTTCCCCTTATATTTATCCAAAAGTATCTATTTTAAATCCCGAACTCACTTTTACAGTCCCTTCAAATTACCAAGCTTATGCTGCAGTAGATGTTATTGCTCATGCAATTGAACTTTATTTCAGTGGAGAAGTCTGCCCAAAACTACAAAGTAGATTTATTGAAGCTATTATAAAAACTGTTATGGAAGCTACGGAAAATATCTTAATAAATCCTCAAAATTATGAATCAAGAGCTGAATTTATGTGGGCCTCTACTCTTGCTTTAAACGGACTTGCCCAAATAGGAATTAAAGGAGGAGCTTTTCATAATCATATGATAGCTCATGCAATTGGAGGACTTTATGACCTACCTCACGGAGCTTGTTTAAGCATAGTTATTCCTGCGTGGATGAAATGGTTTAAAGAAAAAAATATTAAACAATTTGAACGTTTTGCTCAAAAAGTATTCAATAAATCTTCAGCTGAGGATGGAATAGAATCATTAAAAAATTGGTTTAAAAATATAGGCGCACCAGTAAGTCTTTCAGAAGCTGGACTCCCAGCAAACGCTATTGATGAAATCGCTAAAATTGTAATAAAAATTGCTCCTGTCTGGAATCTTAGCCATATTTATACTGAAGATGTAATTAAAGAAATACTTTCTTTTGCTAAATGAATTAAATGGCAAAAATAAAAGAAAGAATCTCTTTTTACGAAGGTGAAAAAATAGTTCAAAAAATTAAAGAAATCTTAAACAAAGAAAACATTAAATTTGGGATTTATGGATCTTACATAAGAAAAGAACAAACCATTGGAGATATTGATATTTTAGTAAATGAAAAAGATCATGATAAAACCAAAAATATTCTCAAGAATTTCCCCTTTTATGAAAGACTTGAGATATATTATTTACCTGAAGAATATAAAAATTCTTGGGAAAGTTTTGCTCTTTATCTAATTGGTTCAGGAAAATTTAATATATGGCTTCGAGGAATAGCAAAAAGAAAAAATTTATTATTAAATCAATACGGACTTTTTAATCGGAAAACATGGGAATTATTAACAACTAATGAAAAAGAAATTTTTAAAATTCTTGGTGTTAAATTTATTCCCTATGAAAAAAGAAAAGAGATTTTTAAGAATGAATGGAAAAATTACTTGATTGACTAATTTATTATAGGTATGTCTTTTCTACAATTGGGACATTTATTATTAGAAGACAACTTATATTCTATTACTTTTAAAGCATATCTTTTTATCAAAAGAAAATTACATTCTGGACAATAGGTATTTTCAAAAGGATGACCAGGCACATTCCCACAGTATACATATTCAAGACCTTCTTCTTTCCCTATAGTTATTGCCTTTTCTAAAGTTTTAACAGGAGTGGGAGAAATGTAAACTTCCCATTCAAATTTATAAGCGGGAAAATAGCGATTTACATGCCAGGGTGTATCCTTCCCAAGCTCATTTTTTATTCTTTTGGCAATGCCTCTTAAAACATTTTCATCATCATTAATCCCTGGAATAACAAGAGTAGTAATTTCAACCCATACCCCCTTTTCTTTGGCAATCTTAGCATTTCTCCAAACTTTTTCTACATCAGCTCCGCAATAACGAGCTACAGCTTCCTTATCCCCTTTTATATCAATATTCATACTATCAAGACCTGCTTCTATAAGTAAATTTAAAGCCTCCTCTGTCATATATCCATTGGTTACATAAGTATTATAGTATCCGTAGGATTTTGCTAATCTAAAAACATCTATAGAATATTCTAAAAGTAAAGTAGGTTCATTAAAAGATATGCTTGTACCTTGACAATTATATATTTTTATAAGTTCAATAAATTTTTCAGGAGAAAGATAAATACCTGTTCCTATTTTTTCGGGAAATTTACTAATTTCATAATTTTGACACCATGGACAAGTAAAGTTACATCCCCATGTTCCTATAGTTAAAGCTTTACTTCCTGGAAAAAAATGATATAAAGGCTTTTTTTCTATAGGATTAGCACTTAAAGATGAAATCTCTCCATAAACTAAAGTATAAATTTTACCTTTTATATTTTTTCGGGTCTTACAAAAACCGGTTTTATTTTCAGAAATTACACATTTTCTTTCACAAGTTAAACATCTAACTTCTTTTCCTAAATTCTCTTGTAAAATTGCCTCTTTAATGGCCATCAAAATTAAATTTTAAGATTAATCCATCTTTTTACAGATTTTTTATAATTTTTATAAAGATCCCCAAAATTTTTTTCTAAGAATGGTTCTTCATATTTGATTATCCAAATAATACTTACAGGAATAACTATGAAAAGGAAAAAAATAAATAGACTTATAGATTGAAGGATTATTGCTTCACCTATAAATATAATCCAAGCTCCTAAAGTCATAGGATTTCTTGAGTATTTATAAGGCCCTGTTGTAACAAGTTTTTTAGGGGGATAAAGAAAAGAAGGAGTCCCTTCTCCTTTTCTCCACAAAATTATTAAACACCAGGTTCCTAAAATAATACCTGATATTATTAATAGGATTCCAAAAAGTTTAATTAAAAAAGAAAACCTAATAGAAATCATTAAAACTTTATCAATCCTTTTACAAAAAAATGGAATAAAAGCGAAAATAAAAATAATGTAAATAATCCAAACTATAAGGGCAAACTTTTTAGACAAGATTCTTAAATCATTATTTTTAATTATTTTTATTATTTTATCATAAGGTTATAAATTTTAATTTTTTTATTGATAGCTTTTTAAAATGTTCAAATAC
>CAYPPW010000004.1:0-54571 GCA_964412755.1 uncultured Thermodesulfatator sp.
TCTTCTAACATAATAATAAATATTTTGAATTCCTATCTTCAAGAAAAAGCTGAGATACCTCCAAGTGTCTCTATATTTGAAATTTTTGTAAAGATCTTAATTTTCTTTATTGGTTTTATCTTGATTTTAAATACTTTAAATATAAATATCACTCCTTTTATCACTTCTTTAGGAATTGCTGGTTTAGCTATTGGATTAGCTTTACAAGATACTTTAAGTAATTTCTTTGCTGGAATTCATATTTTAATGACTAAACAAATAAAACCAGGAGATTACATTGCTCTTGATTCCGGAATAGAAGGCTTTGTAGAAGATATTACTTGGAGAAATACTACTATAAGACAAATTTCCAATAATATTGTTATTGTCCCGAATTCAAAGCTTGCTTCATCAATTATTACCAATTATTTTTTACCAGATAAGGAATTAGCAGTTTTAGTTCAATTAGGAGTTAGTTATAATAGTGATTTAGAAAAGGTTGAAAGAGTTACCATTGAGGTTGCTAAAGAAGTTATGAAAGAGGTTGCAGGGGGAGTACCTGAGTTTGAGCCTTTTATAAGATATCACAATTTTGGAGATTTTAGCATTAATTTTACTGTGGTTTTAAGAGCAAAAAGTTATACTGAGAGATATTCTTTAGTGCATGAATTTATAAAGAAACTTCATAAAAGATATAAACAAGAAGGAATCGAGATTCCTTTTCCCATCAGGACCGTTTATATGAGACAGTAAAAAATTCTAAATATTTACTTATTTCTTTTCTTTTCTATAATTAAAATTAAAGAAAATTTTAATTTATCCGAAATATGAAAAAAGGATTGAAGTATAAAAAATCTGGAGGTTTTAGCGTATTAGAATTTCTTATAATTATTGGAATAATAGCCATTTTAGCAAGTATAGGCTTTCCTGGTATGAAAAAGTTTTATAGAATATATAAATTTAATACTTATGCCTTCGAATTAGAAAATCTTATAAAGTGGGCAAAAATTACTGCTATAGAAAGGAGTTCAGGGGTTTCAATTTGTTTAAATAATAATGAAATAAGGGTTTATGATGAGGGCCCTTTAAGAAATCCATCTTGCTCTGAAAGCGAGAATACAAAATTATTGAAGATTATGAAAATTAATGATAATTGGATAGTTTCTGATATTGATGTAGCACTGGGTAAGCCTGGACTTATGTTTGATCCAAGGGGACTTGCTATATTTGGAGGAAATATATGTATTACAGATAATGAAAGATATTTTAAAATTGTATTACAAAGTGATAGAGGTGCTATAAGAATAGAAGGTGGTAATGGAAGATGTTAAGAATTAAGGGATTTACCTTAATTGAGACACTTATTGCTGTATTAATTGCTGCTATTTTAGCTGGAATAATAACAGGTGTTCTTACTTCTTTTTCTTTTAAAACCTCGGATAGAATTCTTATTTCATGCCTTGTAGAAGGAGCTTCCTCTGGAATAAGTGCCTGTAAAGGAGGAAAACCTTTAGAAAGTATTGAATGTGGAGGAATACCAGTTGAAATAACTATAGAAGGCGAATGTAGGCCAATTTCCGGGACATGTTCAGATGTGACAGTAACCGCTAAAGCAAAAGAAATGAATTTTTCTTTAACTGATAGAATCTGCAATTTTGATTAAGGTTTAAAATGAGGTTTTTTTTAAAAAATTCCAAAGGTTTTACCATTATAGAACTTTTAGTGGTAATTGTTCTTTGTAGTATTATTCTAATGGCTGTTTATGGGCTTTATCTTGCCAGTGATAAAGTATTCAAGCACACAAGACCAATTTCTGATGTTATTGAAGAAATGAGAAGTGCTATAGCTACCTTAGATTTTGTATTTTCAAGATGGGGAATAGGAACGCCCTGTATAAACAATAACTGTACTACCGTAGGAAATATTATTATTAATTGTTCTGACTTTTATCCCCCCTCTGATCCTATGTGTATAACTTGTAAAAATGGGGATTTTAGCTCAGGCTGTAAGGATATAGAATTTTATGCAAATCTTTATGGAATCGGGTTTGTAATAAATATAAATGGAACTCAAGCTAATTTAATAAGCTGTAGACTTACCACTGATGAAGACCATAATTATTATTATATTTGGCAAGGAGATAAAGTAATAAACTATAATGGCACTTTAAATCCTCCAATATATAAAATTTTTGAATTAAGTCCTAATAATCAGGATTGTATTAAAAATTTTATTGTTCCCAATGCTAGGAGTAGTTACATAGTTAATGGCACATCAGGTATCTATTATCTTCAACCAGGAGACATAATAATGAGAGTACCTCATAAAGTAAGAATTTATGAAAAATATTATAATGGCGGATATTGGCTTTATATAGATAAATTAGATATGGCTACAGGAACAAGGGAAGAAAGACCAATTGCTAAATTGGAAGATGTCAATTCTTTTAAGGTTTTTAGAGAGGATAGGAGTTTAAAATTGGAAATAAAATTTAGAAGCCAGAGTTTACCGGAAAGAACTTTAAAAATAGAAAAATACTTTGCAAGATAAATAAAAAGAGGGGTAAAAACATGAATGTTAAAAACCGAGGATTTGCATTAATGATAGTTTTAGTTTTATTTTTAATATTATTAATCTTGGGGATAGGGGCAGCTTTTATTACTCAAATGGGCTATTTTTCCATAAGTTCCGAAGCTAAATATCAAATTGCTGAAAAAAAATCAAATAGAGGACTACTGACAGTATTGGAAAATGGAGTTTGTGAAAATATTGAAGAGTCTGGATTAAAGGTTATAGCTGTTAAAGATTCAGATAATAATTATTGTTTTGTTTGGTCTGAAGGAAGGTATTTAGGAGCAAAAGTAATAAAAACCTCTATCTTTCCTTTAAAAGCGTCAAATTGGGCAGCAGCTACTTACAGAAATTTGAATAATTTATCTGGAATAGGAGGAAATGCTGCTATTATAGGATATGATAGTCCAGAAAATAGTTGCACGGACCCTAATTCATGCATAGCCCCTGCTCTTATTACAGGAAATTTAATTAATCCAGAAAATATAGTTATTGCTTGTAATACCAATCCAAACAATCTGGGATCTGGTCTAATTTCAACAGTAACTCCTTATGTTCATGACCCTTCACTTTTAGATAAAGATTTAACTTCAAAATTATTTAATGCAGAAAATAGAGATCAATTACTTGAAAATTTGAGTGATGATTTTCAAGTAAGATTTGAAAACGGAACACCAAAAGGTTTAGTGAATTCTGAAATTAATCTTAATCAGTCCAGCTGTGAAGCAACTGGATCTGTGATAACATGTGGAAGCGGTGGAAATGCAGATAAATTTACTTGGGATCCTGATGAAAAAGCATACAAATATAATAAAGATGGAAGATATTATTCTAAAATCGATTTAGGTACAAATGCTCAGATAAATTTTAATGATTTTTCTGGAGGTGGTTATATTGCAGGAAATAATATAATTTTTAATAGTAAAGCTAATGTAAATCCTCAACAACCACTTATTTTAGTTGCCAGAAATCAGATTACTATTTCTCAAAATAATATAAGTATCTATGGAACCTTTATGTTTTCTAAAAATTACACAATAGATTCTCAAAATTTAACTATAGGAAATGGAATGATTTACAGTGGGGGAGCCGGAGTGGGAAATCTAAATATAAATGTAAATTCAGGAACTCAGCTCGGAACAAATACCAAGCCTATTCTTATAATATCAGATAATAATTTAAATATAGCAAGAAATGGAAATGCTGATATATGGGGAGCTATCTTTGTTACAGAGGCTAATAACAATTTCAGTGTGGGTTATGGAAATGGTAATTTTAAAATTCATGGAGTATTAATAAGTAATTCTTTAAATAATAACAATATCAATTTAAGTGGTAATTTTGAAATTCGTTTTAATTTTAAGGTTCTGGAAAGACTTTATACTTATTTTAATCAATTAAATTTAGAATTTTTCCACACTCCAGTCTGTGGAACAAGTAAGAAAAAACTTTTTATTACTACTACTATGAAAGCTTATTAAAAATGAATAAAGGTTTTACTTTATTGGAGTTTTTAATAGTGGTAGCTATAATTGTCATTCTTTCTACATTTGCAATTCCTGCCTGGGATAGATTTATAGAAATAAATAAATACCATAATGATATAATGGCTGTAGAACATACAATAAATAGAGCAAAAATAACAGCTATGTCAAAAACTACAAATATAGGTGTTTGTGTGGATTCTGAAACCAATGGAATTCTCATTAATGATATGGGATTTGAAAGAGGAAATAACCCTTGCAGCGGAACTCTTCTTTTTGCTGTTAGGCTTCAAGGTATAAATACAAAAATTACAAGTAGTGGAAGTATCATTTTTGATCCAAGAGGTTTGAACATTACTGTGGGGGGTCACATATGTGTTTATAATGATGAATTTAATAGTTATTATAAAATTATAATAAGTCGAGGAGCTCAAAGGGTAGAAAAAGGAAGCGGATCATGTTAAGAAATAAAGGTTTTACCCTTATAGAGGCTTTAATAGGAATTCTCATATTAGGTCTTATAGTAATAAGTATTAGTCGTTTAATTACAGGATCTGTGGTTTCAGCAAGAGATAGAACTATAATGGAATGTTTAGTTAATGCTGCTAATTCTGCTATAGAAGCCTGCAGAGGTGGTATAAATTTAAATACCTTTGAGTGTGGAGGATTAGAAATTAACTTAGATGTATCTATAACTTGTTCAAGTATTACACCTCCTTCAGAACCCTGGGATGCCAATTGCAGAGAAGTAACAGTAATAGCAACTTATGGTACTAAACAGCATAGATTAACTGATCTTGTCTGTAAATTCTGGGATGGGACTTAAAAGATGAAAAAGGGATTCACTATAATTGAGATGTTGATAGTTATTTTGATAGGAGTTTTAATTATAGGAGTTATGGTAGGACTATATGTGGCTCATCAAAGAGCTCAGGTTCCTACTAAAATGGTTTCAGATATATTAGAAATCCAAAGATCAGGAATAGCTCAACTTGAATGGATTTTTAGCAGATGGGGAACTGGAACTCCTTGCAATGACCCCACAGGAGCTAATATATGTACCAGAATAAGACCCTGTGATATTGAAAATGTTTGCGATATTAAAACCAATCCCCAAAATCCAAATTGTTATCCTCCTCCAAGTAGTTTATGTATAAGTATAAGCAATGGGACTCCTTGTAGTGAAGTATGGTTTTATGGAAACTTGGAAGGAATGGGGATTGCAAGTTATGTTTATAGAGATAGAATCAGATTGGTAAGCTGTAGATTAAAAACAGAAAATAATAACAATTGTTTTCATATCATGAGGCATGGAAGATTTTTTAGAGATGCCAATAATCAAAATGTGGCATTAATTTTTGGATTAAGTGAACTAAGTGAACAGAATGCCGAATGTTTAAGTCCTTCATATCTTGATCCAGCAACTTATAATGCAGACGCAAATAGAGTTGCTGTCATTTATAATGGCAATATTTTAAATCAAGCAGGAAACTTACAAAATTGGCTACTTTTAGAGGGAGGGGATATAATAATAAGAGTCCCTAAATTAATTCATCTTTATTGTGAGACTGGACCGGATGGAAGACGGTGGCTAAAAATGGATTTAACAGATAAAGCAGAAAATTGTAATGCCAATGAACCTGCAATAAACATTTCTCCTGTAGAGAATTTTTATGTTTCTATAGTAACATCTAATGAGGAAATTACAGATACAAGCCAAATAGATAATCCTCAAGACAGTAATTATTTAAACCTCTCTTCAGCAAGTATAAAGGTTGATATCACTTTTAGAAATTTTGAAAATCAGACTAGTCCTAATTATAAAACTTATAGAATAATA
Organism: uncultured Thermodesulfatator sp.; assembly: GCA_964412755.1. GTDB lineage: Bacteria > Desulfobacterota > Thermodesulfobacteria > Thermodesulfobacteriales > Thermodesulfobacteriaceae > Thermodesulfobacterium. The sequence goes on from CAYPPW010000004.1 coordinate 5,875, forward strand.
AGATATTTTGGGAGGTAAAAATGAAGAAAAGAAAAAAAGGCTATGTTTTATTGATAATTCTAATTCTTTCTATAATTATAGCTCTTATTGGAGCAGGTCTTGCCTTTATGAGTAAACAAGGTTTTCTTTCAACTAGAGCTAATACACTTTTTAATAGGCTTCAGAAAGCTGCTCACTATGGAATAAATGAAGCTACACGAAGAATTGTTGAAGCAGGAGGATTTTGTGAAGAGGCTTATAATCTTCCTATAAATATTGATGGAGTTAATGTTATTTCAACTGTAGCAAGAAGAGGTATATTATGTGCTTTGAGGTCTGAAGCAACCTTAGGAGGGGCAAGAGCAGTTATTGTTGCTTCAACTCAGGGATTTTATGGAATTGGAACTTTTACAGTTAAGGCAAATGAAAGAGTTCAATGGCTTGGTAATGCCTTTGTATCAGGGTGTGATTTACAAAATAATTGCACTATTCCTGGAATAATAGTAAGAGGCCCTATAGAGGGAGTTCCACCGAATATGATCAGGACTTGTGATCAACAAACAGGAACTAACCCTGGAATATATGGAAGTCCACCTACTAAACCAAATGTAAAATTCTATGATCTTGTTCCTTTAACTTTCAATGTTAATTGTTTTTACGAATTACTTACGATGTTTGAAGGTGAAGATAATTATACCGGATATCCCATGGGATTAGGAAAAAATCCTCTCTGGAGAGATATAAATAATAATGCAAGACAGGATATTACTTTCGATAAAGGTGGCTTGACCTCTTGCTTCGGTATAGAAGATGAACCTAAAATAGTATGGGAAAACAGAACCGGAGATTTTGTTATTAATTTTCCTTCAGGTAGTGAGATACCATCCAGTATGTGTAATTTTGATGAAGATACTTTAGATCTTTCAAAAGACCTGTTAGGATGTACTTGGATTAGATTACAAAAAAATGTTACAATAACTGGAATAGCACCCTCTGTAAAATTTTTGTATGGTCCTAATAGGAGAATTACTATAAACGATGCTGGCAATGTTAATATCATAACTAATGAACGTGTAAATATAATTCAAAAAACAAATACATATCCTTTAACATTATATACTACTGATAGAGTAAATATTAATGGTTATACTACTTATGTACGAATTGTTTCTCAAAATGATATTAGATTAAATACTTCTTCTACTATTTCATATTCTACTTTAATTACACCCAATAGTGTAATAAATGACAGTGAAGATGGATTAACTATAAGAGAATCAAATGTTTTTGCAAGAAGAGTTCATTTTACAAGATCTACAACCATAGAGGGTGGAATGTTTTATCTTTTTGGATATGTTGAAAGTGTTTGTAACAGTTCTGATCCTGATTCTTCTCGTATCACGACCTCAGCAAATATAGGAACATTAGATAATCCTGTACTTTTCATAATGGTAAATTCAAATCTTAGGGTAGTCAATCCCTCTCCTATTTATTTTAATGGCATCTTTTTTGCGGAGGGACCTACTTGTATTGTTTATAGCAATATTAGATTTGTGGGAATATCCATATGGAATGAGCCAAATGATTTTGAAAATGTAGATCAGTTAGGCTCAGGATTTTATATCCAATTTAATTACGGAATTATCAATATCTTAAATACAAAATTCTGGTTTGTAAGAAAATTTGAATGTATAAAGGATGATCCTTTACCTTATGCCCAAGCTATTCAAACTTACCACAGTTCCTACTAATAGATAAATAATACTTGCTAAGGATAAAAAGGGACCAAAAGGAATTTCTGTTTTAAGATTAAGCTCTTTAGATATTCCTTTTATTTTATACCGAATATATATTCCTAAAAAAGCAAATATTCCTGTTAGGCTAGCTATTATTAAAATCCAGTAAAAGCTCTTGTATCCCAAAAAAGCCCCTATTCCTCCCATAAGCTTAAAATCTCCCATTCCCAAACCATCCCTTTTTGATACCTGATAATATAGCTCATTTATCAAAAAAAGAAGCCCTATACCTGATAAAGCTGATAAAAGACTTGTCTCAAAATTTAATAATGGATTAAACCCGAATAAAGAAAAAAGTATCCCCACAAAAATAAGACCTAAACTAAGCTTATCTGGAATTTCTTTTGTTTCTAAATCAATAAAAGTAATGGGAATAAGAATTAATATAAAAAAAGAAAAACCCAAAAAAGTAATCCATCCATAATAAGGTTTAAATTTAAGATAGATAAAAAGCAAAAAAAAGGCTGTTAAAAGTTCAACCAAAGGATATCTTATAGATATTGGGGATTTACAATAAGCACATTTTCCTCTTAAGAATAAATAAGAAATAAGAGGAATATTATGATACCATTTTAAAGTTTTTCCACATTTTGGACATATAGAAAATATGGGATTTTTAATAGATAAACCTTTACTCCATCTATAAATTACTACATTTAAAAAGCTACCTATAGAGAGCCCTAACAGGAAAATAAATATCTTCATTTTTAAGAAGTTCTTTCAGACTCGGTTGAAATTTCTTCTAAAGCCTTTTGATAAGCTTTTTTTGCCTCTTCCATATAAAGAAGAGCTTTTAAATAATAGTTCCATACAGGACGCATATTTTTATCTATATCCACAATTTCTATACCAAGACCTGGATTATCTTCTGTTCCATGATGAATTATTACTCCATAAATAGGAATTAATCCTACATCAGGAATTTCTACCTGAAGATAGATAAGCTTACCTATAGGAATCCTTTTTTCTGTTTTTATAAAAAGCCCTTTATAAGAAACATTTAATACATCATAAGAATTTTCATCCTCAGGAAAAAAAACTTTCAATTTAGTAACACATCTTGGATATCTTCTTAGGTCTATCATTTTTCCAGCTCCTTTAAAATTTTAGATATATTATCAGCTACATCCTTAGCAGTATAACCAAAAGGTCCAAGTGTTTCATGTAGGTATTTTCCTGTTTTTCCATGTAAATAGACTGCCAAACATGTAGCTGTAAAGGGATCATATTTTTGAGCTATAAAAGCTCCAATTAGACCCGATAAAACATCTCCTTGTCCTCCTTGAGAAAGTCCTGGTTCATCTATAGAAGAAATTCCACATCTTCCATCTGAAGAATAAACAATGGTATGAGGACCTTTTAAAACTACCACGGAATCAGTTATCTCACTAAGCTTTTGAACATATTTCAATCTATCTTTCATAATTTCTTCTTTACTTACCTTTAAAAGCCTTGTTGCTTCACCTGGATGGGGAGTTAAAATTTTAGGTGCTTTATAAAATTTTAATACTTCAAGATTTTCGGAAAGCAAGGTAAGAGCGTCTGCATCTATTACTAAAGGAATTTCCAAATTTTTAAGTAATTCAAAAAAAAGCTCTTTTACCTCTTCACTTAATCCCAGACCTGGACCTATTACCAAAACGCTTTTATTTTTGGCTATTTCTAATATCTCATAAAGGCTATCAGCTGATATCTCTCCCTTTTCATTCTCTTCCAAACCTGCGGTTAAAATTTCTGGTATCATTGAGGAATATATTTTTTGTAAAGTTTTAGTTGAACCAAGAGTAACAAGTCCTGCCCCTCCTCTTAAAGCTCCTAAAGCACAAAGAGCTCCTGCACCACTTTTTCCTCTACTTCCAGCTAAAATAAAAACATGACCAAAAGTGCCTTTATGAGCATATCCTCTTCTGGGCAAAAAAATATTTTTTGCCCAGTTAAAATCTAAATACCATCTAGTAGGGCTATTTTCTTCAATAATTTTTCTGGGAAATCCAATTGATACAATTTCAAGCTGACCTATATATTCTTTTCCTGGATAAAATAAATGCCCTATTTTTGGAAGCTCAAAAGTTATAGTTAAATCAGCTTTAACTGCAGTTCCCAAAATTTGCCCTGTATTAGCACAAACCCCAGAAGATATATCAATAGCTACAATTTTAACATTATTTTCTTTTTTTTTATAATTATTTATTTCCTCTATTATTTCTTTAAAAAATCCCTCTATCTCTCCTTTAAGCCCTGTTCCAAAAATGGCATCCACAATTATATTGGGAGAGTATTTATTTAAAATTTCTTTAAATTGAGAAATACTATTCAATTCTTCTATATTAAATTTTAAATTTTCAAGAATTTTAAGATTGAGGGCTGCTTCATTTTTATATTTTTCTTTTTTACTGAGTAAGACAACTTTTACTTTGTAATCTTTATCCCAGAGGTATCTTGCACAAACAAAACCATCTCCTCCATTATTTCCAGGACCACATATTATCAAAACTTTTTTGTAATATTCTAAAGGGTAATAATTTATAATAGTTTCTGCTACTCCCAAACCAGCTCTTTCCATTAAGACTTCAGCAGGGATTCCTAAAGATTTAATAACCATTTTATCTAAATCTTGCATTTCAACTCCGGTTAATATTTTCATATAAAAATTGATTTATTTAAAAATTTATTTAAGTTATTATTACTATACTAATAGTATATTCATTTTGATGAGATAAGGCAAGAAAAATTTTTTTTCCTCCTTTTTCCTGAAAAATTCTTTTAGCATTTCCTTTAAGTTCTAAAAAGGGAGCTCCTGTTAAAGAATTTCTTTTGAGGATTATTTCTTTAAAAATAAAGGGACTATATCCTCCTATAGCTTTATAAAAGGCTTCCTTTGAAGCAAAGGAAGAGGCTAAATGAAAAGCTGTATTTTTTCTTTGAATAGCATATTCTATTTCTTCTTCGGAATATATTTTCCTGAGAAATCTTAATCCATAATTTCTGAGAATTTTTTCAACCTTTGGAATATAGACTAAATCAACACCTATTCCTATAAAGTTCATTTATTTTGGGAAAGCTTTTCAATTAGATTAAGTCTTCTTTCGTGCCTTTCTCCTTCGAAAGGTGTTTCAAAGAAGGTTTTCACTATTTCCAATGCTATTGCCTCTCCTATAATTCTTCCTCCAAGTACAAGAACATTGGCATTGTTATGAAGCCTTGCCATTTTAGCAGAAAAGGGTTCATGACAAAGAGCAGCTCTTATTCCAGAAAAACGATTGGCAAAAATACTCATTCCAAGACCTGTACCACATATAAGAATCCCATATTCTACTTCTTTATTGAGAATTTTTTCTATAGCTTTTGCTCCATATTCGGGATAATCTACTGATTCAGGAGAGTAACAACCTACATCAAAAACTTCATAATTTCTATCTTTAAGAAAATTCTTGATTTTTTCTTTTAAAAAATATCCTGCATGATCTGAAGCTATTACTATTTTTATTCCCATTTTTTAAATATTAAACAGGCATTAGTTCCACCAAAACCAAAGGCATTGGAAAGAGCTATTTTAATATCCACTTTACGAGCTTGATTGGGCACATAGTCCAAATCACATTCAGGATCAGGATTTTCCAAATTTATAGTAGGAGGAACAATCCCTTCATATAAAGCAAGAACTGTAAGAACTGCCTCTAATCCACCTGCTCCACCTAATAGGTGACCAGTCATAGATTTGGTAGAAGAAACCATTAATTTATAGGCATGGTCTTTAAAAACCTTTTTAATAGCTTTAGTTTCAGCAATATCATTAAGGGGAGTGCTTGTGCCATGAGCATTTATATAATCTACTTGATCCGGGGTTATCCCAGCATCTTGAAGAGCTAATTCCATACATCTTGCAGCTCCTTCTCCTTCAGGAGGAGGAGCTGTCATATGATAAGCATCTGCATTATAGGCATATCCTATTATTTCTGCATATATTTTAGCCCCTCTTTTTAAGGCATGTTCAAGCTCTTCTAATATTAATATTCCACATCCTTCAGCTATAACAAAGCCGTCTCTATTAGCATCAAAAGGACGAGAAGCTTTTTCTGGTTCATCATTTCTTGTTGATAAAGCTTTCATTACAGAAAACCCAGCTACACATAAAGGTGTAATAATACTTTCAGTACCTCCACAAATCATTACCTTTGCTTTTCCCTGCTGGATTAATCTGAAAGCTTCTCCTATAGCATGATTACCAGCTGCACAAGCAGTGCAGATAGCACTATTAGGTCCTTTAGCTCCATATAAAATAGCTACTTGACCTGATGCCATATTAGGAATAATCATAGGAATAAAAAATGGAGTAACTCTTCTATAACCTTTTTCATCTAAAATTCTTGTATAATGTTCTATTAACCCAACACCTCCCATTCCCACTCCTATAATAACACCCACTTCCTCTCCTAAATCATTTAAAGGAAGACTAGCATCTTCTAATGCCATACGAGTTCCTGCAATGGCATACTGAATAAATGTATCAATACGGGATACTAATTTAGTAGGCATAAATTCTTCAGGTTTAAAACCTTTTACCTCACCGGCAATCTGACTAGGAAGATTTGAAGCATCAAATTTGGTAATTTTACCAATACCAGATTTACCAGCTTTAATACTTTTCCAAGTTTCTTCAACCCCTATTCCAAGAGGGGTAATTGCTCCAAGACCGGTTATAACGACTCTCTTTCTCATTATTTTTCTCTTAAATTATTGTTGTCCTACTTTAGCCTTCACATACTCAATAACATCTTTTACTGTTCTTAATTTTTCAGCCTCTTCATCAGGAACTTCCATCCCAAAAGCTTCTTCCATAGCCATAACAAGTTCTACTAAATCTAAGGAATCTGCTCCAAGATCCTCTACAAAAGAAGCTTCAAGTTTAATTTGATCTTTAGAAAGATTTAATTTTTGAGAAATTATATCAATTATTTTTTCTTCTATTGACATAAACACCTCCCTCGCAGATAAATTTTCTTTTTTTTACCAGATTTTTCTAAAAATACAAGATAATATTTTTAAGCTCTTCTTAAAATAAGCAAAAAACCTGCAAAATTTATTAACATAAAACTAAATAATATCAAACCCGAAAAAATTATTCCCTTTCTCAACAAAATCTCCAAAAATAAAAAAATTACCAATAAAATAAAAAAACTAAAAAGACTTTTTAAAAAAGGCCTAACAATGTGTGAAGGAATGTAGTTTTTCAAAAAAATAAAACAAGGAAAAAAGCTCAAAAAAAAGGGTATAAATGGATAAATCACTTTCAGAAACATTTCTGCTAAGATGTCTTGATAAGGTCTTCCTACCTTTTTCAAATATTTCATTCTTTTGAAAAGTTCCTTTATGGATAAAAATTTTAAAGGTTTTTCTACAATTACTAGAGTATCTGGTTTAAAAGGAAATTTAAAAGAAGATTCTTTAAAAATTTTGGGATAAAAGTTATCCTCTAATTTTTGAAGTATCACTTCTTTTAAAATCCATTTATTATTTTGGTAATATCCTTCTTTAGCCCATACAATATTTTTAGGATTTTCATTTTCTAAAAATACAATCAAAATATCTTGTAGATATTCTCCTTTGGGTTCTAAAGGTTTGGCTATTAAATAATAATCTAAACCTCTTAAAAAAATCTGTTCTTTAAATACTAAATATTGTTTTTTTCTTTCTGCAATTTTAAAATCCCAGGTATATACATTTAAAAAAGCTGCTTTTGGAAAGACAAAAATTATGATGAAACCTCCAAATATACCTAAAATTAAAATTCCTATAATTATAAGGGAAATTAAGCTTTTTTTTGAAAACCCCAAAGAAAAAAAGGCAAGTAACTCTCCGGTTCTAGCTAACCATAATAGAAGTAAAATTCCGGAAAGCCCACAAGCAAAAGGAAAAAATTCATATATATTGACTAAACTTTTCCAAAAAAGATATTCTAAAAAAAGATAAAAAGGTTTTTTAAAACTTAAAAACTCTCCTAGTTTATCAAAAAAATCTACCAAAAAATAAAAAACAAAAAAAAGAAACCACAAAAGTAAATTAACCTTTAAAAGATCAAATAATACATACTTTTTGTAAAGCTTCATAAATATAATTCTTTATGTTTGCAAAAAGTGAAATATTCAATTAAAAGTAAAATGAACATTATAAAATAAAAAGTAATAAAGCTCCATAAAGGATAAATATTTCCATTTTCTCCAAGTGAAGAAAAAAAATTATAAATTACATAAAAAATCAAAAATATAGAAATACCTATAAAAAATAGCAAAAATCTATGAGAAATTTTGATAAAAATACCAAGTAAAAAGGCCTGAAAAGTCAGAAAAACTGCAGATAATGGAAAAAAAAATCTTTGATAATATTCATTAAGATAACTGAAATAATCATGACTTCCTGGTTTAAGCTTTTTTAAATCTTCTTTTAATTCAGAAAAAGTTTTTTCTCCTCTTTTAAAATATGGGATTTTTTCTAATCTTTTAAAGTTTATTTCAAATTTATAGTTTCCAAATTTAAAAACTTCTATATTGTCTTGAGACAAAAAAAATCCCCATCCCTCTGATAAAGAAAAAAGATTCTCTTTAGGAGAAAGTATTCCTTCTTTAGAAATAAAAAAACCCTTTTTTTGAGGTGTTTTTTCTATAAAAAAAATATTTTTAAAATAATGAACATTTTCTTTTTTTTGAGCTTGAGAAACATAAAGAAGATGATCTGATCCTAAGGGAATAGGTATCTTTTCTGAAAAAGGTGCTTCTATTTGGGCTTTAATGAGTTCTATTTTTATTATTTTTAACTCTCTTTTAGCCCAAGGTAAAAGATAAAAATGAGCTAAAAAGGTTATAATTAAACTTATTATAGAAAAAATAAAAAGAGGTTTTAAAAAATCTCTAAAAGCATATCCTAAGGAATAAAAAGCAATCATTTCCCTTTCATATTTTATTCTATGAATCGCAAAAAGTATTCCAACAAAAAGTGATAACACATAAATAAAAGATAAAAGTTGAAAAAAACTATAGATAAAAATTTTAAAGAAAATTTTAAGGGAAGGATTAAAATCCAAAAACTCTTGTAATTTGATTATCCCTTGAACAAGGGTTATAATTCCACTAAATACTAACAAAAAACTAAAAGTATAAAAAAAGTATTCCTTAAGATGATATTTTAAAAAAATTCGCATTTAGGTAATTTTAAAACCTTTTTAGCAATTTTAAAGAAATTTGTATGTTAAAAGAAGATATAGGTTTATATTTACATATTCCTTTTTGTATAAAAAAATGTCCCTATTGTGATTTTTATTCATTACCCAAAAAACCTTCTCAATTTTTAGAAAGGGAGTATCTAAAAGCTTTAAAAATTGAGTTAAATCTTTTGGTAAAGTTTTTAGAGGAAAATTTTAAAATGGAAAGAATTTCTTTTTTAACCTTTTATGCTGGAGGAGGAACGCCTTCAATTCTTTCTCCAAATTTTTATGAAGATTTTTTTAATTTTTTATCTAAAAATTTTTATTTTTCTCCAATAGAAATTACATTGGAAGCCAATCCAGAAACTCTAAGTTTAGAGAAAACAAGAGGTTTTTATGAAGTAGGATTTAATAGAATAAGCCTCGGGGTTCAAAGCTTTTCTTCAAGAGGATTAAAATTTTTAGAAAGATCACATAGTCTCAACCATGTTTTTAAAGCCATAGAATATATAAATAAATGCAATTTCAAAAATTTCTCTTTAGATTTTATTTTTGGATGGAAAGGACAGGGAGAAAAAACATTAAAAAAAGAAATCATAAAAGCTTTAGAATTTTCTCCACCTCATCTTTCTTTTTATGAATTAAATTTAGAAAAGGGAACTCCTTTTTACAAAAAATTTAAAAATAAAAAATACTGGTTAAGTGAAAAGAAAATATTAAACTTTTACAAATTGATTGAAGAAATTTTAGCTTTAAATGGATATATAAGATATGAAATTTCTAATTATGCTAAACCAAATTTTGAATGTAAGCATAATCTTTTATATTGGAAATTAAAGCCTTATTTAGGATTAGGACCTTCTGCAGTTTCCAGAATAAAAAATTTAAGGTGGAAAAATCCAAGAAATTTATCTCAATATTTGAAATCTCTTTTAATTATAAAAAAACCACCTTTAAAAATAATTGAAAACCTTAACAATTACGAATTGGCTAAAGAATACATATTTATGGGATTACGATTAAAAGAAGGAATAGATTTAAAAGAACTTAAAGAAAAATATAATTATTTTTTAAAAGACTCCATTTTAAATATACTAAAAGAAAAAAATCTTATAGAAATTAAAGAAAACAGAGTATACTTAACTTTTGAAGGAAAAATGGTACATAATCAAATAGTCAGCTTTTTATGGAAAAATCTGCAGAATTAGAATTAACACCTTTTTTAGAGGGTTCTCTTATTGTTTATCAACCTAAGAAAGGATTTCGTTTCGGGATAGATTCAATTTTATTAGCTAATTTCTTAAAACTAAAACCTCAAAAGTTAAATTTAGAAATTGGTGCAGGCTCTGGAATTATCTCTCTTATAGGATTAAAAAAATTCCCAGAAGCTAGAATTTTTGCTCTTGAAATTGAACCTATTTTTATAAAATGTCTTAAAAAAAATGCTTTCGAAAATAAAGTCCAAGATAGACTTTTTATTATAAGGGGTGATATGAATTCAATCCTTTTTAAACCAGGAATTTTTGATGTAATTTTTTCCAATCCCCCTTATTTCAAAAAAGAGTCAGGAAGATTGAGTCCTTATGAAATAGAAAATATTGCTAGAAAAAACTTAAAATTTGATTTAGATTCTTTTTTACACAAGGTAAGTTTTTATCTGAAAAATAAAGGAAATTTTTATTTAATATTTACAGCTTTAAGATTAGCTGAACTTATTTATCTTTTAAAAAAACACAATCTTGAACCCAAAATCTTAAGATTAGTGTACTCCTATCCTCATTCTGAAGCTAAACTTGTTCTTATTTTAGCTAAAAAAAATGCAAAAGAGGAAATAAGAATTTTTCCTCCTTTATACATTTATTCTTCTTATAAAGGGGAATATAGTGAAGAGGTTAAAAAAATGTTAAAAAGGCTTGAATAGAATTAGAGATAAACTTATAATAATTTTATGAGACAGGCTCTTTTTTATGAAACTTTAGAAGAAAAAAAAGTAAGATGTAATTTATGTAATCATCATTGTATTATCTCACCTGGACATACTGGAATTTGTGGAGTAAGAAAGAATGAAGAGGGTATTCTTTATTCTTTAGTTTATGGAAAAATTATTGCAGAACATTTAGATCCTATTGAAAAAAAGCCTCTTTATCATTTTCTTCCCGGTTCCTGGAGTTATTCAATTGCTACTGTGGGATGTAATTTTAAATGTAGTTTCTGCCAAAATTTTCAAATATCTCAATATCCTTCTCTTTACGGAGGTATTCCTGGTTCACCTACCTCCCCTAAGGAAGTAGTTCAAAAAGCAATCTCTCAAAGGGCTAAAAGTATTTCTTATACATATACTGAACCAACTATTTTTTTTGAATTTGCTTATGATTGTGCAAAATTAGCAGTTAAATCTGGATTAAAAAATGTATTTGTATCCAATGGATATATGACTAAAGAAGTCATTGATTACATAAAACCTTATCTTCATGGAATCAATGTGGATCTTAAAGCTTTTAGAGAGGATTTTTATAAAAAATTTTGCAAAGCTAAACTCCAACCTGTCCTTGAGACTCTTAAACACTTAAAAAGTCAGGGGATATGGGTTGAGGTTACCACTTTAATTATTCCTGAAGAAAATGATGATCCTCAGGAATTAAGAGAAATTGCTAATTTTATAAAGAGTGAGTTGGGACCAGAAGTTCCATGGCATATTTCTCGTTTCTTTCCCAATTATAAACTTATTAATAAACCTTATACTCCTGAAGAAACTTTGTTAAAGGCTTATTATATAGGAAAAGAAGAAGGACTTTATTATATTTATGTAGGAAACGTTCCCGGTAATCAATATGAAAATACTTACTGTCCCAAATGTAATCATCTTTTAATTGAAAGATACGGTTTCAGAATTTTAAAAATTGATATTAAATCTGATTTAACCTGTCCTAAATGCGGTTTTTTTATCCATGGAGTCTGGTATTAAAGAATCTAAAAAACTTGCCCCTAATTGTCCACAAGCAGCTTTTATATTAAGTCCTTTGCTTTTTCTCACAGTTGTTAAAATCCCGTGTGAAAGAAGGTATTTTTGAAATTGCTCTACTTCTTCTTCTGAGGGTCTTTCAAAAGGAAGGAGAGGATGAGGATTAAAGGGAATCAGATTTACTTTAAAAGGGTAATTTTTTAAAAGAAATACTAATTTTTCAGCACATTCTTTACTATCATTTATATTTTTTATTATTAAATATTCAATAGTAATCCTACTATTTTTTATTCTCGGAAAATTTTTACAAGCTAAGATCAAATCTTTTACAGAATACTTTTTAGCTAAAGGAATAAGATTTTTTCTTATTTCATCATCTGGAGCGTGTAAAGATAAGGCTAAAGCGCAAGGAAATTCCTTGGCTAAAATTTTCATTTCTTTTAATAAACCTACAGTAGAAACAGTAAGTCTTTTCCTGGAATAATTAAATCCCTTAGGATGAGCTAGAATTTTTAAAGTCTTTATGAGATTTTTAAGATTCAGAAGAGGCTCTCCCATACCCATAAACACTATATTTCTAAGAGGAAGCTTTTCTTGTTGTTCTTTTAAATATCTTTTTGCAATTACTACTTGAGAAATTATTTCGTATACCTCAAGATTTCTTTTAAACCCGAGTTTCCCAGTAACGCAAAATTTACACCCAATAGGACAACCAACTTGAGTAGATACACACAAAGTAAAATGATCTCTTTCAGGTATAATCACGGTTTCTATAATGTTTTCATCCACTAATTTTAAAGCAAATTTAGTAGTCCCATCTATATCCTTTTCTAAATTTATTACTTGAGGAAGAGCTAAGGAGAATTTTTCAGAAAGTTTAATTCTCAAATTTTTGGTAAGATCAGTCATTTCTTCAAAGGATGTAGCAAGTTTACAAGTGATCCAATGAAAAATCTGATCTCCTCTATAAGAGGACTCTCCCAACTTTTCCATCAATTCTTTAAGTTCTTCCAAAGTATAATTTCTAAGATTTGGCTTCATAATTCTAAAGGTTTCACTAAATATACTGTAGAAAGTTTGTTCAATTCCTCTAATGCTTTAGGGGTAGGGGGTTGGTCTAAGCTTAAAAGAATTACATTTGCTTTTTTCATAGGGTCTTGACCTACATACATTCTTGAAATATTTAGATTATGATTACCTAAAATAGTTCCTATTTTTCCTATTACACCCGGTCTATCTTCATTAAAGATATAAAGCATATGCCCTTCGGGTAAAGCATCAAGTTTGAATCCATTTATTCTTACAATTCGGGGCTCCTTTTTCCCAAAAATAGTTCCTTCAACTATTGTATAACCTGAGGTATGAGTTATACGAGTACTAATAAGAGAGGTAAAATCTTCTGAAACTTCGGTTTTTGATTCAACTATTTTTATATTTCTTTCTTTGGCTCTAAGGAGTGCATTTACATAATTAACTTCTTCCTTTAAAAAGGGATAAAGTAATCCTTTTATAAAGGCATAAGTTACAGGCTTTACATCAAGATGAGAAATTTCTCCCTTATAAATAATTTCAACCTCTTGAATAGCACCTTCTGCAATTTGAGCTGCTAAAAGACCCATTTTTTCAGCCAAAATTAATATGGGAGTAATAACTTTTAAAACCTCTGGAGGCAAAGAAGGTACATTTACCGCATTTCTTATAATTCCTTTTGTCAAATAATCTACTACTTGCCTTGCAATTTCTATAGCTACAATTTTTTGAGCTTCTATAGTTGAGGCTCCTAAGTGAGGAGTTCCTATAAAATTTTCTAAGGATAAAAGGGGGTGATTGGGATCCACAGGTTCTTTTTCAAAAACATCCAGAGCAGCACCCACTACCTTTCCTGAAATCATAGCTTTATAAAGTGCCTCTTCATCTATTATTCCTCCTCTTGCACAATTTATAATATAAACCCCCTCTTTCATCATAGAAAAAGCTTTTTCATCAATAAGGTGATAGGTTTCTTTAGTCAAGGGAGTATGAATAGTTATGAAATCAGCTTTTTTATAAAGCTCTTCTAAAGAAACCAATTCAACTCCTTTTTTTTCTGCTATTTCTGGAGAAACAAAAGGATCATAAGCTATAACTTTCATTTTCATTCCTATAGCTCTATCAGCTACAATACTACCAATTCTTCCTAAACCAATTATTCCGAGAACTTTATTGTTTAATTCAACTCCCATAAATTTCTTTTTTTCCCATTTTCCTCTTTTTAAGGATTCTACTGCTTGAGGAATTTTTCTTGCTAATGCAAAAATTAAGGCTAGAGTATGTTCAGCTGCAGATAAAGCATTACCTCCTGGGACATTCATTACTACAATACCCTTTTCATTTGCCGAAGCCAAATCTACATTGTCAAGCCCTGTACCTGCCCTTCCTATCACCTTTAAATTTTTTGCCCTTTCTATTACCTCTTTAGTAACTTTTGTCCCGCTTCTTATAATAAGTGCATCAAATTCCGGTATTATCTCAAGTAGCTTTTCATAGGGTAGCCCTGGTTCAAAGACCACTGAAAATCCTTCATTTTTGAAAATTTCAATTCCTTCTTCAGAAAGAGGATCAGAAATTAAAACTTTCATTAAAACCTCCTCCTTTTATAAAAATTCTTCCTTTATGTAATTATTTAAAACCTCTTGAGCTGCTTTAAGAGCTGTTCCATAACTAACAGGGTATCCAAAAAGATTCAATCCAATTTCTAAAGCTGAAATAGCAATAATTAATTCAAAAATAGATTGATTACCCATATGAGCAATTCTTATAATTTTATCTTTAAGTTTATCTTGACCTCCTGCAAATACAATCCCAAGTTCATTTCTTAAAAATTTTAATAACTCCTTTGCATTTAATTTTTCTGGAACTTTTATTACCGTAAGTCCTTCAGCAGGCACTTCTGAAAATATTTCTAAGTTAAGTGCAATAACCGCTTTTCTACAAGCAAGAGATAGAGTTTTATAATATTTAAACAATTTTTCAAGTCCTGTTTCTCTTATTTTTTTTAACATTTCTTTTAAACCTATAAGCAAACTTATTGCAGGAGTAAAGGGGGTAGTATCTTTTTCATATGCCTTCTTTTCTCTTTTTAAATCAAAATAATATTTGGGAAGAGTTGATTTTTCAGCTAAAGCTTCTGCTTTATCAGAAAAGGCAATAAAAGATAGTCCCGGAGGTAATCCCAAGGCTTTTTGAGAGCCTGTAATTACAACATCAAGCCCCCATTCATCCATAGGAAGTTCATAAACTCCCAAGGCTGAAATTGCATCTACTACAATTACAGTTTCCTTATCTTTTGATATTTCAGCTATTTCTTTAACGGGATGTTTAACACCTGTTGAAGTTTCACAAGCCTGAACAAGTATTCCTTTAGTATCTGCATTTTCTTTTAAAACTTTTTTAATATCCTCTGGGTTTACTGCTTTACCCCAAGGAACTTCAACTACTACAGGATTAAGTTTAAAAGTTTTTGAAAGTTCTAACCATCTTTCTCCAAATTTACCTCCTACTACTATTATTACCTTATCTCCAGGAGAAAAAAGATTCACTATAGCTGATTCCATAGCTCCTGTACCTGAAGAGGCAAAGAAATAAACATTTTTTTTAGTCTGAAAAAGATATTTTAAGTTCTCTCTAATTTCTTTTAAAATGAGTGAAAATTCGGGTAATCTGTGATGAATTACAGGTCGAGCCATAGATAGAAGAATATCAGGGGCTACTTGAACAGGACCTGGAGTAAAAAGATAACTTTTTCCTAAAAATTCCATAAATCCTCCTCTTTTATTTAGGTTATTTAAATTTCTATTTCTAAAATTTCAAAATTCTTTATTCCTGACGGAGTTTTTACCTGTATTTCATTTCCGATTTCTTTTCCTATTAATGCCTTTGCTATAGGAGAGTTAATAGAAATACTCCCAGCTGAGGGATCAGCTTCATAAGAATTATGAGATCTAGCTTTAATAAGAGGTATTTTTTTCATAAAAACTCCTTCATTAATGTTTAAATGCTCTTTGACCAGTAAACATCATGGCAATAGGTGGATTATATTCATTGCAGGCTTGTATAACTTCCCAATCTCTTATAGAACCACCTGGCTGCAAGATTGCAGTAATTCCATGTTTAGCTGCTACATCTACAGAATCTCTAAAAGGCAAAAACCCATCAGAAACCATTACAGCTCCAATTAATCCTCCCTTTTTTTCTTTTGTTTCTTCATCTATTTCTTCTTTTTGAGAGTTTGGTCTTAATCCTTTTTCTACCTCCAGTTCTAATTGTTTATAAGGGATCCCATATCTTTCATAACAGATAAGATCTGCATATTTAGTATAAGCTTTAAATATAGCTATTTCCACACACCCTACTCTATCTTGTTCTCCTGTTCCTATACTTACTGTAGCCTCATTTTTTACAAAGAGAACAGAATTTGAGCTTACACCCATTTCTACTGCCCATCCAAAAATCATATCTTTTATTTCTCTTTCATCTGGTTCTCTTAAACATCTGTATTCTATTCCATCCTTCAAAGTTACTGCAGGTTTTAGATCTTCTTTTTTTCTAATTTTATTAATTTGCGAAACCTGCAAAATTAACCCCCCATCTAAGAGAGTTTTAAATTCTACTACTTTGTATTTTGCATACTCTTCTAACTTATCCAATTTTTTTATTTTTATAATCCTTAAAGCCTTTTTTTTCTTTAAAACTTCAATAGCACCTTCTTCATATTCTGGAGCAACAATTACCTCAAAATATTCTTTAGAGATAGCCTCGGCACAAGCCTTATCTACAGCTCTATTAAAAGCCACAGCACCACCAAAAGCAGCTATTCTATCAGCTTTAAAGGCTCTAATAAATGCAGACTCTATATTATTCCCGTAAGCAACCCCACATGGATTATTGTGTTTAACTATTACACAGGCAGGTTTTTCTGTTAAGTATTTTAAAATGTTAAGAGCAGTATCTATATCAGTAAGATTGATTTTACTGGGATGTTTACCAAATTGAATAAAATCAACCTCTTTTAAACTAGAAATCAATCCTAATCCAGGAAAAATAAACTCACATTCTCCTAAAACCAAATTTCCTGCAACTAATTCATAAAGAGCAGCTTCCTGATCAGGATTTTCTCCATATCTTAAACCCCTTTTTTCAAAAACTCCAGGCTCAACTTCAACTTCCCAAATCTTTTTTTTATAAACAAGTGTTTGATCACCAAAAGTAATTCTTAATTCTGAAGGAAAATGATCTTCTACTATCTGTCTATACATTTTTTTAAGATCTTCATCCATACTAACACCTCCATAATTAGGAGATTGCCTTTTTGATAGATGAAATATACTTTATCATATCTTCAGCGATTCTCCAGCTTGCTCCAGGAGTGCCCATTATTTTTTTAAAATTCTCAAGCTCTCTTTTTATTTCCTCTCTCTTATTTTTATCTTCTAATAATTCTTTTATTTTTTGAGTAATTAATTCTATTTTATTTTTCTCTTTTAAGATTTCAGGATAAACCTCTTTCCCTAAAACTAGATTAGGAAGACTAACATAAGGAACTTTTATAAATTTCTGAGCAAAAAATATCACTAAGGAAGGAAGAACATAAGTTACTACAGCTGGAATTCCAAGCAAAGCCGCTTCTAAAGTAATAGTTCCTGAAGTAAGAAGAGCAACTGTAGAGTGCTTTAAAATTTCATATTGAGTATTTTCTATTACCTTAATTTGATTTCTTGTTTTTTCCCATAAAAAAGATTCTTTTAATCCTTGGGTTTTTACCATTATTCCTTGAATATGAGGATTTATCCTTTTTAAATTATTATAAACTTTTAAAAATAAAGGGATATGCCTAATTACTTCTTTTTCTCTGCTTCCTGGAAAAAAACTAACTAACGGTTTTGATGGATCAATTTTGTAAACCTCATAAAATAAAGAAGATGATAAATTAGTTTTAATAAAATCTAAAATAGGATGCCCTAAATATACAGTTGAAATACCATAAGAAGAAAAAAAATCCTTTTCAAAAGGAAGAATTACATAAAGCCTATCTATATATTTTTTTAAAGTATAAATTCTTTTTTTATTCCAAGCCCAAGCTTGAGGAGCTATATAATATATTACAGGATAGCCTAAATTTTTAGCTAACTTGGCTATCTTTAAATTAAATCCAGGAAAATCTACTAATATTACTACATCTACTTTTTTCTTTTTTAAAAAAGATTCAATTTTTCTATAAACAAACCAATATTTCTTTAATTCAGAATAATTAGGTATTCCCACTAAGCTTAAAGATTCTGCAGGAAAGAGAATTTCAATTCCTAAACTTCTCATTTTAGGTCCACCTATTCCCACAAATTGAAAAGCTGAATTTAACTCCTTTATTCTCTTAATCAAAAGATACCCATAAATATCTCCTGAAATTTCTCCTGTAATGATTAAAGCCTTGGAAGAAATTTCAGAATTCATAAAAATTTCTTAAGATTTTCTTTTACTTGATTTTTTATTTTAAAAGCTAATTCTAAAGATTTTAAAGCTTCCTCAGCAGGAACCTCAACATTTCTTCCATCAATCACATTTTTTACAAAAGATTTTAACTCCTCTCTTAATGGGTCACTATCTGGAAAAGTCTTTTTTTTAAGTTGATATTTTTTAGTATAAACATCTACTTTTATCTCCAAAAAACTTTTCTCCAAAGTATCAACTACATAATAAGCGCCTTTTGAAAAAACTCTAAATTTTCTTTGTTTATTTAAAGAGACTCTACTTGATGTAAAATTACAAGTTGTGCCGTCTTCAAAGATTATCCTTGCATTCACTATATCCGGAAAAGAGGTAAAAAGAGGAGCACCTACAGCATGTATAAATTCTACTTTCTTAAAATTTTTCAAAACTAAAGCTAGGTCAAGATCATGAATCATGAGATCTAAAATAACATCAATATCTAAGTTTCTTTCAGCAAAAGAGGAAAGTCTATGAGATTCTATAAAAAGTGGTTCTTTCAATTTTTTTAAAAGTTCTTTAACCGGAGGCTGAAATCTCTCAATATAACCAATTTGAAAAGGAAGATTTTTTTTAATAGAAATTTCCACTAACTCTTCAGCCAGTTTAAAATCGTGAGAAAGAGGTTTTTCTAAAAATACTGCCTTTTCAGCTTCTAAAAAGTCTTTAGCAATTTGATAATGAGTTACAGTAGGAGTAACAATACTTACTGCATCAACCAAGGAAATAACTTCTTTATAGTCAGTAAAAGTATAAATTTTTTTTGGTTTTTCCTTTAAAAGTTCTAAAGTCTCTTTTATTCTTTGGGGATTTATGTCTACGATAGCCAAAATTTCTATTTCTGGAAAATCAACCAATTTTTGAGCATGGAATTTTCCTAAATGTCCAACTCCAATAACTGCAAATTTCATTTTTTATTTTATTTTATATCCTAATACAGAAATATTATGCTTATCTGCTAATTTAATAGATTCTTCCTTTTGAAGAAAAAAAGTATTACCTGCTTCTAAAACCAAAACCTTAGCATGAGCTTTAATAAGATTTTCTATGGTTTTAACTCCAACTACTGGAAGATCAAGTCTTAAATCTTGTATAGGTTTGGCTATTTTTATTACCACTGTATTTTTTCTCAATTTACCTGCTCTTAAAATGGTTAAGTCTGTTCCTTCCATAGCTTCTACTGCAACAGTCATTTTATTTTTCACTACTACACATTGTCCTATATCTAAAGCTCCAATAGCTTTAGCTATTTTAACTCCATATTCTATATCTTCCCATTCCTCTTTAGTAGGAATTCTTTTAGTAAATATACCTTCAGGAGTTAAAAATTCTTGCAAAAATTCTGCTGGTCCCCTTATTATAAAACCTTCTTGTTCAAGTTCATTAATTACACTTTTTAAAATAGAATTATCTTCCCTGCTTTTCAATTTTCTCCATAAGTTCAATGCTCTAAAATCAGGTATACTTATCTTTAAAGCATAACTTTTATCTATTTTCCCTAAAAAAATAAGTTGTTTTACCTTTTTTTCCTTAAAAATCTTAATAAGTTTTCCAAATTCTCCAATAGAGATTTTGAACACTTCTGAAACAAAATTTTTTAATCTATCTTTTTGGTTATCAGAAAAACAAATAGCTACAACTTCGTAATTTTTTCTTTTTAAATTATTGGCCAAAATAATAGGAAACTCTCCTTCTCCTGCAATTAAACCTATTTTATTTTCTTCAACCTTCATAAAACTTAAAAAGCTTCTTCTCCTTCAAAGGGCTTTCTTCTCATTATACCTTGTTTTGAAGGATTTTCCAAAAAATTGATTAATCTTTCTATTACTGGATCTTTACCGAATATTTCTCTTAATTCTTGAATAATTTCTTTTATAGTAGCTGGAGCATCTAAGAAAAATCCTATGGCTTGTGAAATTTTTCTAATCTCTTCTTTTTTGAAACCTGCCCTTCTCAACCCAACAAGATTAATTCCTTGAATTTTAGATGGAATTCCGAAAACTTTAACATAGGGAGGAACATCTTTATCAACACCGCTCATAGCACTCACAAAAGCATAGGCTCCTATTCTACAAAACTGATGAACTGCTGAAAATCCACCCATAACTACTCTTTCCTCTATCCTTACATGCCCGCCTAAGGTAGCATTATTTGCCATTATTACATAATCTCCTATTTTACAATCATGAGCCACATGAACATAACTCATAAGTAAACAATTATTTCCTATTTTAGTAATTCCATCATCAAAAGTTGTTCCCCTATGGATAGTAGTAAATTCTCTAATTATATTATAATCCCCTATTTCTACATAAGTTTCTTCTCCTTTATATCCTATATGCTGAGGAGGGGTCCCTATAACAGCAAATGGTCCAATCTGGTTAAATTTTCCAATTTTTGTGTTACTTTCAATATAACAATTAGCTTTTATTATAGTTCCTCGCCCAATAAAAACTTTTGGTCCTATATAACTTCCAGGACCAATTTCTACTTCTTCTTCTATTTCAGCTGAAGAATCTATGTAAGCTTTAGGTGAAATTTTAGGCATCTGTATGTTCTCTTATTTTATGCTTGCAAGAAATTCTGCTTCTGCTACTATTTTTTCTCCAACCTTTGCAACAGAAGAAGCTTTCATAATAGAACCTTTTTTCTTAAATCCATAAGCTTCAATAATAAGAGTATCTCCAGGGTATACAGGGTGTCTAAACCTTACTTTATCAAGACCAGCTAATAAAAAAAATTTTTCTTTATATTCTGGATAAATTATTTTCATTCCCACAGCAGCAGCTTGAGCCATAGCTTCAATTATTAAAACCCCTGGCATAATAGGATAATCTGGAAAATGTCCATTAAAATAAGATTCATTTATACTTACATTTTTAATAGCTTTTATATATAACTTTTCTTTATTAACTTCTAAAACTTTATCAATCATCAAAAAAGGAAATCTATGAGGTAATATTTCCATAATCTCTTTTATATTAATTATCTCGACTTTCATTTACTTCCTCCTGTCTAAAAAAATTTCTTTTTATAATTTTTCTAATAATATCATAAATTTATATCACCAAAAGAGGATTTTATATTGAGGGTTCTATTTAATGTGGTAATCTTTTATTATGCTAATAAAAGAAGAAAAATTAAAATCTTTGCTTAATTTTTTACAGGATAATTTTCCTTTAGTTCCTGAACCTTATAAATTATTAGCTGAAAAGTTTGAAATTGATGAAGAAGAAATTTTAAAATTTTTAAAAGATCTCAAAAAAAGAAAAATTATTCGACATATAGGAGCAACGGTAGATTCTCATAAATTAGGATATGTTACCTGTCTTTGTGCAATGAATATTCCAGAAGATAAAATTGAAATTGCCTATAAAATAGCTAAAATGCCTGAAATAACTCATGCTTATTTAAGAGAACATAAACTTAATTTTTGGTTTACTGTAGTAACTAAATCTGAAGATGATCTGAATAAAATTTGCAATTTTGTAGAAAATACTTTTCATCTTAAGGTAAGAAAATTTCCAATGATAAAAAAACTAAAAGTAAAGGCTGTTTTTGAAATATAATTTACTGCATTGCTGCTCCAGCCATAATTCCTAAAACAGTAATAGGAACTTGCTCCTCCACTCCTTTAGCTGCTCTATTTACACTTTTTAAAGTTTTTTTAGCTTCTAAGTATAAGGAATCATCCTTTAGAAGTTTACCCAAAGTTCCTTGTCCACTTTCAATTTGGGCAGTGATTTTTTTAAGATCTTCTGAGATAGCTTTAAGATCTTTATAAAGCTTGTCATCTGTCATAAGTTTACCTAAAGTACCCTCTCCTTTTTCAAGCCTTTTTGAAACACTTTCTAAATTTGCTACAGTTGTTCTTAAACTCTTATAAAGTTCTTCATCTTTTACTAATTTTCCAAGAGTTCCTTTACCACTTTCAATTTCCTGAGCAATTATTTTCAAACTTTCGGTAGTAGAAACTAAATCTTTATAAAATTTATCATCAGTTATAAGTTTTCCTAAACTTCCTTGGCCTTTTTCTATCTTTTCTGCTATACTTTTAAAACTTTGAGAAGCTTCTTTTATATTAGCTACCAAAATCTTCAAATTTTCTCTACCTTCTGTTGTTCCAAGAAGTTGTTTTAAACCTTCTACAGTGGGACCTATACTTGCTAAAATTTCATCTACTGAAATAGCTGATTCTGTATAAGCTATAATTGAATTAGGAGGTAAATAGCTAGCAGAAACACCTGGTTTAATATCTACAAATCTATCTCCTAAAACTCCATAAGTTCTTATTGCTGCTATAGCATCTTCCTGGATTTTATATTTTTTGTAAATCAAAAGCTCCACTTTTGCTTTTCCATCTGAAGTAAGTTCTATATTTCCTACTTTACCAATGGGTATTCCTGCCATTTCCACTTTTGCTCCTTTATTAAGCCCGGAAATATTATCAAATATTGCATAAATTTTATAACTGTCTTTGGGAGTAAAAGCCTCTTCTGCTAATCTAAAGGTTAAATATAAAAGAGCTAAAATTCCTATTAAAACAAATATTCCTACTTTTATTTCTGTTGCTCCTTTAATAGCCATAATTACACCTCCTTATAAAAGTGCACTTCTTATAAATTCTTGTATAAATTCATTTTTTGATGCTTTTATTTCTTCAGAAGATCCTACTTCTATAATAATTCCTCCATGTAAAAAGGCAATATGATCTGCAAATTTAAAAGCTAAATTAAGGTCATGACTTACTATTACACAAGTTAAATTATATTTTTCTTTTAACCCTTTGATTAACTCTAAAATGGAAACTTGAAGAATTGGATCAAGTCCTGTGGTAGGTTCATCAAAAAGTACTACCTGAGGTTTTAAAGCAAGTGTCCTCGCTAAAGCCACTCTTTTTTTCATACCTCCTGAAAGTTCAGAAGGATATTTATCTTTAGCAGGTAAAAGCCCTACTACCGAAAGAAGTTCTTCAGCTATTTTTTCTCTTTCAGCTTTTGACATTTTAAAATGCTCTTTTAAAGGAAAAATTATATTTTCTTTTACAGTCATAGAATCAAACAATGCTCCTTCTTGAAATAAAAATCCTATTTTTCTTCTTATTTCCTGTAATTCTTTCTCAGAAAGCTTTGTAATATCTTTATTTTCGAACCATATTTCTCCACTATCTGGTTTTAAGAGTCCTACTATATGTTTTAACAACACACTTTTGCCTGATCCGCTCTGCCCCATTATAAAAGTTACTTTTCCTTCAGGAATCACTAGATTAACACCTTTAAGTACTTCTAGATTGTTAAAGCTCTTTTTCAAATCTTTTATAATAATCATAAAATTTTTTAAAAAATTAGGGTAGTTAAAATATAGTCAGATATCAAAATGCCTACTGTAGAAATGACCACAGCTTCAGTAGTTGCTTTTCCTACTCCTTCAGCTCCACCAAAGGCATAAAAACCTTTATAACCACATACACTTACTAAATAGGCACCAAAAAAAATAGATTTTATTATACCGCTCATAATATCTTTAAGTTCTACCATATCAATCATTCTGGCTGTTAAAAGTCCTGGATCTATATGAAGTAAAAATACGCCTATTACATATCCACCTGCAATTCCTACAACATCAGATATAGCAGTTAAAAGGGGTAATACAAAAATAGCTGCCCAAAGTCTAGGAGTTATTAGGTATTGAATAGGATTAACTGCCATAATTTTTAAAGCATCAATTTGTTCTGTTATTCTCATACTTCCAATTTCAGCTGAAATAGCTGAACCTGCTCTTGCTACTACTACTACTGCTGTAAGAACTGGTCCTAATTCTCTTGTAAGGGTTAAAGCCACCACACCTCCAAGAATAGCCTGAGAACCAACTTTTGATAAAGCAATATTTACTTGATAAGCAGTTACCATTCCAGAAAAAAGTGAAGTAAGAATTACCACTAATAAAGATTTTACCCCTATAAATTCCATGTGCTTTATGAGGAAATTGATTCTGAAAGGAGGAAAAAAAGAATAAGAAAAACTTTTTAAAAAGAAAAGAAAAATCCCGCCACTATCATAAAGAACTTTTAAAAATCCTTTTCCTAAAACTCTCAGAAAATTCATTCTAAAACTGCTCCTTTAGCTCCAGATTGTACTAAGCTAAAGTATTTTTTCAATACACCTTCTAATTTTTTTTGAGGTGGTTTCCATTTTTTCTGTCTTTTTTTTATTTCTTGCTCAGTTATTTTAATATTTAGCTTTCTTGCCGGAATATCTATTTCTATAAGATCGCCATCTTTTACCAGTGCAATAGGACCTCCTTCTGCTGCTTCTGGAGATACATGACCAATACAAGCTCCTTGAGTTCCTCCACTAAATCTTCCATCAGTGATAAGAGCTACTGAATTACCTAATCCCATTCCTATTATAGCTGAAGTTGGGGAAAGCATCTCTCTCATTCCTGGCCCACCTTTCGGACCTTCATATCTAATCACCACTACGTCTCCGGGATGTATTTTACCTTGTAAAATAGATTTATAAGCTTCTTCCTCTGAATCAAAAACTTTTGCTGGTCCTGTATGTCTTAGCATTTCAGGAACTATAGCACTTGTTTTAACTACCGCACCCTCTGGAGCTAAATTTCCATATAAAATTCCTATACCTCCCTCTTTATAATAAGGATCCTCTACAGGCCTTATAACTTCATAATCAAGTATCTTCACATTTTCTAAAATTTCCCTTAAAGTTTTTCCTGTTACCGTCTTTACTTCCTCATGAATTATTTTAAGTTTTGAAAGTTCTTTCATTATAGCAGGAATACCTCCTGCTAGATGTAAATCTATAACACTGTGGTGTCCTGCAGGAATAAGTTTGGCAAGAACAGGTGTTTTTCTTGAAATTTCATCAAAAACTTTTAAATCCAGATCTATTTTAGCCTCTTTAGCAATTGCCATAAGATGTAAAACTGTATTAGTTGAACATCCAAGAGCCATATCAACTGCTATAGCATTTTCAAAAGATTTTTTAGTAATGAGTTTCCTGGGAGTGAGATCTTTTTTAATAAGTTCTACAATTTTTTCTCCTGTTTTTTTAGCTAATCTAATCCTATCTGCAAAAACAGCAGGAATGGTACCATTTCCTGGAAGAGCAAGCCCGATTGCCTCGGAAAGACAATTCATGGAATTAGCAGTGAACATCCCAGCGCAAGAACCACAAGTAGGACAAGCGCAATTTTCAAGTTCCTTTAGTTCTTCTTGTGTCATTTCCTTAGCTTTTACTTTTCCGATACCTTCAAAAACTGAAATAAGATTTACTTTTTGACCTTTATAAATCCCTGTAAGCATCGGACCACCTGCTATTATAATAGAAGGAATATCTAATCTAAAAGCAGCCATAAGCATTCCTGGAGTAATCTTATCACAACTGGTAACTAAAACTAATCCATCAAAAGCATGAGCTTGAGCCATGATTTCAATAGAATCAGCTATAATTTCTCTACTAACCAAAGAATACTTCATTCCTTCATGATTCATAGCTATTCCATCACATACTCCTATTACACCAAATTCTACAGGAATTCCACCAGCTTGCCTTATTCCTGCTTTGATTGCTTCTACAATCTGCCTAAGATGTATATGCCCAGGAACTATTTCATTAAAAGAATTAGCAATTCCAACTAAAGGACCTTTTAATTCTTCATCTGTAAAGCCTAAAGCTTTAAAGAGTGACCTATGAGGAGCTCTTTCTAAACCCTTTTTAACTCTATCACTTCTCATAAATCCCTCTTTATCTTAAATTTAAAATATAAAAAATCATTTTAAATAAATTAACCTTGCTGTCAAGAAAATTTGTATTAAATTTTAAAAAATCAAAAATTTTTTATCGGAGGTTTTTAAAAATGCTTAAAGATGCAGTAGAACAAGCTTTATCTAAAGTTAGACCCTATTTACAAGCAGATGGAGGGGATGTAGAATTGGTAGAAGTAAGTGAAGATGGAGTAGTAAAAGTAAAATTAAAAGGTGCTTGTGGTTCTTGTCCCATGTCTATAATGACTCTTAAAATGGGAATAGAAAGATTTTTAAAAAAAGAAGTTCCTGAAGTAACTGAAGTAATTGCAGTATAACCTTTCTAAAAAAATCCTAAATTAGGAGTGAATAAATATGGCAAGAATTACAGTTGAAGATTGTCTTAAAAAAATACCAAGTAGATTTAGATTAATTCATTTGGCTATTCAAAGAGTGAAACAATTAAGAGAAGGAGCTCAACCTCTTATAGACTGTGATAATAAAGAAATAGTAACTGTACTAAGAGAAATAGCTGCTGGATTGGTTACTTTTGAAAATATTCAGGAATTAGTTCAAAAGGAAAAAATTACTTCTCCTTACGAAATAGCTGAATTTTTGAAACAAAAAAGCTTAAATAAATAAAATGACTTATAAAGATTATTATGCTATTTTAGGTGTTCCTCGTAATGCAACTCAAGAAGAAATAAAACGTGCATATAGAAGACTTGCCTTAAAATATCATCCGGATAGAAATCCAGGAGATAAAGCTGCAGAAGAAAAATTTAAAGAAATTTCTGAAGCTTATGAAGTTCTTTCGGATCCTGAAAAAAGGGCTATTTATGATACTTATGGATATTCGGGGTTAAGATCTTCAGGTTATAAAGGTTTTGAAGATATATCCGATATTTTTAAAACCTTTTCTGATATTTTTGAAGAATTTTTTGGTTTTTCTTTTGAAGAAAAACCTTATACCAGACCTAAAGATGGTGCTGATATTTCTCATGAAGTAATAATAGATTTTGAAGATCTTTTTAAGGATAAAAAAATAAAATTAGAAATTGAAAAATTTGAAATTTGTGAAATTTGCAAGGGTTTGGGATATGATTCTCAAAGAGGAATTAAAACATGTGAGATATGTCATGGAAAAGGAAAAGTAACTTATACTGAAGGCTTTTTCAGAATAAGTTATACCTGCCCTGACTGTCAGGGCAAAGGGGTAATTTATATAGAAAAATGTATTCAATGCAAAGGTTCTGGAAAAGTTTGGAAAAAAAAGGAACTTGAAGTAATCATACCAGCTGGAATTGAGGATGGAAGTATTCTAAGAATACCAAGAGAGGGAGAACCAGGTCTTTTTGGAGGCAAATCAGGAGATCTCTTTTTAAGAATAAAAATAAAACCTCATAAACACTTTTATAGAGAAAAAAACAATGTAATAGGCCAGTTAAAAATTAACTTAATTTCAGCTATTTTAGGAGATAAAATAAAAATTCCTTATTTTGGAGAAGAATTGAAAATAGAAATTCCTCCTGGAATTCAACCTGGAGAAGAAATTATCATTGAAGGAAAAGGACTTCCCGATTTTAAAACAGGTAAGAGGGGTAATCTTATTTTAAAAGTTCAAGTAGAAATTCCCAAAAAAATAAGTAAGGAGGGAGAAAGACTTCTTAAAAAATTTGCAGAAATTGAGGGATTAAAAACTTCTGAAAATAGTTTAGATATAAATCAGAAAGATTTTAAAAGGAAAAAAGAAAAATTTTGGGATAAATTCATTTTTGGGGAAAAATAAAAATGTCTCAATTTTCGCATCTCACCGAAAAAGGCGAGCTTTATATGGTAGATATTAGTAAAAAAGCTTTTACTGAAAGAATAGCTATTGCAAAAGCTGAAGTAATTTTTCCTGAGGAAATATATGAAAAGGTTGTAAAAATGGAAATACCTAAAGGAGATTTTTTGGCTTGTGCAAAAATAGCAGGAATATTTGCAGCCAAAAAGACTTCTGAACTTATTCCTCTTTGTCATCCTCTTCCTATAACAAAAGTAGATATAGAATTTGAGTTTGTTCCTGAAAAGTTTGCTATTGAAATTACAGGAAAAGTAAATACAGTGGCTCAAACAGGGGTAGAAATGGAAGCTTTAGCTGCGGTTTCAATAGCAGCTCTTACTATTTATGATATGTGTAAAGCTTTACATAAAGGGATAAAAATCACTAACATTCGCCTTACCTATAAAAGCGGGGGTAAAAGTGGTGAAATAATTTTAGAAAAAGATTAACGGAGGGTTTTTATGGAAAAGGAAAGACTTGAATTTTTTAAGGAACTTCTTCTAAAAAGAAAAGAAGAAATTTTGAGAGAGGTTTTAGAAACCAAAAAAGAATTAATTGAAAGAGACGAACCTTTACCTGATGCTCTTGATCAAGCTGCAAGAGAAAGTGATTTAGCCTTTGAATTAAGATTAAGAGATAGGGAACAAAAACTTTTGAAAAAAATAGAAAAAGCTTTAAAAAAAATAGAAGATGGAACTTACGGAATTTGTGAATCCTGTGGAATAGAAATTGATGAAAAAAGACTTGTAGCCCGTCCTGAAGCAACCTTATGTATAGACTGTAAAAGGGCTCAAGAGCGGATGGAAAAAATTAGAGGCGAATGAAATTTATCGAAATCTATCAAGCCTCTCAAAACAATCTTAAAGGATTTAATCTTAAAATTCCTTTTTATAAATTAGTTGTAATTACAGGTGTTTCAGGAGCAGGAAAATCTAGTTTAGTTTTTGATACCCTTTATGCAGAAGGACAAAGAAGATATTTAGAAACCTTCTCTTCTTATGTAAGACAATATTTTGAAAAACTTCCTAAACCTAGAGTTTCAGCCATTAATAATATTCCTGCTGCTCTTGCCTTTCCTCAAGGAAATTATATAAAAACTTCTCGTTCCACCATAGCTACCCTTACAGAAATTAGTCATTTTACAAAAATGCTTTTTTATAAAGCTGGAATTCCTAAATGCCCCAATTGTAAACAATACATTTATATAAAGGATACTCATTCTATTGCTAAAGAAATCCTTAATAAATTTAAAAACACCCCAATTTATCTCTTAAGTCCTAAAAAAATAGAAACCAATTTTGAATATCTTAAAAATGGACTTCTTTCTGCTGGTTTTAGTAGAATTTTTTGGAAAGGAAAAATTTGCGAAATTGACGAAATAGAAGAATGCCCAGAAGAAGAAATAGAAATACTTATTTACAGAACAAAACCAGATGAATCTGATCTTCCTGAATTAGTTTTAGCTATTGAACAGGCTTTTAAAATTTCTAATTGGTTAAAAGTTAAAAGTTTATATGGAGAAGAAATCTGGTATACCCAGGAACTAGTTTGTCCAACCTGTAGATTTAAGGTTCCATTAAAAAATCCTAATCTTTTTTCTTTTAATACCTCTCAGGGAGCCTGTCCTAAATGTAAAGGATTTGGAAATCTTTTAGTAATAGATTTTGTTTCTTTGGTTAAATATCCTGAAAAGTCAATAAAAAATGGTGCCATACCTCTACTTGATTTTCCTTTTATGTTAGAAGTTAAAATGGATTTATTAGATTTTTTAAAAAAACATAAAATAGATCCCAATATACCTTTTATAAAATTACCAGAGGAGATTAAACAAAAAATCTTTTGGGGAGAAGGAGATTGGTATGGTTTAAAAGAGGTAATTGATTGGCTTGAAAATAAAAAATATAAAGCACATATAAGGATTCTTTTATCTAAATTAAGAAGAGAAATTGTCTGCCCGGTTTGTAAAGGAACTAGATTTAATCCTCAAGCCTTACTTTTTTATATAGGAGATTTGAATATAGCAGATTTTTATGATTTAGAAATAACAAAAGCAAAAAAATTTATAAAAAAATTTCTTTCCAAAACCACTTCAATTGCAGAGCAAAGATTAGGTAAAGAGATTTTGAGAAGGCTTTCTTATTTAGAGGAAGTAGGGCTTTCTTATTTAACCTTAGGAAGAGCAAGTAAAACACTTTCTGGTGGAGAAGCAAGTAGATGTCTTCTCACCAGAGCACTTTCTTCAAATCTGGTAGAAACTCTTTATCTTATTGATGAACCTACAACCGGACTTCATCCGAAGGATACACAGAAAATTTTAAAATTTATGGAAGATTTAGTATGCCAAAATAATACCGTGGTAGTGGTGGAACATGATCCAGAAATAATTACCCAAGCAGATTTTTTAATAGATCTTGGACCTGAAGGTGGAGAAAAAGGAGGATATCTTCTCTTTGAAGGTAGTCCCTCAAAAATTTTTGAGACACAAACTCCTACCTCATCTGCTCTTCAAATTATAAGCAGCCCAAGAGAATCAAAATTTTTATCATCAAGTAATTTTTATACTAAAAAGTTGAAAATAAAAAATGCTAAAAAATATAATTTGAAGGGGATAACCTTTTCTATACCCCTTTCCACAATAACTTCTATTGTTGGGGTTTCTGGATCAGGAAAATCTACTCTTCTTGAGGAGATTATCTATAAAGGTGTTAGTGCATATAAACAAGAGTTAGAATTTGAATTTTGTTCTAAAATAGAAGGGATTGAAGAAATTTCTCAAGTGCTTTTTATTACGCAGGAACCTCTGGCACGTTCTCCAAGAAGTGTAGTTGCAACTTATATAGAAATTTTACCTTACATAAGAAAACTTTTAGCTAGTACACCTTTGGCAAAAAAATATGGATATACAGAAACTTTTTTTTCTTTTAATTCCGAAATTGCTCAGTGTCCAGAATGTAAAGGTTTAGGATTTGAAATTGTAGAAATGCAATTTCTTTCAGATATAATAATTCCATGCGAAATATGTAAAGGAACAAGATTTAAAGAAGAAGTTCTTCAGGTAAAGTGGAAGAATAAAAATATTGCTGAAATTTTGGAACTAACAGTTGAAGATGCTTTAGAATTTTTTGGGAACCATCCTCTTATTAAAAAAAATCTTGAAATTCTTCAGAAATTAGGTCTTGGTTATTTAAAACTCGGGCAACCACTTTCAACCCTTTCAGGAGGAGAAGCTCAGAGATTAAAAATAGCTGAAATTTTAACCCAAATAAAAAGAGAAAAAGCTCTTATACTCCTTGATGAACCTACAGTAGGACTTCACTTAAAAGATATAGAAAAGTTAATCCTTTCTCTAAAATATCTAAAAGAACAGGGTCATACTATAGTAATAGTAGAACATAATCCAGAAGTCATTTTAGCTTCTGATTGGATAATTGAACTTGGGCCAGAAGGTGGAGAAAAAGGAGGATATCTTCTCTTTGAAGGCCCATTAAAGGATTTTTTAGATCATAAAATTAGTCCTACTGCATGTTATTTAAGAGAATATTTAAATGGATTAAAATTAAAAGAAAAAGCAAACAAGGAAAAGAATTATTATTATGATGATCCTTTAATTAAATTAAGAGGAATAAGGCATCATAATTTAAAAAATGTAGATTTAGATATACCAAGAGAAAAATTTATTGTAATTACTGGAGTTTCTGGATCAGGAAAATCTACTTTAGCCTTTGATGTAATTTTTACTGAAGGACAAAGAAGATTCTTAGAAACACTTCCGGCTTATTTAAGACAATTTTTGAAACTTTATGAAGAAATAGATTATGATCTTATTTCTGGTATTCCTCCTACTGTAGCTTTAGAACAAAAATCTGGAGAACTTTCACCTCGTTCAACTGTAGGTACTCTTACAGAAATACTTCCTTATTTAAGACTTCTTTATTCTAAAATAAGTAAGACCTATTGTCCAAAATGTGAAACTGAATTAAAACCTCATAATGAGGAGGAACTTTTAGAACTTGCTTTTGAAATGTTAAAAGCTGAAAATCCTAAAGATCCCATTTTATTTCTTGCTCCTGTTGTTCAGCATAGAAAGGGTATTTACAGAAATCTTTTTGAAAAACTTATAAATTCTGGCTATCATGAGGTAAGGATTGATCATGTTTTTTATAAAATGCCTCCTATTCCTTCCCTATCAAGATATAAAGAACATACCATAGAAGTGATAATAGGAAAAACAGAATTTAAAAAATCTGATATTTTTAAAGAGCTTTTTCTCAAAACTCTAAAGGAAGGAAACGGTTCTGCTATACTTAGGCTTGATTCTAAAGAATTTCTTTTTAGTAAAAAAAGAGCTTGTATAAAATGTGGAATAAGCCTCATAGATCCAGATCCTTTACTCTTTGCATTTAATTCCAAAGTAGGAGGTTGTCCTTATTGTGAAGGATTAGGTAGGATAGAAGAAAAAATATGTCCATACTGTAAAGGAAGTAGATATAAAAATGAAGTTTTTTGTTATAAAATAAATGGGGTAAGTCTTCCTGAATTATGTGAATTAAGCATTTATGAGATAAAAAATTTTTTAAAGAATCTTAAACTTGAAAGAAAAGAAAAATTTTTAGCAGAAGGAATAATTTCAGAAATTCTCTCAAGACTTAATTGTTTAATAGAATTAGGAGTAGGATATTTAACCCTTGGAAGATCTGCAGATACTCTTTCTTCGGGAGAAGCTAAACGAGTTAGAATATCAGCAGAAATCGGAAGCAATTTAACAGGTGTAGCTTATATTTTAGACGAACCTACTATTGGACTTCATCCCAAAGATAACTTTAAATTAATTAATGTATTAAAATCCCTTAAAGAAAAAGGAAACACGGTAATAGTTGTTGAACATGATGAAGATACTATTCTTTCTGCTGATTATATAGTTGATCTTGGTCCAGGAGGAGGGGAAAAGGGAGGAAAAATTATTTTTGCAGGTCCTCCATCAGAACTTTTCAAACAAGAACACTCAGAAACTGCAAAAGCTCTAAAAGACATTAATAGAAAAAAGATAAAAAGTCTTAAAAGAAGCCCCTCTGAATTTATCATTCTTAAAAAAGTACACTTAAGAAATTTAAAAAATATAAATGTTTCTATTCCTTTAAAAGCTTTAACTGTAGTTGTAGGAGTTTCTGGTTCAGGAAAATCCACTTTGATATGTGATGTATTGTATGAAAATTTAAATATCCTTTTAAGTAAAAAAACAAAAAAACCTTTTGAGTTATGGGGTTTAGAAAAATTAGAAGGATTTGAAAAAATTAATAGAGTATATTTAGTTGACCATTCCCCTATTGGAAATACTCCAAGATCTACTCCTGCAACTTATATTAATGTTTTTACTAATATACGAGAAATATTTGCTCAAACTCCTCTAGCAAGACAAAGAGGATATAAAGAAGGACGTTTTTCTTTTAACACTCAAGAGGGTCAATGTCCTTATTGCAAAGGTCAAGGCTTTATAAAAATAGAATTAAAATTTTTACCCGAGGTGTATCAAACATGTGAATACTGTGAAGGAAAGAGATATAATCCTGAAACCTTAGAAATTTATTTTAAAGGGAAGAATATTTCCGAAGTATTAAATATGGATTTTTCCTCTGCAAAGGATTTTTTTTCTCATTTTTCCCAAGTTTATCAAAAATTAAATATTTTATGTGAAATAGGACTTGACTATTTAACTCTTGGACAACCCAGTCCTTCTCTTTCTGGAGGTGAGGCTCAAAGAATAAAATTAGCCAAAGAGTTTGTCAAATCTTCGAAAGGAGGGAATGTATTTATTTTGGATGAACCTACAACAGGTCTCCATATAAAAGACACTGAAAAACTAGTCAAAGTTTTACAGGGTTTGATAGAAAAAGGACATACTGTAATAGTTATTGAACACAATTTAGAACTTATTAAATGGGCTGATTGGATAATTGAACTTGGGCCAGAAGGTGGAGAAAAAGGAGGATATCTTCTCTTTGAAGGCCCTATAGAAGATTTCCTAAAGGTAAATACACCTACCTCGAAGATTTTAAAAAATTACTTAAATTTGAATTCTCTTGCTTAAAGTGTTTTGTTTTTAAATTTTTATGGTATAGTGTTTTTAAAGAAATTTGGGGTTGATATATGAAAGTAAAAAATTGGATGGTTACCGAAGTAATTACAGCATCTCCTAAAGATACTATAGAAGATGCTATTCAGTTAATGCGTCGTTTCTCCATTAGACATTTACCTGTGATAGAAAACGGAAAACTGGTAGGATTAGTTACAGAAAGTAATTTAAGAGCTTATCTTTCTTCTGAACAACTTCAAACTCCTTTAAAAGAAGTGATGATTTTAAATCCAATCACTGTTGATCCTGAAACTTCAATTGATGAAGTTGCAAGAATAATTTATAAATATAAAATAGGAGGGCTTCCGGTAGTAAGTGGAGAAAAATTAATAGGAATAATTACCATTACAGACATCCTTGAAGCTTTTATTGAACTAATGGGACTTTTAAAGTCCTCTTCACGTTTAGATGTAATACCCAAGAAAGACAATCTAGACGAAGTATTAGAAATTATAAGAAAAAACGGAGGGAAAATTATTTCAATTGGAATGGATGTAAATTTAAACGGAGAAAAGGTCTACTTTATAAGATTAGAAAAAACAGCTCTTGATAAAATAGCTTCTGATTTGGAAAGTTTAGGACATAAAGTAATTTCTATAATAGAATAAACCATGAATAATCAAATTAAAGTCAAAAAAACTTTAGATCAAATTAACAAAAGAATTGAAAAAGGAGAGGTAGTTGTATTAACAGCTGAAGAATTTTCAAAGTTAGTAAAAGATATAGGACCTGTTGAGGCGGCAAAGGAAGTAGATGTAGTTACAACTGGAACCTTTTCTCCTATGTGTTCTTCTGGAGCCTTTATCAATTTTGGTCACCCTATTCCAACTATAAAAGCCTATAAAGTATGGTTAAATGATGTCCCTGCTTATGGTGGACTTGCAGCTGTAGATTTTTATATAGGAGCAACTGAAACAAGAGAGGATGATCCACTTAATAAAGTTTTTCCTGGACAATTTCTTTATGGTGGTGGACATGTAATACATGATTTGGTAGCTGGAAAAAAAATTCATTTAAGAGCCCTAGGATATGGAACTCATTGTTATCCTAGAAGAACCTATGAAGCTGAAATAACTATTCATGATTTAGTTAATGCAGTGTTATGTAATCCAAGGAATGCTTATCAAAATTATAATTGTGCCATTAATCTTTCAGATAAAATTTTATATACTTATATGGGAGTTCTAAAACCTAATTTAGGCAATGCTAATTATGCTACAGCAGGCTGTCTTTCTCCTTTGTTGAAAGATCCTTATTTGAAAACTATAGGAATTGGCACAAGAATATTTTTAGGAGGAGCAAAAGGTTATGTTATCTGGTGTGGAACTCAGCATAACATGGAAGTAAAAAGAACTCCTAAAGGTGTACCTATACAACCTGCAGCTACCCTTATGGTAATAGGAAATCTAAAAGAAATGAGCCCTAAATGGTTAGTGGGAACGAGTCATATAGGGTATGGATGTTCTTTAGCTGTAGGATTAGGAATACCTATTCCTATTTTAAATGAATTAATAGCAGAATGGGCTGGTCTTTCAGATGAAGATCTCTTTACTCAAGTAGTGGATTATTCTTATGACTATCCTAATGGAATAAAAAGAAATTATGGAATTGTAAGCTATGCAGAATTGAAAAGTGGAAAAGTAAACATACTTGGACAAGAGGTCCCCTCTCATCCTATATCCAGTTTTGCAAAAGCAAGAGAAATTGCAGAAATACTTAAAAACTGGATCAAAAACGGAGAAATGTTGTTAACTGAACCGGTAAGTAGCTTGCCAGGAGCAGAACTTATATATAAAAAATAAAAAATGGAACTTTTTTTAGTTATATTTCAAATAATATTAGCCATTTTGATAATCTTAATTGTTTTAATAAATGTAACTAAAGGTTCTGAATATGGAGCGGTTTTTAGAGGAGCTGAAGCTATTTTTGGAGGAGGAGGACCTACCAACTTTTTAAATAAAGTAACCATGATTTTGATTATTCTTTTTTTCTTAAATTCTATACTTCTTACTAAAGTATTTACTGAAAAACATAAACCCTCTATTTTAAAAATAGAAACTCCTTCTACCAAAAAAGAACCTTTACCCATACCCCCTTCTGTTCCTATACCTCCTAAAAGTTCTTATCCTATTTCTGGAAACAATACTCAACAGTAACTCAGAATGAAAAATCTAGCTATTTTTGGAGCAACAGGTTCTATAGGAAGATCTACTATAGAAATTGTGAAAGAATTTCCGGACAATTTTAAAATAATAGCTCTTTCTGCAAAATCAAGAATTAGAGAACTTAAAAGTATTGCTGAACAATTTAAAGTTCCTTATTTAATAGTTGAAAATAAAGATGATGCAAGGATTTTAAAAGAAACCCTTAATTATTCTGCTAATGTTTTGTGGGGAGATGAAGGTCTTAAGGAAATATCTACTTTGGATTCAATTGATATTGTAATAATAGGAATATCTGGAATAAAAGCTTTGATACCTACTTACTATGGACTAATATCCGGGAAAAGAGTAGCTATAGCTAATAAAGAAAGTATTATAAGCGCAGGAAAACTTCTTAAAGATGTTATCTCTCATTCTGGAGCTCAACTTATCCCTGTGGATAGTGAACATTCAGCTTTTTTTCAATTGCTTCAAGGAGAAAAAAAAGAAAATATAGAAAAACTCATTCTCACTGCCTCAGGGGGTCCTTTTTATAAAACCTCTTTAAAAGAATTTGACAAAATTACTCCAGAAATGGCTGTTTCTCATCCTACCTGGAGAATGGGTAAAAAAATCTCCGTTGATTCAGCTACTTTAATGAATAAAGGATTTGAAGTTTTAGAAGCTATGATATTATTTGAAATACCCCTAGAAAACATAGAAGTAATTATTCATCCCCAGAGTTTGGTTCATGCTATAGTAAAATTAAAGGATGGATGTTACTTAATGCATCTTAGTTTACCTGATATGAAAATCCCTATAGCTTATGCTTTAAATTACCCATATAGAAAAAACTTACCTATAAAAAATTTAGAAATTTGGCAGTTAAATAATCTTATTTTTAAAAAACCAAATTTTAAAAAATTTCCTTGCTTAAAATTGGCTTATGAGGTAGGGAAAAAGGGAGAACCATACCCATTAATTCTTGAAGCAGCAGATGAAATAGTTGTAGAGGCTTTCTTAAATTATGAAATTCCTTTTAACAAAATTTTTTATTTCCTTGAAAAAACTGTAAATGAATTTAAAATACCTTCTATTAATTTCAACAATATTGATGAAATTTTAGAATTTCACCAAGAGGTTTGTAAATTTACAAAAACTTTAATTGAGAGATCTAAACAATGATAATGACTCTAATAGTAACTATTATAATAATTGGAATTCTTGTTTTGGTTCATGAATTAGGACATTTTCTAAGTGCTAAATGGATGGGGGTTAGAGTTGAAATTTTTTCCTTAGGTTTTGGACCGCGTTTAGTAGGATTTAACAAAGGAGAAACTGAATATAGAATTTCTCTTATTCCTTTAGGTGGATATGTAAAGCTTTATGGTGAACATCCAGAAACTATTCCTTCTGTGGTTGAAACTAGCAAGGCTTTTGCCTTTAGATCACCTTTACAAAAAGCTTTTATCGTAATTGCAGGTCCTTTAGCCAATTTTATTTTAGCTGTTATAGTATTTTGGTTTTTATTTTCTGTAATAGGAATTTACTTATCTCCATCTAAAATAGGAGGGATTTTACCAAATTCTCCGGCAGAAAAAGCTGGTCTTAAAGCTGGAGACGAAATTTTGGAAATAAACGGAAAAAAGGTTGACTCCTTTCAAGATCTTGTTCTTTCCTTAAGAAGTAAACAAATTCAAGAAGAAATTATTTTAAAAATAAAAAGACAAGAAAAAATTTGGGAAGTCAAAATTAAACCTGAACTAAAGGAAGATTACAATATTTTTGGTAAAAAAACTTTGATTCCCATAATTGGGATTAAATCTTCAGAAGAAATAATTCATAAAAAATATAACCCCTTTTTAGCTTTTTTATTAGCTATAAAAAAGGTATCAGAAATAACAAGTTTAATTTTTATAGCTATTTATAAACTTTTTATCGGAGAGCTTCCTTTTTCTACCTTAGGAGGACCCATTAGTATAGGAAAAATGGCAGGAGAAACAGCAAAACTGGGAATTTTTGCTCTTCTTTCTTTTACTGCAATCTTATCAATAAATTTAGGAGTTATTAATATCCTTCCTTTACCTATGCTTGATGGAGGTCATCTTGTTCTTTTTGGAATAGAGGCTATAAGAAAAAAACCTCTCTCTTTAAAAACTCAAGAATTAATTTTTAAAATAGGATTAATGTTAATAATTGCTTTAAGTATAGCTGTTTTTTATAACGATATTATGAAACTTCTTAGTGGATGGAAGCTCCCCTAATTTTTGCTATTGAAACCTCTGGTAAAACCGGAGGACTTGCTCTTTTTAAAGAAAAACTAATAGGTGAAATAACTCTTAGTTCCAAAGAATCTTATTCTACCCTTATTTTTAAGAGCCTTCCTTTTTTAGAAAAACTTTTAAATTTTAGTTTAAAAGATATAGATTATTATGCCATAGATATAGGCCCAGGAAGCTTTACTGGGTTAAGAATAGGGCTTTCGATAATAAAGGGTTTTTATCTTGTTTTTCCAAAACCAATTATCTCAATATGTAGTTTAGAAATTTTAGCAACTAACTTCATAGGATATCCAGGAACAATAATAACTTTGATAGATGCCTATAGTAAAGAAGTATTTTTTGCTTCTTATGAATGGAAAAACTTTTCTCTCAAAACAAAGATTTTACCTATTTGTATATCTATTAAGGAAATTCCTAATTTTGTAAAAACTCCATCTCTTTTTATAAGTGAAACTTTAGAAAAATGGGATAATTTCTTAAAAAAGAGCTTAAATAATCTATATTTAAAACCCTCTGTTTATCCTTCTATTACTGCAGGTTTATTGGCTAAATTAGCTTATCTTAAATTAAAAGAAGGTACAGCTGAAATAAAAACTGCAGAAGAACTTTTACCTCTTTATTTAAAAGCCTCTGAAGCAGAGAGAAAATTTTTAAAAATCTGAATAAAATGATAGCTTTTCTAATAAAAAGATTATTAACTCTTTTGTTAACTCTTATAGGGATAACCCTTATTAGTTTTTCTACTATTCATTTAGCTCCAGGAGGACCATTAAGTCCTATTACTGAATTTAATCCTAAAATTACTCCTGAATATAGAGAAAAATTAGTAAAAATGTATGGACTTGACAAACCCTTTTATCTTCAATATTGGAATTGGCTAAAAGGAATTGTTAAATTTGATTTTGGAAAATCCTTTTCTTTAGATCAAAGACCTGTTTGGGATAAAATAAAAGAAAGATTACCTGTGACCATTTTTATAAATGCCCTTTCATTAATTTTGATCCTGGTTTTAAGTATCCCACTCGGTGTGTATTCAGCAGTAAGAGCTGGTGGTATTTTTGATAGAATAGTAACTATTATTACTTTTATAGGTTATGCGATGCCAAGTTTTTGGTTAGCAATTATTTTAATGATGATTTTTGGAGTTAAACTTCAATGGCTCCCTATATCAGGCCTACATTCAACTATTGGTTATGAAGAAATGGATATTATTCAAAAAATCATTGACTGGACGAAGCATTTAATTTGTCCTATTTTTGTGGCAGTATTTGGAGGAATAGCTGGACCTTTAAGATATATTAGAAATTCCATGTATGAAGTTTTAAAAGCTGATTTTATTATTTTTGCCAGAGCAAAGGGAATCCCAGAAAAAGTTATAATTTATAAACATGCTTTAAGAAATGCTCTTCTTCCATTAATTACTATTTTAGGACTTTCTCTTCCAGGATT
The DNA here is from genome assembly GCA_964412755.1 of uncultured Thermodesulfatator sp. Classification (GTDB taxonomy): domain Bacteria; phylum Desulfobacterota; class Thermodesulfobacteria; order Thermodesulfobacteriales; family Thermodesulfobacteriaceae; genus Thermodesulfobacterium. The sequence goes on from CAYPPW010000004.1 coordinate 45,921, forward strand.
AATAGGAGGAAGTGTAATTTTTGAAACAATATTTGGAATTCCAGGAGTAGGACAACTTATGTGGCAAGCTGTTATGGCACGAGACTATCCAGTAATTATGGCAAATCTTTTTTTAATCTCCTTTTTAACTTTATTGGGAAATTTTTTAGCTGATATAGGATATGCCTTAGCAGATCCGAGAATAAGACTTGAAGCTACAAAACAATGAAAAATTTTCTGAAGGAATTAGTAAAAAATAAAACCGGAATTTTCTCTCTAACTATAATCTTAATACTAATTTTTTTAGCCACATTTGCTCCTTATCTTTCTCCATATGATCCTTTTGAGATCAATGTGGATGAAATTCTTCTTTCCCCTTCTTCAAAACATCCCTTAGGCACTGACCTTTTAGGAAGGGATGTATTAAGCAGAATGATTTATGCTTCAAGAATTTCCTTAGAGGTAAGTTTGGTAGCAGTAGGAATTTCTTTGTTGATAGGAACTTTTTTAGGTTCATTAGCAGGCTATTTCGGAGGTATTATAGATCAAATTATTTCTCGATTTATAGATATAATGCTTTGCTTTCCTACTATATTTTTAATTTTAGCTGTAATTGCTTATTTGGAACCATCTATTTTAACTATTATGATAGTAATAGGGGCAACAAGCTGGATGGGTGTTGCAAGATTAGTAAGGGCAGAGATTCTCTCTTTAAAGGAAAGGGATTTTATATTAATAGCTAAGGTGTACGGAGCAGGAACTTTTAGAATCATTTTTAAGCATCTTCTTCCTAATACTTTACCTCCTATTTTGGTTTCAGCTTCATTGGGATTAGGGCAGGCTATTCTTATTGAATCTGCTTTATCTTTTTTAGGGATTGGAGTTCAACCTCCTATTCCTTCATGGGGGAATATTTTAATAGAGGGAAAAGAAACTTTAGAAGTTGCCTGGTGGCTTTCTATTTTTCCTGGTTTAGCTATTCTTATAACTGTATTAGCTTTTACTTTATTGGGAGAAACTTTACAAGAAATATTAAGTCCAAAGAAAGAAAAATAACAAATGCCGAGGGCGGGACTCGAACCCGCACGGACGCAAGGTCCACTAGCCCCTCAAGCCAGCGCGTCTACCAATTCCGCCACCTCGGCTTTAAACTTTAATATATTATTAATTTATATCTTGTCAAGCCTTTATTTAATCTTATTGAAACTTTGTTATTTTGGTAAATTCTTCTCTTAACTTTTTATAAGCTCTATCTAACTCTTCAGCTTTACCAGAAAGATTTCTTAAATGAGTTTCATAAAAAACCTTCCATATTTTGTCTATTTCTTCAAAATACTTAGAAAGCTTAATAATAAAGTTTTTTATTTTTTCTGCTTCCTCCGAAAGCTTTTTAGCATGAACTCCTGCTTTTATAAGTTCTATTTTATGTGATAAAGTTAAAGGAGAAACCACTTGAACTCCTCTTTTTGCATAATCCCTCAATAACTCAAAAGCATAATTTACTAAAAACCAATAAACTCCTTCAGATGGTATATAAACGAAAGCAAATTCAGCAGAACCTTTATCAGGACATATATAATCATTGGCTATTTTCTCTAAATGATGTCTCACATCATTCAAAAATTTTATTTTAAAATTTTCTTTTTCTTTTAAATCCTCAGCTTCTAGCATTTTTCTGTAATTTTCTAGTGGAAACTTCGAATCAATACAAATAATTCCAGCAGTAGAGTTAATATAAGCATCGGGAATTTTGCCATCTAAAATTTTTTTTCTAATTCCAAACATTTCTGGAGGAAGCTGATCAGAAAGAAGAACCTCAAGAGCTATTTCACCAAAAGCCCCCCTTTCAGAAGGCACCCTTAACATTTGCTCAATTGATTTATGCATCTCTTTTATCTCTCTCACTTGAACCGTTAATTCTCCTATTTTTTCATTAAGCCCCGAATCCTTCCATATTTTCAATATAATAGCCTCTAGATTTTCTGGTTTTATTTCTGATCTTTTTAGAATAATAATCAATATCACCAAAAACCCTAAAATAATCAAAAAAATTATGGAAAAAATAACTAAAATCATTTTATATCAAAGTTAATATTTTTAAAAAATTTTCTTTTGTCAACAATATTAAGAAAAAAGATTTTTTTATTTTTAAGGGCTATCCAGATCAGAATTAAAAATAAGAAGATTATAAAGCCTCTTGAAATCATAAGATTCCAACTGAACTTTTTTATATATTCAGGAAATTTAATTATCGCCCAAAAATAAAAAAGTAAACCTATAAAAATAAAGGAAGTAATATAAAATACATAAACCCAAACTTTAGAAATCTTTAAAAATACATCTCTATTAAGTTCTTTATAAAAATTTTCCACTCCAAATATCCAAACAAAGACTAAAATCTCTATAAAACCAAAAATTAGCAGAAATAAAGTCCCAGCCCAAAAATCTAATTCATCAAGAAAACCAGGAATGAATGCAGAAAGAAAAGCTCCTATGGAGACTATTATCATAGAAAAGAAGGTGGCTTTTGAATGAGAAATTTTTATTTCCTCTTCAAAAACAGCAATAAGGGGTTGAATTAAAGCTAGGGATGAAGTTAAAGCTGCGATAAAAAGAAGAAAAAACCATAAAAAAGAAAGATAGGTTCCAAAAGGTAAATTTATTAAAATAGCTGGCATGCTCATAAATCCGATTCTAAAGGTCCCCTCTTTTGCCAATATAGGAATAGATTCTGCTCCAAAAACAGCAAAAGCTGCGGGAATAGCTATAGAACCACCTATAAATATTTCAACAAATTCATTCATCCCTATAGTATAAAGACCAATTTTTAATACATCTTCATTCTTTTTTACATAACTTGCATAAGTAGCGATAGCTCCCATACTTAAAGATAAAGTAAAAAAAACTTGACCTGAGGCCTCAACCCATACTTGTGGATCAAAAAGTTTAGAAAAATTTGGTCTAAAAGTAAAATACAAACCTTCAAGCCCTTTCCAATTATTTATAGATAGAGATACAAAAGATAAAAAAATTCCCATTAAAAAAAGTAAAGGGATACCAATTTTGGCTGTAATTTCTATTCCCTTCACTACTCCTTTATTTAAAATATATCCATTTATCATCAAAGTAATGATTAAAAACAAAATTGCCCAAAAAGAAGGTTTAGTATAAGTTTTGTAGAAATTTAAAAAAGGCTTTATAGCAAGATTAGGATCAGTAGTGTTTATAGGTAATGGAAGTTTTTGAAACAATGAAAAAATAGCATATCCAAGCGTCCAAGATTCTATGTAGATATAATAACACACAATAAGCACTGGTATTGCTACCCCAAAAGTTCCTATAACCCTTGAAAGACGAGATTGTTGAAAAAATTCTCCCATAATTCCTATCATAGAACCATATCCTTTAGAACCTGCATACCTTCCTACAACCCATTCTAAAATCATTAAAGGAATTCCAAGTAAAATAAGGGAAATAAGGTAAGGAACAATAAAGGCTCCTCCTCCATAAAGAGCTACTTTAGAAGGAAATCTTAATATATTACCCAGCCCTATAGCATTTCCTGCTGCAGCAAAAATTAAGCCAATTTTTGTTGCCCAGGTTTCTCTCTTCATAAATTTTAATTTTACTACAAAATTAAAGGGTAGAAAAAATTTTAATTGGAGATATATTTTAATATTATGGAATCAGTTATTATAGATGGTGTAACTTTATATCTTTCCTCTCCTGATGAATTAAATATTCCTGTTTATCCAAGAGAGGAAATTATTGAACAAATTATTGCCTGTTGGTTAGTTTTAGATGAAAAAGATTTTCCCCTTACTCCTAGACTTATTGGTAAACCAGGAGTTGGAAAAACTACTTTGGCTTATGCTGCTGCTCGAAAATTAAATAAAGAAGTGTATATTTTCCAAGCTACAGTAGATACACGTCCAGAAGATCTTATTATAATACCTGTAATTTCTGAAGATAAAAAGATTAGATATGTGGCAAGCCCTATTGTTACTGCTATGATAAGAGGTGGAGTAGCCATAATTGATGAAGCAAATAGAATGAGTGAAAAATCATGGGCTTCGCTTGCCCCTCTTCTTGATACCAGAAGATATGTAGAGTCTATTATAGCTGGAATTAAAATAAAAGCTCATCCCAATTTTAGATTATGTGTCACTATGAATGAAGATGCTTCAACCTTTGAACTTCCAGAATATATTCAATCAAGACTTCAACCGCAAATATTCATAGACTTTCCTTCCTATGAAGAAGAAAAAGCGATTTTAAAAACTAATTTACCTTGGGCAGAAGAAGGTCTCATTGATTATATAGTAAGATTTCTACAACTTGCTCATGAATGCGGAGAAATTTATAGTGTAAGAGATGGAGTAAATATAGGAAGGTATATTCTTAAAAAACTAAGTTATTTAAAAAAATCCTCTGGAGAATCTGAAAATTTAATATCCCTTCTTAAAGAAGCTATATCTATTATATTAGGACCTCAAGCTTTAATATACTTTAAGGAAGTAATAGAAAACAAAAAAATTACTAAACCTCTCCTCAGACCTTTAGATTAACTTTAAAGGTCTTCAAATATGATTAAAATAGAAAAAACATTTTTAAATAAAACTCAGTTTTTATATTTCCTTCCTTTTTTTTCAGCAAATCTAGAAATTACTCAATGCATATTAAAATCACTTCACGAAATTAAACCTCAAGCTATTATAATAACTTTGCCTTATTTTCTAAAAGAAAAATGGATAACTGCTGTAAAATTACTTCCTAATATTTCAGCCATTTCCCTTACTTATAGAAACAAATTAACTGAATATTTAATTACAGAACCTCTTTGTCCCCTGGTGGCTACTACAAGATATGCTATCTCTCATAATATTGATCTTTTTTTAGTGGATTTACCTAAAGAAACTTCTTATGAGGAAATAGCACATTTTGTTCCTTTACCTCCTTATCTTATAAAAGATTTAAGTTTTTCTAAATATACCGAAGCTTGTTTATCCTTTTTTGAAGAAGTAATTACAGAAAGAGAAAAATATATAGCAGAAAAATTAAAAAATCTTTCTGAAAAATATAATATTTTAGCTATAGTATTGCCTTTTTATCAAGTAAAGGGAGTAATAAAATCTTTAGAATTTACCAGAGGTTTATTATATTTTCCTCAAAACATTCCTAAGGAAATAGAAATTTATACTTTAGATTCTAAAAGCTTAAGAGAAATATTAACAGAACCTGGATATATTCAGAGTAAATTTGAAAAAGAAAAAGATAAAATTTTAGAAAGCCATAATTTTTATCTGGATAGGCTAAGTCTATATGAAGAAATTTTTGAAAAAGCAAGACAAAGATACTATAAAGAAACAGGAACAAAACTTTCTTTTAAAGACTTACAAGTTTTTGGCCAATTTTTAAGAAATTTTCTTTTAATAAAAGGACAATATGTTCCTGATCTTTATACTCTTATTTTGGCAATAAGGGGAATTGGTGGAGATGAATTTTCTTTTTGTTTTTGGGAAATAGCTACTTTTTATGAATTTCAAGATAAACAACTTTCACCTTTCCCATCAATTTATCTTTCTCCAGAGGATTTGAACCTTCCTACTAAAAAATTAAGAATTTTTAGAAAAATTAAAAGTCTTAGAAGCCATTTAAAATTCTTAAAAAAATTTACTACAACAGAAGAAAGAAGGATTTTTAAAAAAAGTTTCTCTGGAAAGGTAATTTGCTCTTTTCCACCAGAAGACTTAATTGTGGAAACATTTGGGAAAAAAGTCATGGAAAAAGGATTAAAAATAATAACTGAAAATTTAAGAAAAATAGAACCTTTTACTACATCTTTAAAAGATGGTTTAGATATAAGGGAAACTATAAGAAGATGGGGGTTTGAAGAAACTCCATATGTAAAAGAAAATCCTCAAGCTTACGCTAAAGCAGGGTCTGTGGTTATTATTTTTGAAGAAGATCCTGATCCTTTAACTGGGAAAGAAAATTATCCTTGGAATTTTACCTGGCACGGAGAACACCATCAAGAATCGGACATGGCTTTTTATGCTACAGATCCAAAGGAAAACATAGTAGGTCCTGGAATAGCAAAAGCTAAATATGGAGGCTTTATGCTTACCTATCCACCAATGAGAGTTTATGACATCTGGGAAGACCCTTATTTTGACATTGCAGAAAATAAAGCTGAAAGACTTCTTTTAGCAGGAATTGATTATAGTTTAGAAAAATATATAATTTATGTAGCTAAAAGACAACCAAGTCAATTTTCAAAAAAATTTGCTTCTATTCAAGGAAAAAAGATAATTTTTTTACCAATAGGGTCTTTCTCTAAAAATTTCCTTGAAAAAATTCGCATTTTTCATGTACTTGAAGGATATTGGGTAAGGAGTTATGCTCATAAATATATAAATAAATAATAATATTTTCAAAAATTTGACATCTCTGTCAAAAATGTGATATAATACATTTTTGAGTATGTATCTTTTAGAGACCTTAAATCCTCAAATGAGAAAAATTTATGAGCTTGCCAAAAAAGTGGCTCCTTCTTCTAGTACTGTTCTTTTACTGGGAGAATCAGGAACCGGGAAGGAAGTTTTAGCTAAATATATTCATTTCTGTAGCCAAAGAAAAGGTCCTTTTGTAGCTATTAATTGTGCTGCTATTCCAGAAGAACTTTTAGAAGCTGAACTTTTTGGATATGAAAAAGGAGCTTTCACAGGAGCTATTAAGAGTAAACCTGGAAAATTTGAAATAGCTAATGGAGGAACTATTTTTTTAGATGAAATAGGAGATCTTAGTCCAAAGCTTCAAGCTAAACTTTTAAGAGCTTTACAAGAAAAACAAATAGAAAGATTAGGAAGTGATCATCCCATAAAAATTGAAGTAAGAATTATTGCAGCTACTAATAAAAATCTGGAAAAAGAAGTTAAATCTGGAAGATTTAGAGAAGATTTATTTTTTAGACTAAATGTGATTCCGATTAAACTTCCTCCCTTAAGAGAAAGAAAAGAAGATATCCCTCTTCTTGCTCAGTTTTTTTTAAAAAAGATTTGTGAAAGAGAAGGAATAGAAGAAAAAACTTTTTCTTCTAGTGCTATAGAAACTTTAATAAACTACTCCTGGCCTGGAAATATTAGAGAATTAGAAAATTTAATTGAAAGAGCAATAATTCTCTCAGAAAATAATATTATTGATGTAGTTGATCTTTCTTTACCTGATAATACATCTATTCAAATAAAAGAAAGCTTAACTGAAGATAAAGATATGCTTCTAAAGTATATTTCACTTCCGGAAATATCAGAAAATGGAATCGAACTAAATGTCCTTTTAAAAAATATTGAAATTTATTATCTTAAAAAAGCTCTTGAAATTTCAAAAGGGGTAAAAACTAAAGCTGCAAAATTGTTAAATTTAAATCGTACCACCTTTATTGAAAAACTCAAAAAATATAACTTGGTATAGTTCTTGCAATTGTTTAATAAAATGTATAATTCACAATCAAAGATTCGCTACATAGGAATAATTCTTTGGGGAATTTTTTTAATAACCTTAATAAAAATTTATTTATGTTTCTCTCAAGAACCTAAAAGCTTAAAATTTCTTCCTCTCATTTCAAATAAAACTGAAGAAGAGCAAATAAGAAAACAAGAAGTGGAAAAAGTTTTAGAAATTATTAAAACAGCATATACGGAAAAAAACTACGAAAAGGTGATTGAACTATCTAAGAAAATACCTCCTGATTTCTCTTTAACTCCCGAAGAAAATATTTTAATGGCTGAAAGTTATTTAAATACTGGATATCCAGAAAATGCTATAAATTTTTCGGATAAGGTAATATCTGTTAAAATAGGTACATACCAAGCCTGTTTGGCAAATGAAATAAAAATCAAGGCTTTTATTGTAAAAGGAGATTATCAAAATGCTCAAAAACAACTTAAAAGTATTTTAGATTCCTATTGTGAAGAAAATTTTAAAAATGAAGCAAAGGCTTTATTTTATTTTATAACTAAATCTCAGGAATATGGAATAGATAAAAACTTACTCAAAAAAACTGCAGGGGAATTATACTTAATAAGAGGTACTTACTTTTTAAATAAGGATAACTTTAAAAGGGCAAGGGAGGATTTTTTTACTTATATTAATGTATATGGAATGTACCAAGAAGCTCCGGAACTTATATTTAAATTAGCAGAAGCCTATTTTAAAAAAGCAGATATAGAGGAAGCTAAAACTCTTTATGAACTGATTATTACAGAATGGGATGGAAGTAAATTTGCCTTTTTATCTAAATTTCGATTATATCAACTTGCTTATGAGAAGATTTTAGTAAAGGAATTAGTTCCTCAAAAAACCAAACAAGATTTGTTATCTTTTATTACTTTAATAAAAAATAGATATCCTGAGGAAAAAATAATTGAGGAAGCTAATTTTTGGGAAATAAAAATATATTTTGAGGATAAAAATTACCTTTCTTCTAGAAAATATGCTTTAGAATTTTTATCTTCTTTTAAGGATAGCCCTTTTTATGAATCCGTTAAAAATTATTATTGTGAAAGTGTTACTAATATTTTAGAAAATGCTTATCAAAGGGGAAATTGGGGTGAAATTCTAAATGTAGAAAAAGAGGATAGGGAAAATTTAAAAATTTATAAATGTAAAAGTTC